>NZ_JAANNO010000005.1:90862-289685 GCF_011250645.1 Motilibacter aurantiacus
GGCGAGACGACCTACGACGAGGTCGCCCGGGTCGTGCCGCGCTACTGACGGACGTAGCGTCGGACAGGTGGACCGTCAGCCGCGGGGCCGCCCGCCGGGGCGCAGCGAGCGGCTGGGGCTGGCGCTCGAGCGCGACGGCGCGCGCTGCGTCTGGTGCGGGCGCGGCTTCGGCCCGCTCGTCCGGCCGACCACCGAGCACCTGGTGCCGCGGGTCAAGGGCGGCCCGTCCTGGCTGGAGAACGAGGTGCCGGCCTGCGCGCGCTGCAACCGGGAGCGCGGGCACCGCGGGGTCGTGGAGTGGCTCGAGGAGTGCGAGCGCCGGGGCTGGTCCCCGGACGCCGCCGTGCTGGCACGGGCGCTCGACGCGCTGGAGGGCGCGATCCGCGCCCGTGGCGGGCAGCGCCGCGCCCGGGCGTACCTCGACGCCCAGCGGCGCCGGCTGCGACGACGGGCCGCCTGAGCGGCCGAGCCGCTCTCAGTCGTCGAGCAGCTTGCGCAGGACACCGTCGAGCGCGTCGAGGTCCTCCGGGCTCAGGCGGGACATCACGTAGTCGTTGACCCCGCGCAGGTGGGTGCCGGACGCGCTGCGCAGCCGCTCGTAGCCGGCCTCGGTCAGCACGGCGAACAGCCCGCGGGCGTCGCTCTCGCAGGCCTCGCGCGCGACGAGCCCCTCCCGCTCGAGCCGGTCGACCAGCCGGGTCAGCCCGCTGCGCGACAGCATCACCGCGTCGGCGAGCTCGGTCATGCGCAGCCGCCGCTCCGGCGCCTCGACCAGCTGGACCAGGACGTCGTACGAGGCCAGCGGCAGCGCGTGCGCGTCGAGCAGGTCGGACTCGAGCCGGCGGATGATCGTCGAGTGTGCCCGCAGGAAGCGCTTCCAGACCGCGATCTCACGCTCGCCGAGGCGGACCGGGACGCGTGGGGCGGGAAGCGAGGTCATAACGTCACCATGCTAGTCCGCTCGCCCTACCCCGCGCCCGTGGGAACGTCCCCGCGTTCTCGGCGGTTCGATCCCGTCCGCGGGGCTCGTAGCATTCTCGACATGCCCGCCCCCACCGTCGCGTCCGTCGAAGCGGCCCTCGCCCGTGTGATCGACCCCGAGATCCGCCGGCCCATCACCGAGATCGGCATGGTCGAGTCCGTCGACGTCGCCCCGGACGGGGCGGTGACGGTCGGCATCCTGCTGACGACGGCCGGCTGCCCGCTGCGCGACCGGATCAACGCCGACATCGCGCGCGAGGTCGGCGCCGTGCCGGGCGTCACGTCCGTCGGCACCCGCATGGGGGTGATGTCCCAGGAGCAGCTCGCGGCGCTGAAGAGCTCGCTGCGTGGCGGCGCGCCGGAGAAGGAGGTCCCGTTCGCGGCCCCCGGCTCCCTGACCCGGGTGTACGCCGTGGCCAGCGGCAAGGGCGGCGTCGGCAAGTCCTCGGTCACGGTCAACCTCGCGGCGGCCATGGCCGCCGACGGGCTGTCGGTCGGCGTCGTCGACGCCGACATCCACGGCTTCTCCGTGCCGCGCATGCTCGGCGTCTCGGGCAAGCCGACCAAGGCCGGCCAGATGATCCTGCCGCCTGTCGCGCACGACGTGAAGACGATCTCCATCGGGATGTTCGTCCCGGACAACACGCCGGTCGTGTGGCGCGGGCCGATGCTGCACCGCGCGCTGCAGCAGTTCCTCGTCGACGTGGCGTGGGGCGACCTCGACGTCCTGCTGCTCGACCTGCCCCCGGGCACCGGCGACATCGCGATCTCGCTGTCGCAGCTGCTGCCGACCGCCGAGGTCCTGGTGGTCACGACCCCGCAGCTCGCGGCCTCCGAGGTGGCCGAGCGTGCCGGCTCGATCGCAACGCAGACGCACCAGCGGGTGGCCGGCGTGGTGGAGAACATGTCCTACCTGCCCTGCCCGCACTGCACCGAGCAGGGCATCGACCACCGGCTCGACGTCTTCGGCTCCGGCGGCGGCCAGGCGGTCGCCGACGCGCTCGCCCTCAAGCTCGGCGCGTCGGTGCCGCTGCTCGGGCAGGTCCCGCTCGACACGCGGCTGCGCGAGGGCGGCGACGCCGGCGTGCCGCTCGTGCTCTCGGACCCGGAGGCGCCGGCCGCGGCGGCACTGCGCGAGGTGGCCCGGGGGCTCGCGCGCCGCGGGCGCGGCCTGCTCGGGCGCCAGCTGGGCATCACGCCGATCAGCGCCTGAGGCCGGCGCAGCGGGCACGTCGGGCCGCCCGACCCCTCCCGAGGGGACGCGTCCCGGCGTAGCCTGCGGCCATGTGCCGCAGCATCAAGACCCTCCGGCCTCCGTTCACCGAGGGTGTGACCGACGAGGACGTGCACGCCGCCGCCCTGCAGTACGTCCGCAAGATCAGCGGCTTCCGCGCCCCGGCGGCGCACAACGCCGAGGCGTTCGAGTCCGCGGTCGAGGCCGTCACCGAGGCGACACGGGAGCTGCTGTCGTCGCTACGCGTGCGCGCCGGCCACTCGCGCTCCTGACGGGCCGCTGACCCCGCGCCCAGGACTGCTGCCGACCGGCGCCTCAGGTGGCGTCGTCGTCGTAGGCCGGGCGGTCGTTCTTGCTGAAGTCCACCCCGCCGGCCGCGCTCGAGCCGTTCACCGGGGCGGACGGGGCCGTGGCCGCCGCGGGACGCGGCCGGCGGCGGCGCGGCTCGTCGTCATCGTCGTCGTCGTCGTCGAGGCGGACGTTGACGTCGATGTCGTCCAGCGAGTCGTCGAGCAGGTGCTTGGAGACGAACTTGCGCGGGTTCAGGTCACGCACGTCGATGTCGGCGAACTCCGGGCCGAGCTGGTCGCGCACCTCGTTCTGGGCGTCGCGCGCCATGCGCCGGACCTGGCGGGCCATCTTGCTCGCGTCGGACACGAACTTGGGCAGCTTGTCCGGCCCGATGACGACGAGCGCGATGATCGCCAGGATGATGAACTCCCAGCCATTGATGCCGAACATCGCGCTCCTAGCTCGAAACGGGCGCACCGGCGCGGACGGCCGGCGCTTCCTCGCGGGACGACTCCGAGCGTAGCTCCCCGTTCCCGCCCCGGGGAGCGCTCCGCGGCATCGTCCATCCGGGCGCGTCAGTCCGAGGTGGCCGCCCCGAGCGTGACCGTGACCTCCTGGCTGCGGCCGTTCCGGACGTAGGTGAGGGCGATCGTGTCGCCCGGCGCCTTCGCCCGGATCGCGACGATCAGCTCGTCGGCGTCGAGGATCTTGCGGCCGTCGGCCTCGGTGATGACGTCGCCCTCGCGCAGGCCGGCCTGGTCGGCCGGGCCGCCGGGGGTGACGGCCGGCTGCCCGGAGCTCTCGCCGGGCGGGATCCCGATGCGGGCACCCTCCAGCCGGGCGGACCGGTCGAGCGTCACCTGTATGACCGGGTGCGTCGCCTTGCCGGTGCGGATGATCTCCTCGGCGATCCGCTTGGCCTGGTTGCTCGGGATCGCGAAGCCGAGCCCGATGCTGCCGGTCTGGCCGCCGCTGCCCCGCGACAGGCTGGAGATCGCGCTGTTGACGCCGATCACGTCGCCCGCCTCGTTGACCAGCGGCCCGCCGGAGTTGCCGGGGTTGATGGCCGCGTCGGTCTGGATCGCGGAGTAGAACGACTCCTCCGAGCTCGCGCCGGTCTCCCCGCGGGCGGTGACCGGGCGGTTGAGCGCGCTGACGATGCCGGTGGTGACCGTGCCCGACAGCCCGAGCGGGGAGCCGATCGCGATCACCGGGTCACCGACCACCACCGCGTCGGAGTCGCCGAAGCGGGCCACCGGCAGGCCGTCGGCGTCGACCTTGAGGACCGCCAGGTCGTAGCTGGCGTCCCGGCCGACGATGCGGGCGGTCGCGGTGCGGCCGTCCTCGAAGGCGACCCGCACCCCGCCGCCGCTCTCGGCCGCGCTGGCGATGACGTGGTTGTTGGTCAGCACGAAGCCGTCCTGCTGGATCACGAAGCCCGACCCGGAGCCGCCGGACACCTCGATCGACACCACGCGCTGCAGCAGCTGCGCGGCGATGTCCGGCACGCTGCCGGGGTCGCGCTCCTGGGAGCCGCGCGCGGTCGAGGGCAGGCTGGTGCTGCCGGAGATCGACGCCGAGTCCTGCCATTCGGACAGCCGCCAGCCGACGACCCCGCCGGTGGCGCCCGCCACGAGGGCGCCGAGCAGGGCCAGCGTCACCACGAGGCCGGTACGCCGCCCCGCCCGCGGCGCGTCGAGCTGCGGGGACTGCGGATAGCCCGGGTGCCCGGCGCCGCCCCACCCGCCGGAGGCGTACGGCGGGGCGAACGGCGTGCTGAAGGGCGCGTCCTCCGGCCGGCGCGCCTCGGGGGCGAGGCCCGGGGCCAGGGCGGACACGCCGCCGGGGTAGCTCGGGCCGTACGGGCCGGGCCCGGCCGCGTAGCCGCCCCACCCGGGCGGCCCGCCGGCGGCCGTCGCCCAGGCCGGCTCGGGATGCTGCTGGTCGCCGGAGGAGTACGGGCGGGGCCAGACCTGCTCGGGCTGGCCGGCCTGTTCGCCCCATCCGGCCTGCTCGCCCCACCCTGGCTGCTGGGCCGGCGCGGGCTGCTCGCCCCACCCGGCCTGCTCGGGCTGGTCGGCCTGTGTGGGCTGCGCGTCGGTCCCGTACGCGGCACCGGACGGCGCTGCGTACGGGTCGCCGGCGGGGGCGGCGTACGGGTCACCGGCGGGCGGCGGCTGCGCCCCCCAGGGCTCGGCCGGGGCAGGCGTGGCCTGCTGCCGGCCGCTGTCCAGGACCTCGCCGGCCGCCCGGGGCGGCGCCCAGGGGTCGGGGTCGGGCTCGCGGGCCCACCAGGCCCCCTCGGGCTGGTCGCGCTCATCGGTCATGCGGAGGGTCCTGTCCTTCTCGTGGGCTGGGCCGCCCGTACGGCGTTCACGCGCTGGGACTGACGTGCCCGTGGCACTAGCGCCCCCACCGCCCGGGGGCGCGCAGGACGCCCACCGACCGGCTGCGGGCGGGGACGGCCCACGCCGGGCGGGCCGTCGTGGGTGCGCTCTGCTGCACACCGGCGGAGATGCTCGCGGAGGGGATCGTGACCGGGACCATGCGCAGTGCACGCACCGCGGGCAGGCCGGCCGGGCGCGGGGCGACGGCCGAGGAGGGACGCGGGTGCGCGGCGGCGTTCGAGGTGTGCGGCGAGACCGGGGCGACGACGAGCACCGCCGCGCCGAGGGCCAGCCCCATCGCCGACGCCGAGACGGGCCGCAGCCCGCGGGCGACGCTCACCACGCGGCGCGACGGCCCCGCCAGCGGCCGGGGCGCGGGCAACGCGCCGGCCACGAGCGCACCGGGCCCGTCCGGCAGGGGCCGGGCCAGCGGGAGCGGCGCCCGCCGCGGGCCGGCCGGCGCGCTGCCCGCGGCACCGTCGGCACCGTCGGCGGCCGCGAGGGCGAGCAGCCGGCTGGTCAGCGAGTCCGGCACGGAGGGCGCGGACAGGGCGGTGAGGCGCGCCTTCACCTGCCGTGCGGCGTGCAGCTCGGCCCGGCACTGGGGGCAGCGGCTCACGTGGGCGAGGGCGCGGTCGCGCTCGTCGTGGCCGAGCTCGCCGTCGACGAGGGCGTCGAGCCGCTGCCCGAGGTGGCTGCGCTGCCCGAGCGGGGTCATGGCCGGGCCTCCCCTGCCGCGACGTCCGCGAGCGCGAGCACGCCGTCCGCGCCGGAGGCGGGCCCGATCAGCTCCGGCGCCGGGCGCCCGGGTGCCTCGTCGGCGGCCGCCGCGTCGCTCGCCCTCCGGGCCGGGTCGCGGTGGGCCAGCCCGGCGCGCAGCAGCGCGCGCCCGCGGTGGATGCGGCTGCGGACGGTGCCGAGCTTCACCCCGAGCGTCGCGGCGATCTCCTCGTAGGACAGGCCTTCGATGTCGCACAGCACGACGGCCGCACGGAAGTCCGGCGGCAGCGCCGACAGGGCGGCCTCGACGTCGGGGTCGAGGCCCGAGTCGACCAGCAGGTGCTCCGGGCTCGGCTCGCGGCTGGCGAGCCGGTCGCCGGCGTCCTCGGGCAGGGCGTCGAACCGGATGCGCTGCTTGCGCCGGACCAGGTCGAGGAAGAGGTTCGTCGTGATGCGGTGCAGCCAGCCCTCGAACGTGCCCGGCGAGTAGCTCGACAGCGAGCGGAAGACGCGGACGAACACCTCCTGCGTCAGGTCCTCGGCGTCGTGACGGTCGCCGGTCAGGCGCAGCGCCAGCCGGAAGACGCGGGCGGAGTGGGTGCGGACGATCTCGTCCCAGGTCGGCGGCGCCCAGACGGCCCCGTCCGTGACCGCCAGGCCCTCGGCACTGCCGGTAGGAAGGCGGTCCGGGCCCTGCGCGGGGCCCGCCGCGGCCCGGGCAGGCGCGGCGCCGCCCGGGAAGGGCTGCACCCCGGCAGCTCCGTCGCGCACCTGCGTCCTCCTGGTGTCCGTGCCGTCCCCGCGGGCTTTCCTTACCCGCCCGGGGCACCGTTGGCAACGTGTCGGGACGGTGTGTCGTTCCGGCGGAGCTGCGGCCGCCGGCGCCGAGCCGGCGAGGTCCCCGCGATGGCCGCCTGGCCTGCCCCGTTCCGCCCGTCGAGCCTACGTCCCGGGCCGGGCCAACTAGGCTTCGCGCCGTGCGCGAGGCGACATGGGAGTACTCCGAGTCCTGGGCCGGCGAGGACGCCGTGCTCTCCGACGCGCGTGCGCGCGCCACCGAGCTCGGCTGCGTCCCGGTGGGGCGCGGCGGGGCGGCGGCGCTGCGGCTGCTCGCCGCGCTGCTGGACGCCCGGTCGGTGGTGGAGGTCGGGACGGGCACGGGGGTGTCCGGCGTCAGCCTGCTGCGCGGGATGCGGGCGGACGGCGTGCTGACGACCGTCGACATCGAGCCCGAGCACCAGCGGGCGGCGCGCGAGGCGTTCTCCGCGGCCGGCTTCGCGGCCAACCGGGCGCGCGTCATCAGCGGCCGGGCGCTCGAGGTCCTGCCCCGGCTCGCCGACGGCGGCTACGACCTCGTCTTCTGCGACGGGGACAAGACCGAGTACGCCGCGTACCTGTCCGAGGCGCTGCGGCTGCTGCGCCCGGGAGGCGCGGTGGCGTTCGACAACGCGCTCTGGCACGACAAGGTGCCGGACGCCGCGCAGCGCGACGACGAGACCGTCGCGCTGCGCCAGTTCGCCGCCGCCGTGCGCGAGGACGAGCGGCTCGTCGCGGCCCTGCTCCCCGTGGGCGACGGCCTGCTGGTGGCCGTCAAGCGCTGACCGGCGGCGTGCGCCTCAGCGCACCCCCTCCAGCCAGCGCAGCAGCAGCCGGGTGCCGAAGCCGGTGCCGCCCTTGGTGACCTCGTGCTCGTCGCCGTCGGACCGCGCCGGCCCCGCCACGTCCAGGTGGGCCCAGCGCCGCCCGCCGGTGAACTCCTGCAGGAAGAGCGCCGCCGTGATCGACCCGGCGCCGACGTGCTTGTCACGGGTGACGTGCGCGAGGTCGGCCACCGGCGAGGCCAGGGCCGCGCGGTAGTCCTGCTCGAGCGGCATCCGCCAGAGCCGCTCGCCGCTCGCGTCCGCGGCCTCGAGGAGGGCGTCGGCCAGCGCGTCGTCCGTCGCGTAGAGCGCGCCGTGCCGGCGGCCCAGGCCGAGGGAGGCCGCGCCGGTCAGGGTCGCGATGTCGACGATGACGTCCGGCGCCAGCTCGCGGTGGGCGTACGCCATCGCGTCGGCCAGCACGAGGCGCCCCTCGGCGTCGGTGTTGAGCACCTCCACGGTGGTGCCGCCGAACTGGGTGATGACGTCGCCGGGGCGGTAGGAGGCGCCGCCGATCGAGTTCTCGGCGAAGGGCACGAGCCCGGTGACGCGGGCGCGCACGCCGAGCCCTTGCAGCGCGGCCATCACCGCCAGGACGACGCCGCCGCCGGACATGTCGGTCTTCATGGGGACCATGGCCTCGCGCGGCTTCAACGACAGGCCGCCCGAGTCGAAGGCGATGCCCTTGCCGACGAGCACGACGTGCGGGGCACGCCGCCCCCCGCGGCCGGTAAGCGCGCCGTCGCTGCCGGGGGCGTAGCTCAGCTGGACCAGGCGCGGGGGGCGGGCCGAGCCGCCGCCGACCGCGAGCAGGCCGCCGAACCCGCCGGCCGCCAGCTCGGCCTCGTCCCAGACGCGTGCCTCCAGCCCCGCCACGGCGGCGAGCCGGGCCGCCTCGGCGGCGAGCTCGACCGGCCCCGCGACGTCGGCCGGGGTGTTGGCGAGGTCGCGGGCGCGGCAGAGCGCCCGGCCGGTCTCGAGGGCGCGGGCGAGCGCCTCCTCGGCCCGGGCGCGACGGGAGGCGGGGACCACGACGGCGACGGTGCGCAGCGTGTCGCCCTCGGGGGCGAGCCCGGCCCGTGGCTGGCGGTAGGACCCGCCGACCACTCCTTCGGCGAAAGCCCGCAGGCCGGCCGGCCCGGAGTCCGCGGCGACCGTGGTGGCCACCGCGCCGCGCGCGCGGGCGCGGCGGGCGAGGGCCGCCCCTGCCCGGCGCAGCGCCAGGTCCGAGCCGTCGCCGACGCCGACGAGGTAGAGCTGCTCGGCGGCGCGCCCCTCGTCCGCGACCGGCACCTCGACGATCTCGCCGGGCTCCCCCTTGGCCTTCGCCAGCGCGAGCTCGTCGGCGACGACCACTCCGAAGGCCTGCTCGACCTCGCGTGTGCCCGCCCCGGGCCGGGGGCCGTCCGCACCGGGCACGACCGGGATCGCGAGCACGGGCACCGCGGCGTCGACGAGCACCGTGCCCGCGACCGTCACCTGCGGGAGCTGCGGCTCGCGCGGGAGCGCCGCGGGCGCGCCCGTCCGGGCGCGCGAACGGGGGCCGGCGGGGGCGGAGCGGGGCATCGGGCGCCTTCTTCCGACGGGGCAGCCGCCCGCGGGCGCCACGGTCGAGCGCCTGCCGGTCGGCGGGGGTTTGGTGCTGCGCACGCTACGGCCCCGGCCGCACGGGCCCTGAACAGGGGCCGACGACCGGGGCCGGGAGCGTTGCCCGCCGGGTCAGCGGCGAGCCGGGTCGAGGAGCCCGGTCAGGGGACCACGTTCTTCAGCGCGTCGCCGAGGGCGCCCGCCTCGTCAGCGGACAGCTCGACGACCAGGCGGCCCCCGCCTTCGAGCGGGACGCGCATGACGATCCCGCGACCCTCCTTGGTGACCTCGAGCGGGCCGTCACCCGTTCGCGGCTTCATGGCCGCCATGCTTATCCCCTTCCTCGTGGGCGGCGCCGGTCGGCCCCGAAGGGCCGCCGGCGTCGTCGGTCTCGTTCATTATCGTCGGGCTTCCCCCTCGGAGTCACGCTCCTCCCTCGCCGGGCCCCTCCGCGCGGGGCCGGGCAGGCACGGCGCACCCCGCCAGATGGTCGTCCACCAGGCCGCACGCCTGCATCAGCGCGTACGCGGTGGTCGGCCCGACGAACCGCATCCCGCGCGCCTTGAGCTCGCGGGCGAGCGTGGTCGACTCCGGGGTGCGGGCGGGCACGTCGTCCGGGGTGAGCGGCCGCGGCCGGGGCGGCGGGGCGTGGGACCAGACAAGGGCGTCGAGGCCGCCCGGGTACGACCGGGCCAGCTCGACGGTGGCACGGGCGTTGGCGACGGCGGCGAGGATCTTCGCCCGGTTGCGCACGATCCCCGGGTCCGCGAGCAGCCGCTCGACGTCGTCGGGCCCGAAGCCTGCGACGGCCTCGGGCTCGAAGCCGGCGAAGGCGGCGCGGAAGGCCTCCCGCTTGCGCAGGATGGTGATCCACGCCAGGCCCGACTGGAACGCCTCGAGGCACACCCGTTCGAGCAGGCCGCGGTCCCCGTGGACCGGGCGCCCCCACTCCTCGTCGTGGTAGCGCAGGTAGCCCTCGTCGCCGGTGACGGCCCAGGGGCAGCGCGGCCGCCCGTCCGGCCCGGCGGCCGTCACCGCCCAGGCCGCGCGCTCGCCTCCACCACGCGGCGGAACCGGGCGAGGGAGAGGCGCAGGGCGGCCCGGACGAGCGGGCGGGCCAGGGGCCAGCCGGCCCGGCCGAGCGGCCCGAGCGGCAGGTCGAGGAACTCGGACCAGGTGAACCGGGAGCGGCCGCCGGCGAGCCGCTCGATCTCGAAGGCGCCGCCGCCGCGCACGAGGCGGCCGGTGTGCCGGACGGCCACCCGCACGTTCGGCTCCCACCCACGCACCACCATGGTGTCGAGGAACCCGACCGGGCCGACGCCGGTCCAGCCCTCGACGCCGCCCCCGACGCCCTGCCCACCGTTGACCGTGCCGCGGACACGGGTGAGGGGCATCCACTCCCCCTGCCGGGCCCAGTCGGTCAGGACGGCCCAGACCTGCTCGGCGGGGGCGTCGACCTCGACCGAGGCGCTGACGGGCGCCACCTCAGACCTCGGCCGGCGGGGTCGACGACCCGGTGGCCGGGGCGCCGCCCTGGCCGCGTGGACCGTGCAGCGTGTGGGGGCTGTCGGGGCCGTTCACGGAGGCCGTGCTGCCCGTGCTGCCCGTGCTGCCCGTGCTGCCCGTGCCGCCCGTGCCGCCCGTGCCGCCCGTGCCGTCTGTGCCGTCTGTGCCGTCTGTGCTGCCCGGGGCGGGCCGCCCAAAGGCCGCCGACTCCAGCTGCGCGATGCGCGCCTCCCGCGCCGCGAGCTCGGCGGCCAGCCGGTCGAGCACCGCGTCCACCTCGGCCATGCGGTATCCGCGTAGCGCCGTCGGGAACCGCAGGTCACCGAGGTCGGCGGCGGTCAGCGGCCCGGGCGGGAGCGACACCGGGGCGACGTCCGGCTCGGTCTCCTGGAGCCCGTCGCCGCGCCCGGCGGCGACGAGCGCGATGGCGGCGAGCACGCCGAGCGCGAGGAGCAGGAAGAGGATCGGCACGGCAGGATCGTGCCACGCCCGCGACCGCGGGAGTCAGGCGTCGCCGCTGGAGAGCCGCGCCGTCGGGCCGCTGATGGGGAGGGATGCGCGTGCCGCTCCGGCTGGGGACGAGGACGTTCGAGGACACCGACCTGCTCGTCATGGCGGTGGTCAACCGCACGCCGGACTCGTTCTTCGACCGGGGGGCGACGTACGCGGAGGACGCGGCCCTCGACGCCGTCGGCCGAGCCGTCGCGGAAGGGGCGCAGATCGTCGACATCGGCGGCGTGAAGGCCGGCTACGGGCCGGAGGTCGATGCCGCCGAGGAGGCGCGCCGGGTCGTCGGGTTCGTCGAGCGCGTGCGTTCCTCCCACCCCGACGTCGTCATCAGCGTCGACACGTGGCGGGCGGACGTGGGGCGGGCGGTCTGCGCGGCCGGCGCGGACCTGCTCAACGACGCCTGGGCAGGGCACGACCCCGGCCTGCTGGACGTGGCCGCGCAGTTCGGGGCGGGCTACGTCTGCACCCACACCGGTGGGCTGCCGCCGCGTACGGACCCGCACCGCCCGGCGTACGACGACGTCGTGGCGGACGTGCTGGCCACCGTCACCGGGCTGGCCGAGCGGGCCGTCGCCGCAGGCGTGCGCCGGGACGGCGTGCTCATCGACCCCGCCCACGACTTCGGCAAGGCGACGCGGCACTCGCTGGAGGTGACGCGCCGGCTGCCCGAGCTGGTCGCCACCGGCTGGCCGGTGCTCGTGGCCATGTCGCGCAAGGACTTCGTGGGCGAGTCGCTCGGGCTGCCGACGGACGAGCGGCTCGAGGGCACGCTGGCCGCCACCGCGGTGTCGGCCTGGCTCGGGGCGCAGGTGTTCCGCGCCCACGACGTGCGCGCCACCCGGCGGGTGCTGGACATGGTCGGCTGCATCCGCGGGACGCAGCAGCCCGCGGAGGTACGCCGCGGCATGGCCTGAGCGGCGCCGCTCGGCCGAGTGCGACCACGCCGGGCCTGGGCGCCGCGAGCAGGCCCGGCTGCGCGGAGGCCGTTGCCCGGCCTCGGGCCCCTGGGCTGCACCTGCGGGCCCCTGCGCCCGGTCCGAGGTGGCGCTGCGGGGCCCGAGGTGGTGGCACACCCTTCGACGGCCCCCGGCCCTGCCCTACGGCTCGAACTCCAGCAGCTCCTCGGCCTCCTCGCGCGCGGGCCGCTCGACCCGGCCGGCGGCCCAGACCCGGTCGAAGGCGTCGAACGCCTCGTCCACCGTCGTCGCCCACACGCACGCGTCGACGGCGGCCGGGCGGACGAACCGCAGGCCGGCCAGCTTCTCGACCTGCTCGCGCAGCGGGGCGTAGACGCCGTCCGGGTCCAGGACGACGACCGGCTTGTCGTGCAGGCCGAGGCTGCGCGCCACCCAGATCTCGAGCAGCTCCTCCAGCGTGCCGAGCCCGCCGGGAAGGGTGAGGAACGCGTCGGCGCGGGCGTCCATCAGCGCCTTGCGCTCGCGCATGCCCGGCGTGACGACCAGCTCGTCGGCCTCGACGTCGGCCACCTCGAGGTCGCGCAGCGCCTGCGGGATCACGCCGAGGGTGTGCGCGCCGCCGGCCCGGGCCGCGCGCGCGACGGCGCCCATCATGGAGACGCGCCCGCCACCGCTGACGAGCGAGTGGCCGCGGGCGGCGATCTCCGCCCCGACATCCGAAGCCAGCTTCTTGTACGAGTCGTCGATCGCCTCGCCGGAGGCGCAGTAGACGCAGATCGCCGCCACGGCTCAGGCCCCGTCGTAGCGCGTGCCGCGCACCGACTCCATCTGGTCCTCGTGCAGCTCGGTGCCGACCTCGCGGTCCCGGTCCGCCTTGACCACCAGCTCGACGGCCTCCGCGGCGGTGTCGACGATCTCGATGAGCGCCATGTCGGCGTCGCGGATCTTGCCGCCGTCGAGCACCGGGCCGCGCAGCCAGTCCAGCAGGCCCTGCCAGTACGCCCGCCCGACGAGCACGACGGGGAACTGCGTGACCTTCTGCGTCTGGACCAGGGTGAGCGCCTCGAAGAGCTCGTCGAGCGTGCCGAACCCGCCGGGCAGCACGATGAACCCCCGCGAGTACTTCACGAACATCGTCTTGCGGGCGAAGAAGTAGCGGAAGTTCACCCCCATGTCGACCCACTCGTTCATCGACTGCTCGAACGGCAGCTCGATGCCGAGCCCGACGCTGACACCCCCGGCCTCCGAGGCGCCCTTGTTCGCCGCCTCCATCGCGCCCGGGCCGCCGCCGGTGATGACGGCGTACCCCGCGTCGACGAGCAGCCGGCCGAGCTCCTCGCCCAGGGCGTACTCCGGGCTGTCGGACGGCGTGCGCGCCGACCCGAAGACCGCCATCGCCGGCCCGAGCTCGGCGAGGGCGCCGAAGCCCTCGACGAACTCGGACTGGATGCGGAGGACGCGCCAGGGGTCGGTGTGGGTGAAGGAGCCGCCCGCGTCGGAGTCGAGCAGCCGCTGGTCGCTCGTGGTCGAGGGGACCTGCGAGCCCTTCAGCGTGACCGGGCCCTTGCGGTACTCGCGGATGCGGCGGTCGGAAGCCATGGCCCCGACCCTAACGGCCCCCGGCGCGCGGGCTAGAAGCCCTCGGCAGCGTCCATCTCGCGCAGGGTCTGGAGCAGCTGGCGGCCCTGCGCCAGCAGCGCGGCGCGTACCTCGGCGTCCTTGACCTGGTTCTCCGCCCGGGCGAGGTACTGGCCGAGGAACCCGATGGCCCGCGCCTCGCTGCCGGCCTCCGCCGCCGACTGGGCGCGCCCGAGCCGCTCGCGCAGGCTGGCGAGCACGTGGGCGGGCAGGTCGCCGGCGGTGAGGGCCTCGGTGGCGTCGTCGAACCAGGTGCCCTCCTGCGCGGGCACCCCGAGGTCACGCACCCGCACGTTGCGGAAGGTCACGACGTCGGGCGCGGAGCCGTGGGCCTGCAGCCCGATGTGGCCGACGAGGCCGCGGGCGTCGGACAGCGGGTCCAGCGGGCGGCCCTGCAGCGGCACGCCGGGGACGTTCTCGTACTCGTTGATCACCACGCCGTTGCGGATGACGGTGTAGTGCTGGCCGACGACGCGGATCTCGAAGTCGTTCCACACGCCCTTGCCGGTCGGGCGGGCCGCGGCGAGGCCGATGTCCTTGAAGCCGTAGACCGACCCGGTCTTGCGCGGGTCGTTGCTGCCCCCCTCGGGCGAGTCGTTGATCTGGATCTCGTGGCCGCAGTTGACGGCGATCCAGGAGAGGTTGTTCTGCTCGCTGCCGTTGAACGTCGTGGGGCAGCCGGCCACGGGCCCGTTGAGCGCCGGGAAGCGCACCTGCACGCCGCTGTTGCCGCGGGTCGTGCCGGGGGCGTCGTCGCGGAACTGCAGCCGGAGCGAGAAGTCCGCGAACTGCTTCGGGGTGTACCAGAGCGTCCCGAAGCCCCCGGTCGCGCCGACCCGGCTGGTGACCGTGCCGTCGGCGTTGCGGGTGAAGCCGCCACGGCCCGCGTACGCCCACCTGGCCAGCGACTCCGGAGTCCCGTCGTAGATCGTCTCGTACGCCGCGGCCGTGCCGACCGCGGAGTGCGCCGCTGCCTCGACCAGCTCGTCGCGCTCGTCGCGGTCGAGGACGTCCGCGCGCAGCAGGTCGTTGGCCACGGTCTGCACGTGGTGGACGAAGGACCCGTGGTCCGCCCACTCCTGCTCGTCATCGATGAGGTCGTTGACCGAGCAGCCGCCACCCGCGGCGCGGCTCGGCACCCCGCTGTCGGTGTCGAGCAGCCAGACGGTGGGCCGGCTGTCGGCCACCGCGCAGGTGCGGTCCGCCGCGGCGGCGGGGCCCCCGCCGGTGAGCGTGGCGGCCGCGAGCGCGAGGGCTGCGGCCGGGACGAGGGCTCGCCGGCCGGCGACGGCGGGGGCGTGCGTGAGACGCATGGACGGTCCTCCCTGGGACGTCACGACGGTGTGATGCCTGACCGGCATACTTGCGCGTTCATGGTCGAAAGGGAACCCCGGCCGTCCCACGAGGACTGTTGAGCCCGCCGGAGCGCGGGTAGGCAGGGGCCGCGGCGTCGTCGGGAGGCGGGAGGGTCTGGTGGGCCAGGAGGACCGTGGCTCGCTGCCCAGCCCTGACTTCGCGCGGGTGTTCGACGAGGCGCCCGCGCCCTTCCTGCTGCTGACCCCCGACTTCACCATCGTGCACGCCAACCGCGCCCGGCTGCAGGCCACCGCCACGACGCTCGAGGCGACGGTCGGACGCCACCTGTTCGACGTCTTCCCGATGAACCCGGACGACCCGGCGGCCGACGGGCTGCGCAACCTCAGCCAGTCGCTGGCCCAGGCACGCGACACCAAGCAGCCGGTGACGATGCCGATCCAGAGGTACGACATCCCGATGCCGGACGGGACCTACGAGGAGCGGTTCTGGAGCCCGCGCAACGTGCCGATCCTGGACGAGAAGGGTGATGTCGTCCTCCTGCTGCACCGGTCGGACGACATCACCGACTACCTCCGCGACCGGGACGACGCGCGCCGTGAGGCCGCCCGCAGCCAGCAGTGGCGCGAGAGGGTGGAGCAGGCCGAGACGGACCTCTTCGCGCGCACCCGCGAGCTGGAGGCGCTGAACGCGCAGCTGCGGGCGGCGAACGAGCGGGAGCGCCGTAGCGCGCTGCGCCTGGCGGGGCTCGCGCTGACGGCGTCGGCGCTGGCCGGGGCCGAGACGCTCGGCGACCTGCTGGCACGGCTCTTCGAGCACTGCGCGCCTGCGCTGGACGTCGAGGCCGTCGTCGTGGCGCTGCGCCAGCACGACTGCCTCCGGCTGGCCATGACCGACAGCTCCGGCGAGCGGCCGTACCGGGACGGGGAGGCGGTGCCGCTGGACAGCACGATGCCGGTGGGCGTCGCCGCCCGGGGCGTGCCCGTGCTCGTGCACGAGCGCGCCGAGATGCTCGAGCGGTACGGCGCCGAGGCGGAGCGGCTCTCCCCCGCACCCGAGCTCGAGGCGTGGGCGGTCCTGCCGCTGCGCGTGGGCGACGAGCTGCTCGGGTCGCTCGCGCTCGGCTGGAAGGAGCCGCAGGCCTTCGACGAGGACGACGTCCGCCTGCTGTACGCCTTCACGGCCCAGTGCGCGCAGGCGGTCGACCGGGTGATGCGCCTGGAGGCGGAGCGCGACCGGGCGTCGGCGACGCGGACGCTGGCCGAGGCGCTGCAGCGCTCGCTGCTGACCGAGCCGCCGCAGCCGGACCACCTGGAGATCGCGGTGCGCTACCTGCCCGCCTCCGAGCAGGCCCAGGTCGGCGGGGACTGGTACGACGCCTTCCTCTCTCCCGACGGCGCCACGACGCTGGCCATCGGCGACGTCACGGGCCACGACCGCACGGCCGCGGCCGCCATGGGCCAGCTGCGCAACCTCCTGCGCGGGGTTGCCTTCGCCCTCGACCGCGGGCCGGCCGAGCTGCTCGCCACGCTCGACGCCGCGCTCCGCCAGCTGCGCATCGGGACGCTGGCCACCGCCGTCCTGGCCCGTGTCGAGCAGACGTTCGAGGAGCGCGCGGCCGGGCTGCGCACGCTGCGCTGGTCCAACGCCGGCCACCCGCCGCCGCTGCTGGTCGCGCCGGACGGCACTGCGCAGCTGCTCGAGCGGCCGGCAGACCTGCTGCTCGGGCTGGCACCGGACATCCCGCGGGCCGACCACTCGGCGGTGCTCACCCCCGGCAGCACCGTGGTCCTCTACACCGACGGGCTGGTCGAGCGGCGTGGCGAGGAGCTCGACGAGGGGCTGGCCCGGCTCGCCATGACCGCCGCGCGGCTGCACGCGCTGCCGCTGGAGCAGCTCTGCGACCGGCTGCTGGCCGAGCTCGCGGGCGGCGCCGACGACGACATCGCCCTGGTCGCCCTGCGCGCGCACCCGGAGGACCGGCCGCGACCGGCCGGCCTCTGAGCGGTCAGCCGGCCAGCCAGGCCCGCAGCCGCTCCTCGCACGCGACGAGCTGCTCGACCGGCACCCGCTCGTCGTCCCGGTGGGCCAGCGACGGGTCCCCCGGCCCGTAGTTGACGGCCGGTACGCCGAGCGCTGAGAAGCGCGCGACGTCCGTCCAGCCGTACTTCGGCAGCGGCTGCGCGCCGACCGCCCGCACGAAGGCCGCCGCGGCGGGGACGTCGAGCCCGGGGCGCGCGCCGGCGGCGGCGTCCACGACGCGCACCTCGTAGCCCTCGAACAGGTGCCGGACGTGGTCGGCCGCCTCGTCCACCGACAGGCTCGGCGCGAAGCGGTAGTTCACCGTCACCACGCACTCGTCGGGGATGACGTTGCCGGCGACGCCTCCGCGTACGAGGACCGCGTTGAGCCCCTCCTTGTAGACCAGCCCGTCGACCTCGACCGAGCGCGGCTCGTAGGCGCGCAACCGGTCGAGCAGGACCCCGGCCTCGTGGATGGCGTTGCGGCCCATCCAGGCGCGCGCGCTGTGCGCGGCCACGCCGCGGGTCGTCACCTCGGCGCGCAGCGTGCCGTTGCAGCCACCCTCGACCTGGGCGTTGCTCGGCTCCATGAGGATCGCGAAGGACCCGACGAGCCAGTCGGGGTGCGTGCGCGCGATGCGGCCCAGCCCGTTGCGGGCGGCCTCGACCTCCTCGTGGTCGTAGAACACGTACGTCACGTCGCGGGTGGGCGCCGGCACGGTGGCGGCGAGCCGTAGCGCCACCGCGACCCCGCCCTTCATGTCGACCGTGCCGCGGCCGTGCAGGACGCCGTCGGCGAGCCGGGTCGGCAGGCTCCCCGAGGCCAGCGGCACGGTGTCCAGATGGCCGGCGACCACCGCCCGCTCCGGCAGCCCGAGCGAGGTGCGTGCCACGACGGCGTCGCCGTCACGGTCGACCCGCAGCCATGGCACCTGCCGCAGCGCGGCCTCGACGGCGTCGGCCAGCACGGTCTCCGCCCCGCTCACCGAGGGGATGTCGCAGACCGCGGCGGTGAGCGAGACGACGTCCTGCGACAGATCGAGCGACGGCACGGCGATACCGTAACCGCGTGACCGAGGCACCTGGGCCCGTGGCCATCGCTGCGGACGAGACGACACGCAAGGCGTGGGGCTGGGGCCTCGCGACGTCGACGTACGAGGGGGTCACGCTCGACACGTGGTTCCCGGCGCCCGCGCTGGGCGAGCCGACCGACGAGCACGACGGCGGTCACACCGCCGACCAGCTGCGCCGGCTGGTGGGCGACGACGCGGACCGCGGCGTACGCCTCGACACCGTGCGCCGGGTGATCGACCTAGACGCCCCGCCCGTGGACGCGTCAGACGCGTACCTCCGGCTCCACCTGCTCTCGCACCGGCTCGTGCGGCCCAACGACGTCAACCTCGACGGGCTGTTCGGCATCCTCGCCAACGTCGTGTGGACCGAGTCCGGCCCCTGCTCGCCCGACGGCTTCGAGGAGACGCGGCTCCGGCTGCTGGCCGCGGGCCGCAAGGCGCACGTGCGCGGCGTCGACAAGTTCCCGCAGATGACCGACTACGTCGTGCCGGCGGGCGTGCGGATCGCGGACGCCTCGCGGGTACGCCTCGGCGCGCACCTCGCGGCCGGCACCACGGTCATGCACGAGGGTTTCGTGAACTTCAACGCCGGGACCCTGGGCGCCTCGATGGTCGAGGGCCGGGTCAGCCAGGGCGTGGTCGTCGGCGACGGGTCGGACGTGGGCGGCGGGGCCTCGATCATGGGCACGCTGTCCGGCGGCGGCACCGAGAAGATCACGATCGGCGAGCGCTGCCTGCTCGGGGCCAACTCCGGGCTGGGCATCTCGCTCGGCGACGAGTCGGTCGTCGAGGCCGGCCTCTACGTCACGGCAGGCACGAAGGTCACGCTGCCGGACAGCTCGGTCGTCAAGGCGCGCGAGCTCTCGTCCCGCAAGGGCATCCTCCTGCGCCGCAACAGCGTCAGCGGCGCCGTCGAGGCCGTCGCCCGCACCGGCAGCTGGGGCGGGCTCAACGAGGCGCTGCACGCCAACGACTGACGCCGCCTGGGCGCACGCACGACAGCGCCCCTGTCCCGCCACCTCGGTGGCACGACAGGGGCGCTGCTTCCGTGCGGCGCGGAAGCGTCAGGCGGCCGGCGCGTTCTTGACGGCCGAGATGTCGAACTCGAGGACGATCTTGTCGCTGACGAGCACGCCGCCGGTCTCGAGCGCGGCGTTGTAGGTCAGGCCCCAGTCCGAGCGCTTGATCGTGGTCTTGCCCTCGAAGCCGGCGCGCAGGTTGCCGAACGGGTCCTTCGCCGAGCCGGTGAACTCGAAGTCGACGGCGACGGGGCGGGTGACGCCCTTGATGGTCAGGTCGCCGTGCAGGCGGTAGCTCTCGTCGCCGAGCGCCTCGGCGGAGGTGCTGGTGAAGGTGATGGTCGGGTAGGCGTCGGCCTCGAAGAAGTCGCCGGTCCGCAGGTGCTCGTCGCGCTGCGCCTGGTTCGTGTCGACGCTCGCGACCTGGATGGTGATCTGCGCGGTCGACGCGGCCGGGTTGGCGGCGTCGAGGTGCGCGCTGCCCTCGAACTCGCCGAAGTGGCCGCGGACCTTCGTGACCATCGCGTGGCGGGCGACGAAGCCGACGCGGCTGTGGGCGGCGTCGATCGTGTAGTCGCCGGTCAGGTCCTCGATGGCCGAGGTGGGGGCGTCGAACTCGGTGGCGGTCATGTCTGCTCCTCCTGAGGAAGCTGTCTCGGCCGGCGCCGATGCGGACGATGTCCGCACTTCGTTGCTCCGGCAACTACGCTGACGGTACACCGAACGAGGTTGAGCTTTCAACCATTCCCGGGGCAGATTACGCCGTCCGCGTGGCGGCGCGGGAACGCGCCCGCGGTCGGGCACAGTTGCGAACGACGTGCCGCCTCCCACCCGCCGACCGCCCCGACCCGCGTCCTCGACGCGCGGCGGAGCCGGCCCGCGTACGCCCGCGGCCCGGCCCGGACGGCCTGCGACCGGGGAGTCGCGCCCCCGCAAGCCGCCGGCGCGCCGCCCGGCCGCGCACAGGGACACCCGTTGGGGCTGGGCGGCCGTGCTGCTCGGCCTGGGCGTCGCCGTGACGCTGCTCGCCCGCAACCTGCTGGACTGGCTGCCCGACGATCTCCCGCTGATCCCCGGCGACAAGCCGTGCCAGGTCGTCCGGGACGGGGAGACCGTGCTCAGCCTGGAGCTGGACCAGGCCGCCAACGCCTCCACGATCGCCGGCGTCGGCCTGCGCGAGGGGATGAGCCGGCGGGCCGTCACGGTGGCGCTCGCGACGGCGATGCAGGAGTCCGGGCTGCGCAACCTCGACCACGGCGACCGGGACTCGCTCGGGCTCTTCCAGCAGCGGCCGTCGCAGGGCTGGGGCAGCGCCAAGCAGGTGCGCGACCCGGTGTACGCCGCCGGCAAGTTCTACGCCGGGCTGCGCGACGTGGTCGGCTGGCAGCGGATGCCGCTGACCCGGGCGGCGCAGGCCGTCCAGCGCAGCGGCTTCCCCGACGCGTACGCGAAGCACGAGGACGACGCCGCCGCGCTCTCGCTGGCCCTCACCGGCTCGGCGGAGGGAGCGCTCACCTGCGAGGTCGCGCTGCGCGACGTACGCCGCGAGGGGCTGGGCCGCTCCGGCCTCACGCCGCGCGCCGCCGCGGTCCGTACGCAGGTCGAGCGCGTGTTCGGGCGCCAGTCGCTCGGCGGCTTCGCCCCGGGCGGCGTCTCCACCGGCCACATGGAGGGGTCCGCCCACTACGAGGGGCGGGCGCTCGACGTGTTCTTCCGCCCCGCGTCCCGGGCGAACCAGCGCAGCGGATGGGCGGTGGCGCACTGGCTGGTGACGCACGCCCGGCAGCTGCACGTCGCGACCGTGATCTACGACGACCAGATCTGGACCGCGCGCCGCTCGGACGAGGGCTGGCGGCCGTACCGCACGTCGGACCCGTCGAACGACATCCTCCAGCACCGCGACCACGTCCACGTCGACGTCTCCCGCGGGACGTGACGGCCTGCCCGGCGCGAGCGGGAGGAACGTCGCGCCCGCGCGGGTAGTTGAGCAGGCGATGACCGGAACCGCCCGATTCTGCGCACTCGCCCTGGCGGCCGCGGCCCTCGTCTCCGCGTGCACCGACGGGTCGAGCACGCCCTCGGCGGCCGCCCCGCCCTCGGCTGCTCCCGAGCCGGCGGTCGAGCCCTACGCACCACCACCGCCGTGCACGCTCGCGCTCCCGGCGGGGCGCACCGTCCCCCTGGAGGCGGCGCAGGCGCAGCGGCTCACCGACGCGGTCGCCCGCTCGCTACGCGACGGCTCGGGTGGCCTGGCCGCCCGGCGGGCGGTCGCCACCGCGGTCCCCGTGCTCGGGGCCGACAGCGCGGCGGCCGTGCGCGCGCTGCAGCGCCCTGCGGGGCTGGCCTGCACCGCCGAGCGCGACTACAGCCTGCGTGACGAGAAGCTGACCGCCAACGGGCTGACCCCGCGTGGGGCACGGCTGCAGCGCGCCGTCCGCGCCGCGTTCGGCCCATTGCCGATGGGCGGGTTCGCGGCCGGCGGCGTCTCCAGCGGGCACGTGGACAACAGCGCGCACTACGAGGGCCGGGCCATCGACGTCTTCCTCACCCCGCGCAGCGCCGAGCAGACGCGGCGCGGCTGGGTGCTCGCGCACTGGCTGGTCGCGCACGCCGAGCCGCTGGACCTGCTGTCGGTGATCTGGTCCGACCGGATCTGGACGGTGTGGGCCGGGTCGGCGGGCTGGCGGGAGTACGTCCACCCGAGCGGCAACACGACCAACCCCACGCTGCGGCACCTCGACCACGTCCACACGGCCGTCGTCGGGGCGCCGCGTCGGCGCGGGCCGTCGCCGGCCCCGACGGGCTGAGCGCGGCCGCCGGCGGTCAGTCCGGTCGGTAGCGGACGCGGTACATCCACCCGCAGCGGCCGGCGAGGGCCACGAGGTAGCCCAGCAGCAGCACCACGAACGTCCACGGGAGCCGCTGCCCGTCCGATCGCGCGGCCTGGGTGCTCAGCACCGTGAGGCCCGCGAGGAGAAGGAGTGTCGCCGCCCCGATCCAGAGCACGTCCGACCGGAGCCGTGTGCGCAGGGCCGGCACGTTGGCGGCGGATGTCCAGTGGTCGGTGTGCGGGACGTTGACGTACGTCAGCGGGATCCGGCGCACCAGCGCCGCGAGGCCGGTGAACAGCGCCGCCAGAGCCGCGCCACCCAGCGCCGCAGCGGTCACGAGACCGGCACGCGACCCCCAGGCGTCCGGCCTCAGGTCCGCACCCCAGTGGGTCGGCACCCGGTCCGGCAGCACGGCGGCGCTCCAGGCCACCGCCGCGGCATGCGCGAGGGCGGAGACCAGGAACGCCAGACGGGGCACCGGGCGAGCTTCTCATCGGCGTGCGGGTCCTTCTCCGGTGGCCGGGTCAGCGGCGGCGTGCCACCGCGGCTGCGGTCCACCGAGTGCCGGGCACGCGGCCAGGCCTGCCGGGGACGGGACCGGAACAGGCCGGGGCGCCGCGGGCGTGCTCGACCAGCCACTTGTCCTCGTGCACGGTCCGGTCATGTCGCTACGTGGCGACGTCAGCTCCGCGCCTCGACCCGTTGATCGAGGGCCGTCGTGCCGGCACCCGGGCTCGAGTCGCGCCGCTCGGCTCGACCGGTCAGGCACCGGCCTCGCGGGCCCGGATGCCGCCGGCCCGACACCCTGCATCCGGTGCCGTCCTCCCGACCCCGGATGCAGGATGACAGCGGCGTCCTGCCGACCGGCTCCTACGTCAGCGGCTGCCCCCCGGTCACGCCGAGCACCTCGGCGGTGACGTAGCTCGACTCCTGCGAGGCGAAGAACACGTACGCGGGCGCGAGCTCGGCGGGCTGGCCGGCGCGGCCCATGGGCGTCTGCTCACCGAACGACTCCACCTTCTCCTCCGGCATGGTGGCCGGGATGAGCGGCGTCCAGATGGGGCCGGGGGCGACCGCGTTCACCCGGATCCCCTTCTCCGCGAGCATCTGGCCCAGGCCCTTGGTGAAGTTGACGATCCCGGCCTTCGTCGTCGCGTAGTCGAGCAGCGGGGGCGAGGGCTGGGACGCCTGGATCGACGCGGTGTTGATGATGGCTGAACCTGGCTTCAGGTGCGGGATGGCCATCTTCGACAGCCAGAACATCGCGTAGAGGTTCGTCTTCATCACCCGGTCGAACTGCTCGGTGGTGATGTCCTCGATGCCACCGGGCTGCGCCATCTGGTACGCCGCGTTGTTCACCAGGACGTCGATCCCGCCGAGCTGCTCGACGGCGGTGTCGATCACCGTCCGGCACTGCGCCTCCTCGCGCAGGTCCCCGGGGCAGGTGACGGCCTTTCGGCCGGCGCTCTCGATCAGGCGCACGGTCTCCCGGGCGTCGTCCTCCTCGGTCTCCAGGTACGCGATCAGCACGTCGGCGCCCTCGCGGGCGAACGCGAGCGCGACGGCACGACCGATGCCGGAGTCACCGCCGGTGATGATCGCCTTCTTGCCCTCGAGCTTGCCGGTGCCGCGGTAGGTCTCCTCGCCGTGGTCCGGCTTCTCCTCCATGGCCCCGGTCGTCGAGCCGCTGCCGCCGGGCGACTCGATCTGCTCGCCCCCCGATTGCGGCTGCTGGTACTGCTGGGTGGGGTCCTGCGGTGCGTGCTGGTCCTGCTGGCTCACGGAAGGCTCTCCTCGTCGTCTGCATCCCTCAGGCGCAGCCCTGCCTACCCATCCACACCGGGATGACCCCGGGCAATCGCGACGTGGGCGTCAGGAGGCCGGCGATCGTGATCCCGCACACGGAGCCGGTCGCGCCGAGGGGGACGACGGCGACCCCGCCCGGCTGCTCGACGACGTCGTACGTCGCGCCTGTCTGCCCCATGCGTACGACGTCGCGGCGCACCGCGATCTTCTCGCCCTCGAGGGCGATGCGGGAGCGAGCGTCTCGTCGGCCATCTGGGCGCGGTGCCCGCTGGGCACGGGGCCGAACGTCAGACCGCCAGCGCCTCCACGCCGCGGCGCACGGCGTCGTCGGACGCCGTCAGGGCCACCCGCACGTGCTGGGCGCCCGCTGCCCCGTAGAACTCCCCCGGCGTCACGAGCACGCCGCGCTCGGCGCAGGCCCGCACGGTCTCCCAGCAGTCCTCGCCCCGGGTGGCCCAGAGGTAGAGCCCGGCCTCGGAGGCGTCGACCCGGAAGCCAGCGGCGTTGAGCGCGGCCAGCAGCAGCGCGCGGCGGGCCCGGTAGCGCTCCTTCTGCTCGGCGACGTGCGCGTCGTCGGCGAGCGCTGCAGCGGCGGCCGCCTGCACGGGCGCCGGCAGCATCATCCCGGCGTGCTTGCGGGTATCCAGCAGCCGGGCCACCAGCGACGGGTCGCCAACGACGAACCCCGCGCGATAGCCGGCGAAGTTGCTCCGCTTGCTCAGCGAGTGGACGGCGAGCAGCCCGTCGTGCGACCCCCCGCACACGTCCGGGTGCAGGATGGAGACCGGCGCGGTGCCCTCCCAGCCGAGCTCGATGTAGCACTCGTCGGACGCCACGACCACGCCGCGCTCACGCGCCCAGGAGACGATCTTGCGCAGGTGCTCGACGGGCAGCACTCGGCCCGTCGGGTTGGCCGGCGAGTTGACCCACAGGAGGGACACCCGCCCGGGGCCGGCCGCGGTCAGCGAGTCGGTCGCGAACGGCGTGGCGCCCGCGAGCAGCGCGCCCACGGCATAGGTCGGGTACGCCGCCGCGGGGAGCACGACGGTGTCGCCGGCGCCCAGCCCGAGCAGCGTGGGCAGCCAGGCGACGAGCTCCTTGGAGCCGATCGTCGGCAGCACGGCCGCCGGGTCGACCCCCGGCACGCCGAGGCAGCGCGACATCCAGCCGACGGCGGCCGAGCGCAGCGCGGACGTGCCGTGCGTCGTCGGGTAGCCGGGTGAGTCGGCGGCGGCGGCCAACGCCTCGCGGATCACCGCGGGGACCGGGTCCACGGGGGTGCCGACCGAGAGGTCGACGATGCCGGCGTCCCCCGCGGCCTGCTCCGCCGTGCGCCGGAACGGCACGAGCCGGTCCCAGGGGAAGTCCGGCAGGGCGGGACGGCCCACGGTGGAGCCGGCCACGAGGGAAGCGCCGCTCAACTACTCGGCCTGCGGGGGCAGGGCGACGATCAGCGGGTGGTCCTTCTCGATCAGGCCCATCTTCGAGGCGCCGCCGGGGGAGCCCAGGTCGGAGAAGAACTCCACGTTCGCCTTGTAGAAGTCCTTCCACTGGTCCGGCACGTCGTCCTCGTAGAAGATCGCCTCCACGGGGCAGACCGGCTCGCACGCACCGCAGTCGACGCACTCGTCGGGGTGGATGTAGAGCATCCGCTCGCCCTCGTAGATGCAGTCGACAGGGCACTCCTCGATGCAGGCCTTGTCCTTCACGTCCACACACGGCTGGGCGATGACGTACGTCACGGGGTGCTCTCCTCCTCCGAGCCCGGCGGGCGGCGGGATGCCCGCGCCGGCCGCACCAGTATCCCGTCAACGCCGCGCGGGCACACGCATCCCCTCCGTTCTTCCGCGTTCGGGACGTCACATCCGGCGGAGCGGGGCGCCGCGAGCCCGCTCACCCGGCGGCTCCGGGCCACGGCTGAGCGGGCCCGCCGGCCACCTGGCGGGCCAGATCCGCGCCGACCCAGCCGAACAGCGCGGCAACGTCCGGGGCCGCCACCGGGGTGAGCAGCTCGCCGCCCGCGGCCCGTCTGTCCAGCTCGCCCAGTTGCTCGGCCCAGGTGCGGAAGGGCGTGCTGCGCAGGGCGTCCGGGAGCCGGACGTCCACGACTGCCTCCCCCTCCTGCGCGGCGGCCAGGCGCTGGCCCTCGACCGCGAGCAGCACCTCCTCGTGGGAGGTGCGCAGGGTGGCCACGAGCCGCCGGAGGGCCGGGTCCGTGCCGGGGCCCGCCTCGGCGTCGTCGGGGCCGACGAGCAGCAGGCATTCGCGCAGCAACGCCTCGACGTGCTCGCGGAGACGCCCCCCGAGCCCGACGGGGTAGCCGCGGAGCACGAGCTCGCCCTCGGGGCCGGGCGGCGCCGGCTCGTCCGGCCACTCGTCGTCGCCCCAGGCCGCGAGGAGCGCGTCCGGGTCGGGCTCGGCCACCTTCGCCTCCGGGCCCAGCCGGCACCACACCGCCTTGGTCCGCGCGTCCACCCGGTGCACGCCCCACCGCTCGGACAGGCTCGCCACCAGGTCGAGCCCGCGGCCGGTGGCCGCCCGCTCGCTGTGCACGAGCCGCCGGGGCAGCGCGGGGCTGAGGTCGCGCACCTCCAGCAGCACCCCGTCCCGGTCCGGCTCGACGAGGACCTCGACCGGGGTCGCGGCGTGCACGACGGCGTTCGTCACCAGCTCGGACACGCAGAGCTCGGCCCGGTTGGCCAGGTCGGCCGAGCCGTGCCGCAGCCGCTCCCGGACGTAGTGCCGGCAGAGCGGCACCGACGCGGCCATCGGCTCGACGAGCAGCCCGCGCTCGCGCTCGGTGCCTGCCCTGCCCTGCGGCAGCAACGGCGCGGCGAGCCGCCGGACGATGCGCACCTCCTCCCCGGTGGAGGACCGGTCGACCGTGAACGAGTCGCTGGTCGCCGCGAGGAGCACCAGCCCGCGCCCGAGGTCCGTGCTCCCCGGGGGCAGCCCGATGTGCCCGGGGGTCCGCACGATCGCCTCGACCCGGTCCTCGAACAACGACAGCCGCAGCTCGCCGATGGCGGGCTCGTCCGGCGGCGACGTCACGGCGCAGGCCTCGTTGACGGCGACGAGCAGGTCGCTCGTCTCGTCCTCGTCGGCCCCCCAGTGCTGCATCCAGCCGCGCACCTGCGAGCGCACCCGGGCCACGCCCTCGGCGTCGTTGGGCAGCGGCATCTGCACGGCGGCCCGCAGCGCGGCCGGGTAGAGCTGCAGCCAGAGCATGGCCACGTCGTCGGTCGAGCTGCCCGGCGGCAGGAACCGCGCGACGAGCGCGTCGCAGCCGGCCCCCGGCTCGACCGGCGCGGTCGCCATCGCGTGCACGAGGTCGTCCAGCCCGCTGGTGATCGCCGACCCGGGCCGCTCGATGAGGCCGTCGGTGTAGACGAGCAGGCTCCCGCCGGGCTCCAGGAACGCGCTGGTCTCCTCGTACGTCGCGTCGGGGTACGCCCCGAGCACCACGCCCGGGTCGACGGCCAGCAGCTCGGCGCTGCCGTCGGCGCGGCGGACGACCGGCGGCAGGTGACCGGCGCTGACCGCGCGGACGCGGCCGGTCGCCGGGTCCACGGCCGCGAGCGCCAGCGTGGCCATCTCGTCCTCGCCCATGGCGAGCACGGCCTCGTTGAGCCGCTCGGCGACCTCGGCGAGCGCGAGCCCCATCTGCACGTAGATGCGCACGGCGTTGCGCAGGTTGCCCATGACCGAGGCGGCGCGCACGCCGCGTCCCATGACGTCGCCGATGACGAGCAGCACCTCGCCCGCGGGCAGCTCGAGCACGTCGTACCAGTCGCCGCCGACCTGCATGCCGCTCGTGCCCGGGAAGTAGCGGGCGGCCACTGCGCCACCGACGACCGACGGCAGCCGCTCGGGCAGGAGGCTGCGCTGCAGCGCCTCCGCGATCCCCCGCTCCCGCTCGAAGGCCGCGGCGCGGTCCACCGCGAGCGCGACCCGGTCCGCGGCCGGCTGGAGCAGCTGCAGGTCGTCGGAGCCGAACTTCGCCAGCTCCGGGGAGGCGACGGTGAGGACACCGACGACGTTGCCCTCGACGATCAGGGGCACGGCGATGAGGCTGCGCAGCCCGGCCAGCTGCATCGTCGGGCGGTACGTCGGCGCCCCCGTCGCACCGGGCGAGCCGAGGTCGGGCACGATCACCGGCTGGGCGTCGCGGGCGACGCGGCCGCCGACCCCGACGCCGACCGGCATCGACCGGTCCTCCCCCTCCGGCTCGGGCATCCCGTGGGTCGCGCGCACCACGAGCCGGGTGCCGGTGTCGTCGACCAGCAGGACCGAGCCGCTGGTGGCCCCGAGGACGTGCACGACCCGGTCGAGCATCTCGTGCAGCAGGTCGTCGAAGGGCAGCTGCGCCAGGCTCGCCTCGGTGATGCTCTGCAGCTGGGCGAGCCGCTCCCGGGACGCCCGCTCCGACGCCAGCAGCGCGTCGGTCGCGGCCTCGGCCCGCTTGCGCTCGGAGATGTCCGTGACGACGCAGATGACCAGGCCGGGGGCGCCGGCGGCGACCGCGAGCCCGACCTCGACGGGGAACTGGGAGCCGTCCTTGCGGCGGGCCGCGAGGTCGCGCCCGTGCCCCATGAGCCGGGTCTCCGGGTCGAGGAGGAAGCGGCGGCGCAGCCCCGGGTGGTCGATCGCGTCCGGGTGCGGCAGCAGGACGTCGACCAGCTCGCCGACGAGCTCGCCGTGGGCGTACCCGAAGACCCGCTCGGCGGCCGGGTTGATGGCGACGATGCGCCCGTCGGAGTCGACGAGCAGCATCCCGTTGGGCGCCGACTCCAGGATGAGCTGGGCGGTGGCCTCCTGGCGGCGCAGGGCCTGCTCGGCCTGCACCCGCTCGGTGACGTCCGCGACGATCGCTCCCACTCCGACGACCCGGCGGCGGCGGCGGTCGTAGATCGGGTAGAAGCGCTCCTCCCAGAAGCGGCGCCCGGGGGCGGCGGGCGTCTCGCCCTCGATCCGGATCGGCGGCGACACCTCGCCGCGGAAGGCGGCCTCGATCATGGGGAGGTACTGCTGCGGGTCGATCGCGGGCAGCAGCTCCATCGGCGTACGCCCGAGGTGGGCCTCGACGGGGAGCCCGTTCATCTGCGCGAGCAGCGGGTTGATCCGCTGGAACCGCAGCGCCCGGTCGAAGGTCGCGAAGCCGAGCGGGCTGCTCGCGAGCACCTCTTCGATGTCCGGCGCCGGGCTCACCAGTCGGCGCAGGGCGGCCGCCAGCGACGACGCCAGCGCAGGCGCGCGGCCGGCCGCGTCCCGCGGACGAGACACCACGAGCTCCTCCGTCCTACCCGCGGGCGGGCGGCTCCCCACTGCCGCTTCTTGGCACGGGTCGTCGCGACCGGACGACCGGTCCGTACTTACCCGGCCGTCGCTGTTCTACAAGCCTTGCTGCTCGGCGAGGGTAGGCCTCCTCGAGCGGCCGGCGACCTGCCACGCCGGCATGGCCCCCGGACGGCTCAGTGCGTGTGCCGGTGCGCGCCGTACTGCCCGCGGTACCACAGCAGCGGCTCGTCGTCGGCCGGCGTGGCGGCCGAGCGCACCTCGCCCACCAGGATGCTGTGGTCGCCGCCGTCGTGGACCGCGTGGGTCGTGCACTCGAGGGTCGCGAGGGCGGTCGAGAGCAGGGGCACCCCGGTGGCCGCGCCCCGGACGAACGGGACCCGCTCCAGCTGGCCGTGCAGCGGCCGCCCGCGGGTCGCGAGCCAGCCCGCGGTCGCCCGGTCGTGCTGTCCCAGGATCGAGACGCCCCACACCCCCGCCGACACCGCCGCGTCGTGGAACCGCGCCTCGATGTCGACGCACACGAGGACGAGCAGCGGGTCGAGCGAGACCGAGGTGAACGCGTTCGCGGTCATGCCGTAGTCGTTGCCGCCCCACGTCGTGGTGAGCACGGTGACGCCGGTCGCGAAGCGGCCGACCACGCGGCGGAACGCGTCCGGGTCGGGCGGGACGGGCAGGGGGACGGCGGGCACGGTCATCGCGCGCCGAGCCTACGTGAGCGGCGGGCGCCCCTCCGCCGACGGCCGCTTGCGCAACGTGCCCGAAACGTTCACGACCGCGCAGAGGCCGACGACGAGCATCCCGCCGTACGCCCAGCAGTAGCCGATCGTGTCGCCGGGGACGACGACGTCGCCCTCCGGGCGCGCCGCGGCCAACGGGAGCGCTGCCGCCGCCCAGGCCAGCGGGGTGACGAGCGACGGCACCAGGGAGCGGGTGAGCGAGCCGGCGAGGACGACCGCGGCGCCGCTCGCGACCAGCCCCGCCACCAGCCCGGCCGGCAGCCCGCCGGGGCGCGACTCCTGCAGGAACGAGCCGGCGACGCCGGTCACGAGCCCCAGGACCGCGCCGAGCACCGAGGCCACGGCCGCCGCTGCGACATCGGCACGGGTGCTCACGCCGTCGGATGCTACGGCGCCTGCACCGGTCCCGCGGGCCGCACCGGGGCGTCGGCGGCAGCCGGGAGCGGCGCGGGCACGTCGCGCCCCCGCAGGTCGATGACCTCGGGCGCGGCCCCGCCCGCGGCCGCAGCGGTGAGCACGTCCGTGATCTCGGACCCCACGAGCTCGTGCCGCTCGAGCAGCGCGTCGCGCAGCGCCTCGACCAGGTGCCGGTTGCGCCCGAGCAGCTCGCGCACCGCGGCCTTCTGCGCCTGCAGCAGCGCCTCGACCCGCTCGCGCCCCTCCCGGTCGCCGATGACGCGGCCGACCAGGTTGGTGTCCGCGAGGGCGTTGGCCTGCACCGCCGCGTACGACACCAGCGTGTCGTCCATGCCCGCGACGCCGACCATCTGCGCGGCCACGCCGGTGGCGTACTGCAGGTCGCCGCTGGGACCGGTGGAGACGTCACCGAGGAAGAGCTCCTCCGCGACCTGGCCACCCATCGCGATCTGCACGAGCCCGGTGAGCTCGGCACGGGAGCGGGTGAAGACGTCCTCCCGGTCGCCGTGGGCGAGCAGGCCGAGGGCGTCGCGCCGCTTGACGATGGTGAGGATCTCCAACCGGCGCTGCGGGGCGACGAGCCAGGCCACCGTCGCGTGGCCGGCCTCGTGCGTCGCGATGAGCCGCGCCTCGTGGTCGGTGTACGCCACCGGCTGGGCGATGCCGACCTCCAGCAGCATGCGGGCCTGCTCCACGTCGCGCCACGTCATCGCCCGCCGGCCCTCGCGCAGCGCCTGCACGAGCGCCTCGTCGAGCAGGCCCTCGAGCCGCGCCGGGCTGTAGCCCGTGGTCACGGCGGCCAGGGCGTCGCGGCGCTCGGCCTCGTCCAGCTCGTTCGTGTGCGCCTTGCGGGCCAGGAAGTGGTCGACGAGCTCGCGCCGCCCGGCCTTGGTCGGCAGCTCGAAGCTGAGCCGCGCGTCGAACCGGCCCGGCCGCAGCAGCGCGGGGTCGAGGGCGTCGGCCCGGTTCGTCGACGCCACGAGCAGGATGTTCGGCCGCTCCGCGCGCGGGCCGCGCAGCTGGCGGTGCGCGGGGAGCAGCGCGTTGACCGCGTCCACCAGGCGGCCCGCGAGCTTGTGCGCGCCGCTCGGCTCGTCGAAGGACTGCATCTGGACGAGCAGCTCGTTGACGATGTGCTGCACGTCCCCGCCGCCCTGCGTGTACGCGGTGGTCACGGCCCCGGAAGCGGCCGGTGCGGCCTGCGCGGGCAGGCCCTCCAGCCCGCCGCAGCCGAGGACGGTGGCGCGGGCCGGGGCCGGCACGGCGGCCATCCCCCCGCGCGCCATGGCGATCGCGTCGAACTCGTCGATGAAGCCGACCGCGCCGCCGTGCTTGCGGGCCGCCTTGCGCAGCGCGGTGAAGTACTGGCGCACCTTGCGCTGCGACGCCCCCTGAAGACCGGAGACGAACGATGTCGCGGTGGCGAAGAGGAAGGGCACGCCTGCCTCGGCGGCGAGCGCCTTGGCCGTGTGGGTCTTGCCGGTGCCCGGCCCGCCCTCGAAGAGCAGCCCGCGGCGCGGGCGGCCGCCCATCTGCTCGGCGAACTCGCGGTGGGCGAGGAACAGCTGCAGGGAGCGGACGACCTCGTCCTTGACCACGTCGATCCCGACGACCTCGTCGAGGGTGACGTCGAGCTGCTCGGGCCGCACCACGGTGTGCGGGGACCGCCCGCCGGCGCGCATCTGCCACAGCAGCAGGCCGATGAGCGCGACGGGGTAGGCGAAGGCGGCGACGATCAGCCAGTCCGGCTGCGGGAAGCCCCATCCGACCGGGTCGCCGGTCAGCAGCCGGAACCACAGGAAGGCCGCGAGGGGCGCCAGCCACAGGGCGATCCGCCGCAGCCGGCGCAGCCGCTGCCGCTCCCGGTCACGGGCCACGTCCGCCCGGTCGCGCCCGGCGCGCAGGCCTCTCGCCCCCGAGGAAATGTCGAGCAGGGACTCGGGCGGCGCGGCAGGCGGGGTCACCCTGCCGATCCTGCGTCCGCCCCGGCCGGGCCGCCAGGGCTGTCCCCGCCAGAGCACGCGACCGGGGCGGAGAACCACCCGTTCGGCCCATCCAGCCGGCCCGCGACGGGCCGAAGGTCAGAGCCCGGTGAAGAGGTCGTCCTCGACGCCGTCCGGGACCGCCCGCTCGCCGCGCACCTGCCGGTAGTGCTCGATCGCCCAGACCTCGTCGCCGAGGTTGTTCGACAGCGCGAAGAAGGGGCCGTCGAGCGAGATCTGCGTCGCGTGCGCCCGCATGGCCGCGAGCTTGGCCGCGACGTACCCGGTGCCGTCGACGGCCGCGGTGATCTGGTCGTCCGGGACGACGAAGGACGGCATCTCCCCCTCGGGGTCCATGCCCTCGAACGAGGTGGTGTCCCCCGCCTCGCGCAGCCGGCGCAGCCCTTCCCTGAGCCGCGATTCCGGCATCGCGTTCCAGTAGACCTTCTGCGTGCGCCAGGGCTCGCGGCCCTCGGCGTCGACGTGCGCCGGGTCCGCGGCGAGCTCCAGGCCGCGCATCGCGGCGCGGTGGGCCTGGATGTGGTCGGGGTGGCCGTAGCCGCCGTTCTCGTCGTAGGTCACGAGGACCTGCGGGCGCACCTCGCGGATGACGTCGGCGACGAGCCGCGCCGCCTCCTCGAGGTCGGCCTGCCAGAAGCAGTCCGGCCGGTCGTTCGTGGCCAGCCCCATCATCCCGGAGTCGCGCCAGCGGCCGGGGCCGCCGAGGAAGCGGAAGTCGCGCACGCCGAGGGCCTCCATGGCCGTCGCGAGCTCCTCGACGCGGTGCTCGCCGAGCCGGTCCTCGCGGTCGGCCGCGAGGTGCGCGAGCTCGGGGACGAGGACCTCCCCCTCCTCCCCCAGCGTGCAGGTCAGCAGCGTGACGTGCGCGCCCTCGGCGGCGTACTTCGCCATCGTCACGCCGTTGTTGATGCTCTCGTCGTCGGGGTGCGCGTGGACGAGCAGGATGCGGCGTGGGATGTCCAGGATCGCCATCTCGCGCTCGGCCTCCGCGGTCAGCGGGGTCGCCTCGACCGCGGCCGCGGCCTCGTCCAGCGCCGCGCGCTCCTCGGAGAAGGGCCCGTCCTCGGGGGTGCCGGTCGTCATGCGGCCGAGCGTACGGCTCGGCGGTCCCGGAACGCCGGACGGCGCCGCCGGGACCGTGTCCCGGCGGCGCCGTCGCGAGGAGCGGGCGTCAGCTGACGGCGTCGAGCGCGTCCACGAGGCCGTACCCGAACAGCGAGTTGTACGCCGTGGTGCCCGTGCACTGGGCCGCGGCCGCGCCGGTGGTCGGGCAGGCCAGCGGGTCCGCCTGGGCGCGCAGCGCGGCGAGGACCTCGGCCTGGCCGGCCCGCGGGTGCGCGCTCTTGTAGAGGGCCGCGACGCCGGCGACGTGCGGCGATGCCATCGAGGTGCCGCTCTTGAGCCCGTAGCGCCCGTTGAGGACGGTCGAGAGGACGCTCGAGCCCGGGGCGGCCACGTCGATGTGCCCGAGACCGTAGTTCGAGAAGCTCGACTTCGCCTTCGCCTGCGTCACGGACGCCACGCTGACGACGCCGCCGGCCTCGGCCGGCAGGTGCAGGCAGTCGTCGCTCACCGGACGGGTGACGGGGCCGGAGTCGTTCGGGCTGGTGGTGTCCGTCGTCTTGTTCGCGAGGTCGTAGTTCTGGTTGCCCGCGGCGGCGACGTTGAGCACGTCCTGCTTGTGCGAGTACGCGACGGCGCGGCGGACGGCCTCGGCGGCTGCGGCCTGGTCGGGGTCGTTCGCGCACCAGAACAGCCACGGGTCGATGTAGTAGCTGTTGTTGGTGACGTCCATCTTGTGCTCGGCGGCCCACATGAAGCCGCAGATGGCGGACTCGGGGTAGATGAAGCCCTCGTCGCTGACGACCTTGACCGAGGCGATGCGGACGCCCGGGGCCACGCCCACCATGCCGATGCCGTTGCGAGCGGCGGCGACGGTCCCGGCGACGTGGGTGCCGTGGTCGCTGGTGGTGGGCAGCCAGGACGCCCGCGTGGTGTCGGCCTTGCCGGTGATGCATCCGGCCGAGCTGGCCGCGTCGACGTTGGGCGCGAGGTCGGGGTGGGTGTCCTCGACGCCGCTGTCGAGGATGCCCACGAGGACCTTGCGGCTGCCGTCCTCGAGGACCTGGGCCTGATCGGCCTTGATGAGCGGGAGGTCCCACTGCTGGGCCTCGAGCGGGTCGGCGGCGCTCTGCGCGCCGGTCGCCACCGGCGTGTCGATCAGGGTCGTCTCGTCCTCGGACTGCACGACCGCGGTGGTGCGCGTCGCGCCGACCGAGTCGACGACCTTCGGGCCGAGGGAGCGCAGGTTGGCCGCGAAGCCGGGGTCGGTGGACCGGGCGACGACCACGCCGATCTTGCGGTAGGTCTCGACGACCGTGCCGCCGAAGGCCTCGACCCACTCGGCCGCCTCGCGGGTGCTCGAGGAGTTGGCCTTGGTGTTGACGACGTAGCTGAGCAGCGGGCCTTCGACGGCCGCGGGGGCGGCCACGGCGCCGGGCGTCGCCGAGGCGGTCGCCGCGGGGGCGACGGCACCGACGGCGGACAGCGCCAGGACGGCGGCGGCGACACCGAGCCGGGACCGCCGGCTTCTCGCGTTCGGCAAAGCTCCTCCTGGAGCGTCAGGGACAAGCCCGCACAGTTCGGACGAAGCGGGAGAATAGCCCGACCTTCTGCCGGGATCTTTGCCCCCGGCCACGACCGTTGCCGGAGCGTTATGAACCGCCACCCCGCCCCGGACGCGCGACGGCCGCCGTCCCCGCGGGAACGACGGCCGTCGAGGAGAGGGCGCCCCTCCGGCCCGTCGGCCGGCAGCGGGGCGCCCTCGCCCGGCGTCAGCTGACCGCGTCGAGGGCGTCCACGAGGCCGTAGCCGAACAGCGAGTTGTACGCCGTCGTGCCGGTGCACTGCGCGGCGGCCGCGCCGGTGGTCGGGCAGGGCAGCGGGTCGGCCTGGGCGCGCAGCAGCTGCAGCAGCTGGGCGGGGTCGGCCTTGGGGTGGGTCGACTTGAGCAGCGCGGCCACGCCGGCGACGTGCGGGGAGGCCATCGACGTGCCGGAGATCGTGCCGTAGCGGTCGCCGGGGAAAGTCGACAGGATGCTCGAGCCGGGGGCCGCTACGTCGATCTTGCCGTAGCCGTAGTTCGAGAAGCCCGACTTGGCCTTCGCCTGCGTCACCGAGGCGACCTGCACCACGCCCGGCGCCTCGGTCGGCAGGCTGAGGCACTCGGCGTCGACCGGGCGGGTCACGGGCGTGCTGTCGTCAGGGCTCGTCGCGTCCGTGGTCTTGTTCGCCAGGTCGTAGTTCTCGTTGCCGGCGGCGGCCACGTTGAAGACGTCCTGCTCCGTGGCGTACGCGATCGCCTTGAGCACCGCGTCCTGGACCGCGGCCTGGTCCTCGTCGCCCCGGCACCAGAACAGCCACGGGTCGACGTAGTAGCTGTTGTTCGTCACGTCGAAGTCGTGCTGGGCGGCCCACATGAAGCCGCAGATCGCAGCCTCCGGGTAGATGAGGCCGTCAGGGTTGACGACCTTCACCGCCGCGAGGGTGACGCCGGGGGCCACCCCGACGACGCCCACGCCGTTGCGGGCAGCCGCGACCGTCCCGGCGACGTGCGTGCCGTGGTAGTCCGCCGTCGGGCTGGCCGGGCGCCACGAGCCGACGCTCGAGTCCGGCTTGCCGCTCAGGCAGTCGGTCGAGAGCGAGTCGTCGACCTGCGCGGCCAGGTCCTGGTGCGTGTCGTCGATGCCGTCGTCGAGGATGCCCACGACCACGCGCTTGCTGCCCGGGTTGATCTCCTGGGCCTGCGTCGCCTTGATGAGCGGCAGGTCCCACTGCCGCGACTCCAGGGGGTCGGGCGTGACCGCGGACGCCGTCGCCCTCGCGGTCCGCCGGCCGGCCGATGCGACGGCGGTGGCGTCGTCGACGGAGGCCTCGATGCCGGCGGTCCGGGTCTGCCCCACCGACCAGATGTCGCCCTTGGGGCCGCGGGCGCGCAGGTTGTCGGCGAACTCGGGGTCGGACGACCGCGCGATGACCACGCCGATCTTCCGGTACGTCTCCACCACGGTCCCGCCGTTGGCGACGACGGCCTCCGCGGCGGCTCGGGTGTGCGAGGAGTTCGGCTTGGTGTTGACGACGTAGCTGAGCAGCGGGCCGTCCTCGGCCGCGCTCGCCGGGGCCGAGGGCAGCGAGGCCCCCGCGGCCGCGAGCGCCGTGCCGAGGGCCAGGGTTCCGAGCCGGGAGGCCCGGCGTGGCGAAGAGATCAAGGCAATACTCCTGCGACGAGCTGCGCGCCCCGGACGGGGCGACGCCGGAGGCTACCCCGGGTTCGTTTCCCGGGGACGCGACTTCCGGGAAAAATGTGGCCGAAACGGTGCCGCGCCCGGAGCCCTGCTCCGGCGCGCCCGGTGCGCCGACGGGCCGCGACGCACCGCGCGGCGGCTGCTTTGATGCTTCCGTGACCGACCCCACGCCCTCCGGCCCCGACGAGCTGACCTTCCCCCGCCTCTCGGCCCGCAGCCAGCGTTTCCGGCTCGGGGCGCCGCGCACCGTCACGGTGTCGCCCGACGGGGAGCGGGTGGTGTTCGTACGCTCCGGCGGGCCCTTCGACCGGGTCGGGCGGCTGCTGGTGCTCGACGTGCGCAGTGGCCAGGAGCGCGTGGTCGTCGACCCGCACACCCTGCTCTCGGCAGGCGAGGAGGACCTGCCGCCGCAGGAGCGGGCCCGGCGCGAGCGGTTGCGCGAGGGGGCGGGCGGCGTGACCGCGTACGCCGTCGACCGGGACTGCCGGGTCGCGGCGCTCGCCCTCGGGGGGCGCGTCGTGGTGGCCGACCTCGTCGCCGGCACGGCCCGCCTGCTCGGCACCGCGACCCCTGCCGTCGACCCGCGCCCCTCTCCCACCGGCGGGCACGTGGCGTACGTCGCGGGGGGCGCGCTGCGGGCCGTGTCCCTGGACGCCGGGGACGACCGCCCGCTCGCCGAGCCCGACGGCCCGGACGTGACGTGGGGGCTCGCGGACTTCGTCGCCGCGGAAGAGATGCACCGCTACCGCGGCTTCTGGTGGTCGCCCGACGGCGAGCGCCTGCTCGCGGCCCGCGTCGACGAGTCGCCCGTGCAGCGCTGGCACATCGCCGACCCCGCGCACCCGGAGCGGCCGGCGACCGAGCTCGCCTACCCGGCTGCCGGCACGGCGAACGCCGACGTACGGCTCGCCTGCCTGGGGCTGGACGGCTCACAGGTCCCGGTCCAGTGGGATGCATCGCAGTTCCCGTATCTCGCTTCGGTGTCTTGGGCTTCGGGCTTCGACCCTCTCCTGCACGTGCAGGCACGCGACCAGCGGTCTGCCCGGGCCCTCGCCGTCGACGCGGCGAGCGGTGCGACCCGCGTCGTGCACGAGCAGTCCGACGAGCACTGGCTGGAGCTCGTGCCGGGTGCACCCGCATGGCTCCCCGACGGCCGGCTGCTGACGACGCTGGACGACGGCGACACCCGCCGGCTGGCGGTCGACGGGGCGGCGGTCACGCCCCCCGGCCTGCAGGTCGAGGCCGTCACCGCGGTCGACAGCGACGGGGTGGTCTTCTCCGGCACCTCGGACGGCTACTCGGCGGGGCCGTGGCTCTGGCGGGCGGACGGCACGCTGGAGCGGCTCGCCCCGGCCGAGGGCGTGTTCTCGCTGCAGCGGGGCGGCGGCACCGTGGTGCTCACCGGCTCCACTCCGACGACGCAGGCCGCGACGCGCGTCTGCCGGCCGGACCGGCCCGAGCAGGTGTTGCGCAGCGACGCCGCGCGGTTCCCGTTCCCCGCCGCCCCGGACAGCATCTTCGCTGCCGGGCCGCGCGGGGTGCGGACGGCGGTCGTGCTGCCGCGCGCGCAGGCCGAGGGCCCCTTGCCGGTCCTGCTCGACCCGTACGGCGGGCCGGGCCACCGCGAGGTGGTCGCCGCCCAGGGCGCGTGGCTCGAGCCGCAGTGGCTGGCCGACCAAGGCTTCGCCGTGGTGGTCGCCGACGGCCGCGGCACGCCGGGGCGCGGGCCGCGCTGGGAGCGGGAGATCGCCGGCGGCCGCTGGGCGCAGGCCGTGCTGGAGGACCAGGTGGACGCGCTGCGCGCGGCGGCCGAACGCTACCCCGGGCGCCTCGACCTCTCCCGGGTCGCGATCCGCGGCTGGTCCTTCGGCGGCTACCTGGCGGCGCTCGCCGTGCTGCGCCGCCCCGACGTCTTCTGCGCCGCGATCGCCGGCGCCCCGGTCACCGACTGGAGCCTCTACGACACCCACTACACCGAGCGCTACCTCGGCTCGCCCGCCGAGCATCCCGACCGGTACGCCGCGAACAGCCTGCTGGACGACGCCCCCGGCCTGCAACGGCCGCTGCTGCTCATCCACGGCCTCGCCGACGACAACGTGGTCGCCGCGCACACGCTGCGGCTCTCCACCGCGCTGCTGGCGGCAGGCCGGCCGCACACCGTGCTGCCGCTGTCCGGTGTCAGCCACATGACGCCTCAGGAGTCCGTCGCCGAGAACCTCCTGCTGCTGCAGGTGGAGTTCCTCAGGGACGCCCTGCGCCGGCCCGCTCCGCCCGACTGACGCCGAGGGCGGCCGGCGCGGCGAAGCGCCGGTAGAGCGCGACGTGCGCGGCGGCCGCCGCCTCCCAGGTGTGGCGGGCGGCGAGCGCGCGCCCGGCCCGTCGCATGGCCGGGTCCGGCGCGTGGACCAGCTCGCCGAGCTCCCAGGCCATCGCAGCCGGCGACGCCGCGAGCGCGACGGCCCCGCCGAACGTCTCGCGCACCTGTGGCGCGTCCGGCAGCACGACGGGGACGCCGGCGGCGAGCGCCTCGAGGGCCGGGCCGGTCGCGCCCTCGGCGCACGCGACAGCCACCGCCGAGGCCGCCGCGACCAGCGCCGGCATCTCCTCCTCCGGCACCCCCGCGAGCACCAGCGGGCGTACGCCGAGGTGAGCCGCGCGGGCGTCGACCAGCGTGCGGTAGGCCGGGTCGTCGAGCGCCGGCGACGGGCACGCCAGCACGAGCCGGACGTCCTCGAGCTCGGGCCCCAGCGCGGCGAATGCCTCGACGAGCTCGAGCGTGCGCAACCGCTCCTCGACCGGCCCGACCGCCAGGACGTACCTTCCCAGCCGGGAGCGCCAGGACCGGCGCGCCGCCGTCGCGACCGGGTCGGCCTCGTCCGCGGCCGCCACGAAGCGGGCGGCGTCCACGCCGGGCGGGATCACGGTCGCCGCGGTGGCGTGCTCCTTGGCGAGCCGGGCTGCGAGGGCGGAGGACAGGCAGACGTGGGCGTACGCGCCGGCGGGGCCGAGCGGGCGGCCGGGCGCCGCGGGCTCCAGGTCGTGCACGGTGCGCACGCACGCCCCGACGGCCGCCGCGCTCACCGGGTCCTGCGCGTGCACCACGTCGTAGTCGTACGCGCGGAACACGTCCCGGAGCACGGCGGCTGCGGTCGCGGCCCGTTCCGGGGCGGGCTGCGCCGGGTCCTCGGCCACCGGCACCACCTGCAGGCCGACGGCCGGGTGCACGTGCCGGTAGAAGCCGGCCCCCGCCCCCCGGCCGAGGCCCCAGACGGTCACGTCCTGGCCGAGCCGGCCGAGCGCCTCGGCGAGCGCGAGCGTGTGCACCACGTGCGGGCGTGCCCGCGTCGTCCCCGTCACCAGCGCGATGCGGAGCGGTCGCTCACCGGGCGGGCCGGACCGGTCCCGCAGGTCGACTGTGCGCATGCCGCAAGTTGACGAAACAGGTGTTCCGCGGGTGTTGCCGAGCGGCCACGATCCGGTAACGGTCGCCGGGACGCGGAGCCGTCAGCCGCGTCGCGTGCGCCGGTCCCGCAGCCCGCGGAGCAGCCGCAGCCCCAGCCGCTCGCCCTGCCCGTCAGCCTCCTCGCGCGGAGGGCAGGAGGACGACGCCGGCGACGGCCACGAGGACGACGACGACCCAGAGGGCCCGGAGCGGCATGCTCGGGGTCCTTCCCCCGGCACCGCCCGGGCACGCCGGGCGGTGCCGGGGGCCGCCCGGGCGGTCAGCCGGCGAGCTGCTGGACCGTCTTCTCCTCGGCGAAGTGGCAGGCGCTCGGGTGCGGGTGCGCGGCCCGGTCGACGAGCGGCGGCGGCTCGGTCGCGCACACGTCCTGCGCCTTCCAGCACCGCGTCCGGAAGCGGCACCCCGACGGCGGGTTGGCCGGGCTGGGAACGTCGCCGGTCAGCAGGATCCGCTCGCGGGAGTTGCGCTTGGTCGGGTCCGGCACCGGCACCGCCGACAGCAGCGCCTGGGTGTAGGGGTGCGTCGGGTGGTCGTAGATGTCGGAGTCGCTGCCGATCTCCACGATGCTGCCGAGGTACATGACCGCGACCCGGTCGGAGATGTGGCGCACCACCGACAGGTCGTGGGCGATGAAGATGTACGACAGCCCGAGGTCACGCTGGAGGCTGTCGAGCAGGTTCATCACCTGGGCCTGCACCGACACGTCGAGCGCCGAGACCGGCTCGTCGCAGACGATGATCTCCGGGCGGAGCGCGAGCCCGCGAGCGATGCCGATGCGCTGGCGCTGGCCGCCGGAGAACTGGTGCGGGTAGCGGTTGATGTGCTCGGGGTTGAGCCCGACCAGGTCGAGCAGCTCCTGCACCCGCCGGCGGCGGTCGCCCTTGGGCGCCACCTCCGGGTGGATCTCGTACGGCTCGCCGATGATGTCGCCGACGGTCATGCGCGGGTTCAGCGACGCGTACGGGTCCTGCATGACCATCTGGATGCTGCGCCGCATCTCGGCGAACTCGCGGCCCTTGAGCGAGTAGATGTCCTTGCCGCGCCAGGTGACGCTGCCGGACGTCGGCTTCTCCAGCGACATGATCAGCTTGGCCAGCGTGGACTTGCCGCAGCCGGACTCGCCGACGATCCCGAGCGTCTCGCCCTTCCTGAGGTCGAAGCTGACCCCGTCGACGGCGCGGACGGCCCCGATCTGGCGCCGCAGGACGACGCCCTGGGTCAGCGGGAAGTGCTTGACGAGGTCACGGACCTCGAGGACGGACTCACCGTGCGTCGGCACCTGGCACCGCTCCCTGCGCAATGTCGTCCTCCGGCGCCTGCCCGAGGACAGGGTCGGAGGTGTGGTCCTCGGAGGCGGCCCGCTCCTGCGGGCTGGCGAGCACCTCCTCCCAGTAGTGGCACGCGCTGCCCCGCCCCGGCGCCACCTGGTACAGCGGCGGCACCTGCTCCACGCACGGCCCCTGGCGGGCGAACGCGCAGCGCGGGTGGAAGGGGCACCCCGAGGGGATGCGCATGAGGTTGGGCGGCAGGCCCTTGATCGCGTAGAGCTCCTCGCCCTTCTGGTCGACCCGGGGGATCGACTGCAGCAGCCCCTTGGTGTAGGGGTGCGCCGGCGCCGAGAAGATGTCGTAGACCGAGGCCCGCTCGACGATCCGCCCGGTGTACATGACGGCGATCTCGTCGGCGACGTCGGCGACGACGCCGAGGTCGTGGGTGATGAGGATCAGGCCCATGTCGCGCTCGCGCTGCAGGTCCTTGAGCAGGTCCATGATCTGGGCCTGCACGGTGACGTCGAGCGCCGTCGTCGGCTCGTCGGCGATGAGCACGGCCGGGTCGAGCGCGATCGCCATCGCGATCATGATGCGCTGGCGCATGCCGCCGGAGAACTGGTGCGGGTAGTCGTTGACCCGCTCCCGCGCGGCCGGGATCCGGACGCGCTCCATCAGCTCGATGGCCTTCTCCCGGGCCTCCTTCTTCGAGGCGCCGCGGTGCACGCGGAACATCTCCCCGATCTGGTAGCCCACCGACATCACCGGGTTGAGCGAGGAGAGCGCGTCCTGGAAGATCATCGCGATCTTCTCCCCGCGGTACGCCCGCCGCTCGCGCTCGGGGAGCGCGAGCAGGTTGCGACCCCGGAAGCGCACTTCACCTCCGGTCACGTAGCCGGGAGGGGTGTCGAGGATGCCCATGATGGCCTGGGCCGTGACGCTCTTGCCCGAGCCGGACTCGCCGAGCACGGCGAGCGTCTTCCCCGCCTGCAGCGAGTAGCTCACGCCGTTGACGGCGTGAGCCACCCCGTCGCGGGTGCGGAACTCGACGTGCAGGTCGTCCACCTCGAGCAGCGGGGCGGTGGGGTCCTCCCCCGGCGCCGCGGTGCTCTTGCTGAGGTCCAGCGTGCTGCTCATGGTCTCGGCGCTCCTCATCGCAGCTTGGGGTCGAGGGCGTCGCGAACGGCCTCGCCGAGCAGGATGAAGCTCAGCACGGCCAGGCTGAGCGCGCCGGCGGGGAAGAACAGGATGTGACGGGCACGGCCCCAGTACTGCTGGGCGTCGGCGATCTGCAGGCCCCAGGAGATGGTCGGCGGCTTCACCCCGATGCCGAGGAACGAGTACGTCGCCTCGGCCGCAACGACGCCGCCCAGCGAGATGGTCGTCACGACGATGACCGGTGCGAGCGCGTTGGGGACCACGTGACGCAGCAGGATGCGCATCCGGCTGGCCCCCAGCGACCGCGCGGCGCTGACGAAGTCGGCGTCGCGGACGGAGATGACCGCCGATCTGGCGATGCGGGCCGTGCTCATCCAGCCGAACAGGGTGAGCGCGAGGACCACGCCCCAGATGCTCGGCAGGTCCAGCGTGACCAGGATGATCAGGCCGGCGAGGAAGTACGGAATCCCGTTGAAGATGTCGAGGATGCGCGACAGGATCGAGTCCGTCAGCCCCCCGTAGAACCCCGCGATCGCCCCGAGCGGCCCGCCGATCAGGAAGGTGGCGAAGACGACGACGAAGCCGACGGCCAGCGAGTTGCGCGTGCCGTAGATGATGTTCGCGTAGACGTCGCAGCCCTGGAAGTCTCGGCCGAACCAGTGCTCGGAGCTGGGCGAGGCCAGCGACTCGGACAGCACGCACTGGTTGGAGTCGTAGGCGTCGATGCTGCTGAACAGCCCCGGCGCGATGGCGATGGCCACGTACACCGCGATGATCGCGCTGGAGATCCAGAACACCGGGCTGCGCCGCAGCTCCCGCCAGGCGTCGGCCGCGAGGCTGGCGCGGCGCTCCTCGGGGTCCGGTGGGCTCGTCGAGACCGGGCCCAGCTCACCCGCGGGGTCCGTGCCGGGCACCGCTGCCTTGTCGCCGATGCCGCCGGCGCCGGTCTGCACGTTCGTGTCAGTCATAGCGGATCCTCGGATCGAGTACGCCGTAGAGCAGGTCCACCACCAGCGTCGCCGAGACGTAGACGAGGACGAGCAGCGTGACGAGGCCGACGACGACAGGGGCCTCCCCGGCACGGGCCGAGGACGCGATCTGCCGGCCGAGGCCGTTGAGGTTGAAGATCTGCTCGGTCACGATGGCCGTGCCGAAGATCGTGCCGACCTCGGTGCCCAGGAAGGTGATCACCGGGATCAGCGAGTTGCGCAGGGTGTGCACCCCGACGACTCTGCGCCGCGGCAGGCCCTTGGCCACCGCCGTGCGCACGTAGTCGGCGCGCAGGTTCTCGACGATGCTCGTCCGGGTCAGCCGGGACGAGTACGCCAGGCCGAGCAGCGCGGTCGTCAGGCCGGGCAGGATGTACGCCACCGGCCACCCCTGCGTCGTGCCCGCGACCGGCAGGTGGAAGACGTCCCTGCCTTGCACGCCGATGAAGTACTGCAGGACGAACGCCATGACGAACGCGGGGAACGAGACGAACAGCAGCGTCGTGAACAGCACCGCCTTGTCCACGACGCCGCCTCTTCGCAGGCCGGCCAGCAGGCCCAGCCCGAGCCCGAGGATCGCCTGGATGCCCAGGCCGGTGAGCGTCAGCTTCACCGACACCGGCCACTGCTGCTGGAGCAGGTCGGTGACGGGACGCTCGTTGAACGTCTTGCCCAGGTCGCCCGTGGCGAGCTTGCCCATGTACTTGCCGTACTGGACGACGAGCGGGTCGTTGAGGTTGTACTCGGCCCGCAGGAAGGCCGCTCGCGCAGGGTCCGGGCGCTTCTCGCCGGACAGGCGCTGGACCGGGTCACCGGGCGTCGCGTAGACCATCGCGAAGATCAGGAAGGTCGTACCGAAGAAGACCGGGATCATCTGCAGGATCCGGCGGACGGCGTAACGCCCCATCGTGCCCCTCCTCTCCTTGTGCTGGGAACGGCCAGGGGCAGCCGGCCAGCAGGCCGGCTGCCCCACGCGGTCCACGGTGCCTGCCGGGGGTCCCTATCCCCCCGGGAGGCGGCTTCGATCGTGCCGAAGGCCGATCGAGGTTACTTGAGCGAGATGTTGACCTTGTCGATGCGGTCGAAGGCGTCGACGCTCACGTTGGTCACGCGCTCGGAGTTGGCGGCGTTGGTGACGCCGAAGAAGAGCGGGATGACCGGGAACTCCTCGGCCAGGATGCTCTCGGCCTGCTTCCAGTCGGCGATGGCGGCCTCCTCGGTCGCCTCCGTCTGGCCCTTCTTCACCAGGTCGTCGAACTTCGGGTTGCTGTAGCCGTAGTAGTTCGAGCTACCGCCGGTCGTGTAGAGCGGGCCGAGGTAGTTCTGCATCGACGGGTAGTCCATGATCCAGCCGAGGCGGAACGGGCCGAAGCCCTGCTTGCTGCTCTTGGACTTGTCCAGGTCGTCGAGCAGGACGTCGAACGAGGGCTTGGGCTCCGCGACGCACTGGACGCCGAGCGTCTGCTGGATCTGGTTGCAGGCCGCCGTGACCCACTCCTTGTGACCACCGTCGGCGTTGTACGTGATGGTCATGTCGGAGAGGCCGCCACCCTCGGCGAGCAGCTGCTTGGCCCGCTCGGGGTTGAAGGTGCAGAACTCGCCGCACGAGCCTTCCTGGTAGCCCGCGACGACCGGGCTCACGAACGCGTCGGCCGGCTCTCGGGTGTTGTTGAACACCGTCGTGGCGATGGCCTCACGGTCGATCGCCATCGAGATCGCCTGGCGGACCTTGATGTTCGCGTACTTCTGGTCGTACGTCGGGAAGCCGAAGAAGTCGTACCGCGACGACGGGAAGGTCTGGTAGCGGTCGCCCAGCTCCTGCTCGGCGTTGGCGAGCGCGCTCGGCGGCAGCGAGTCCATGACGTCGAGGTTGCCGGCCGTCAGGTCGTTGTACGCCGTCTCGAGGCTCTCGTAGATCTTGAAGTCGATCCCGTCGACCTTGGGCTTGGTGCCCTTGAAGTCGGCGTAGGTGTCGACCGCGATCGACTCCTTGTGGTTCCAGGAGCCGTTCATCTTGAAGGGGCCGTTGCCGATCGGGGCCTCTTCGAACGCCTTGATGTCACCGAACGCGGCTTCGGGCATCGGGTAGAACGCCGTGTAGCCGAGCGAGGTCTTGAAGGTGTTGTCCGGCGCGGTCAGCGTGACCGTGAACTCGGTGTCGGACACCTTCTTCAGGCCCGAGAGGGCCTGAGCGGTCGCCTCGGGGACCTTCTCGTCGTCCGGGTTCGGGTCCTCGGGGTTGAGGTCGCTGTAACCCTCGATGCTCCCGAAGAAGTAGTTGTTGTTCTGCCCGTTGGCGTTCAGCGCGCCGTAGTTCCAGGCATTGATGAACGAGTCCGACGTGACCGGCTCACCGTTGTGGAACGTCCACCCCGGGTTGAGCTTGATGTCCCACGTCTTGTTGTCGCTCGAGTCGACCGCAGCGGCGAGCTCGGTCAGCACCGGCTTGTTCTGCTCGTCGTAGTCGACGAGGCCGACGAACAGGGCGTCGAGCACCTCGGCGCCCGCGGTCTCGTTCGTGTTCGTGGGAACGAGGTACTGCGGCTCCGAGATCTCGATGGAGACCCGGCCTCCCGTGGTGCCGCCACTGGCGGAACCGCTCGACGACGGGCTGCTCGTATCGTCGTCGTCGCCACCGCCGCAGCCGGCGACGACGAGGGACAGCGCCGCCAGCCCGACTCCGAGGCGCGCGACCTTCAGTCCACGCATCAAGACTCCTCCTCCTGGGACCGGCACGCGCGACTCGCGGCGACGGCCGGAACGGCCGTCGAGGTGCCCAGCTCTACCCAGCAATGAACGAGCCACCGGGATCGGTAGCTCGCAAGCACGCTACCTGACGGTGTGTAAACACGGAGGAGGGTGTTCGTTCCAACAATGTAACGGTCACGACACTATTGCCCGCCACGCGGTGTTACGACCGACCGCCTCCGACACGAGTCTAAGTCGTGTCCCGGGGCAACGCGTCCCGGCCCTGGCGCGGCCGCCGGCACGGCCCTCGGTGTGGCCCAGGTGTGGCCCTCGGTGTGGCCCTCGGTGTGGCCCTCGGTGTGGCCCTAGGTGTGGCCCTCGAGCCCGTCCCTGCGACGTCGCGCGGGCTCGTCCCCGGGCTCGTCCCCGGGCTCCTGCAGGACCAGCGCCTCGAGCGCCGCGACGATCGGGGCGTCGGCGGGCAGCCACTCCACCTGGTGCCAGCTCCCCGCGGGGAGCCAGCGCAGCAGGTCGTGGTCCTGCAGGGGCTGCGGCTCGCCCGCCCCCAGGGTGCCCGTCCACACCCGCAGGACGCGGCCCGGGCCGAGCGGCCAGTCGGCGCCGACCCTCCGGCCGAGGCGTACCTCGACCCCGAGCTCCTCGGCGCACTCACGGACGAGGGCGTCCTCGTCACGCTCACCCGGCTCCACCTTGCCCCCCGGCAGCTCCCACCCCCCGGCCAGCTCCGGCGGGAAGGAGCGGCGGGCTGCGAGCAGCGCGCGCCCCCGCAGCAGGGCGACGGCCACGACGACGACGGGTGGGGTCATCCACTCACCCTCGCACCCGCGAGGGGCACGGCAGCCCGGCGCGGCTTCGCGGTGGCGAGCACCGAGCCGAGCAGCACGAGCGGGAAGCCGATGGCGATGCCGAGGGTGAAGGGCTCGTCGAGCAGCAGGACGCCGAGTACCAGCGCGACGGCGGGGTTGACGTACGTGATGACCGAGGCGCGGGCCGGGCCGGCCTCGGCGATCAGGGCGAAGAAGACGATGAACGCCACGGCGGTGCACACGACGGAGAGCACGGCCACCGAGAGCGCGGCCTCCCCCGACACCTCGTCGGGCCAGTGCCAGACGGCGAACGGGGTGTACACCAGGGCCACGACGGCCAGCGAGGACGCGATCACCCCGAGCGCCGGGACCGCGGACAGCCGGCGGGCGACGATGAAGGGCCCCACGGCGTACCCGACGGCCGTGAGCAGTGCCTCGCCGACCGCCACGAGGTCGTCCGCGTGCACGTCGACCCCGGCCAAGGTGACCACCCCGGCCACACCGACCGCGAGCCCGAGCAGTCGGCGCCCGTCGACGCGCTCGGTGCCGCCGACGCGGGCGAGGACCGCCGCGACGAGCGGGGTGGTGGCGATGAGCAGCGCCGCCAGCGAGCTGGACAGGCGCACCTCGGCGTGCGACAGCAGCAGCCAGGGGCCGGCCAGCTCCACCAGCGAGTAGAGCAGCACCCAGCGCCAGTGGGGCAGCAGGGGCCGGAGCATCCCCCGGTAAGCGGCGTACGCGGTCAGCAGCACCGCGGGCGGGGCGGTCCGGGCGAACACCAGCACGTCCGGTGGGACGTCGCGCACGGCGACGCGGATGAGGAGGTACGGGATGCCCCAGATGACGCTCATCGCCAGGAACAGGAGCCATCCACGCCGCGTCACGGCGGTCAGGGTGGCACAGCGCCCGGGCGCGGCTCGCGCGGGTTTCGGCCCTCGCGGTCGAGCCCCACAGACCGGGCCCGCGCTCAGGCGTCGCGGCAGCCGGCCTGCCGCGGCCGCGGGGGCCGGACCATCACGGTGACCAGCCGGTCCAGCTCCGACGCCGGGTCCGCCGTCATGCCCGTGTGCACCGCGGAGGCCTGCACGACCGTCGAGCGCGGCGCCGTCAGCCAGCGGAAGCGCTCACCGGCGGAGCGGCGGCCGTTCACCCCCGCCACCGGCTCGCCCGCGCACAGCGCCCGGACCGCCTCGAGGTGCTGGCGGACGGCGTCGACGTCGGCGTACGGGTCCAGGGCCCGCAGCCGCGCCTCGTCGAGCTCGACGCCGGCGGCGAGGAACCCCGCCGCCTGGCAGTAGACGACGGCACCGGCGTTGAGCGACTCGCCGCGCTCCACCCGGGGCACGACGCGCAGGACCGCCCACTCAAACGCGTGCTGCACGGGACTCCTCCAGGGCCGGGAGCCAGCTGGACCGCGCCTCGACCCGCGCGAGCAGCACGTCCACGTAGCGCGCCCGCACGGCCGCCGCGTCGTCGAAGCCGGGCTCGTCGGAGAGCCACTCGTCGGGGACGAGAGCCGCCGCCTCCTCGAGCACCTCCCGGGTGACCTGACGGGCGAGCTCGGCGTCCGCCTCCGCGACCGGGCCGGCGACGGGCAGCAGGACGTGCTCGGACGCGACGGCGTAGGGCCGGGTGGCGACGTTGGCCGCGCGTGCCCAGTCGTGGTGGAAGTAGAGCGACGCGCCGTGGTCGATGAGCCAGGGGGTGCCGTGCCAGCGCAGCAGGTTGGGGTTGCGCCACGAGCGGTCGACGTTGAGCACCAATGCGTCCAGCCAGAGGACGCGCGCGGCGAACCGGGGCTCGACGACCGTGTCGAGGTCGGCGGCCGGGTCCAGGGTGAGCGAGCCGGGCAGGTAGTCCATGCCCAGGTTGCGCCCGGCCGAGGCGCGCAGCAGGTCCTGCACCTCCTGGTCGGGCTCCCCGGGGGCCAGCCCGGGGTCGAGCTCGACCTCGACGAGCTCGGGCACGGGGAGGCCGAGCCGGCGGGCCAGCTCGCCGACCACGACCTCGGCGACCAGGCTCTTGCGGCCCTGCCCGGCACCGCGGAACTTCACGACGTACGTCCCCAGGTCGTCGGCCTCGATCAGCCCGGGCAGCGAGCCACCCTCGCGCAGCGGCAGGACGTAGCGTGTCGCGTTGACGGTCCGGAGCGGCACCGCGCCACCGTATCCGTCGGCCCGAGCCCGCTGCCCGGAAGGAGCCGCATGCGGCGGTCGTCCCGTCCCCCGTCGCGTCGCCGTGCCGCTCGCCGCCCTCCTCCGCCCGATCGGGTGCGCCGCCGGCTCGGGCAGGCGTGCGACGGCTGTCCCGGCGAGCAGCCGTACGCGCCGGCCGGCGCCCGGTGACCGGGGACCTGGCGGGCCGGCTGCGCCTGCTCCAGCCGCTGATCGGCCGCTGGCGCAGCTCCGGACGGGTGCTGGGGCCGGACGGGGAGGCCGTCGCGACGATCGAGGGCACGGACAGCTACCGGTGGATGCCGGGGCGGCAGTGGGTCGTGCACGAGGTCGACGTGTCGATGGGCGGCGAGCGTGTACAGGCCCTGGAGATGATCGGCGGGGCCGGGCACGTCCCGGGGTCGCTGGCGATGCGGGCGTTCGACGCCTCCGGCGACTACGGCGTCATGAGCCTGTCCGTGCTGCCCGACGGCGCGCTCCTGCTGTCCGGCGACGGGATGCGCAGCGTGCTGCGCGTCACCGCCGACGCCATGACCGCGCACTGGGAGCAGGAGGCGTCGCCGGGCACGTGGGTGCCGTGGATGCAGATGGAGTTCGCGCGCGTCGGGTGAGGGCGCCGGCACGGGCGCGGGGGGGCTCAGGTCAGCCGGACCGTCCGGCCCCCGGCCTGCACGACGTCCCCCACCGCCAGCTGCGCGCCGCGCCGGGTCTCCGGCTGCCCGTTGAGCAGTACCTGGCCGGACTCCAGCAGCTCCTTGGCGGCACCGCCGGTGTCCACCACGCCGACCAGCTTGAGCAGCTGGCCGAGCCGGATCCCGTTGCCGACCTCCACCTCGTCCACCCGCTCATGGTCCCAGCCGTCCCCGCCGCCCTGTCAGTCCCCTCCGGCACGACCCGCCGCAGGAGCGACGAGGGAGGCACGGATGCGGCTGCTGGTGGCCACGGCCGAGGGGCAGGGCGAACGGCCCGACGACGTCGACCGCGCGGTCGAGGCGAGCTGGTCATGCTCGGGGACGTGTGCGCCGTCGACCGGGACGACCGGGACGACCCGGGCGGCGGCTGCGGGTGTGGCCGGGCCTTCGCCGGGCTCGCCTCGCACCCGCCCCACGACCACCGCGCTGATGCGCGACCTGGACGTGACGCCCGTCGTCCTCGAGCTGGCCGTTCGCGCCTCGCTGCATGCGCGGGGGCGGGTGCTCGGCGACGGCGTGCCGGAGGACGAGGCGTACGTGCGCGAGACCGTCGACGAGCTGCTCCGCTCCGGCGGGCTGTGGCCGGCGGCACGGTCGTCGGCCGCCGGCTGGACGTGGTCTTCGTCCGCTCGCTGCCGCTGTCCGGGGCGTGGCTCGCCTGACGCCCGGCGGCCGTCGGCTAATCTGGCCGTGAAGGGGAGTAGCCCTCCCGTCACCGGTCGACATGCTGGCGCTGCGGCGCCCGGTCGGTGAGCTCCCGGCGCAGGGAGTGGGCGAGACCTTCGGCACTGCACTGCTGACCGGTCACGCCCCCGGCGTGGCTCTCGTTGGCGTGGTGCCGGAGGGCCGCGCCGCAGCCCTTCGCATCGCGCCGGAAAGGCCGTCCGTGAGCCTCGACCTCGGCGTCGCCCTCACCGCGTTCGTCCCGCTGCTCCTGCTCGAGCTGCCGGACAAGACGTTCATCGCCACCCTCGTCCTGTCCACGCGCTACCGCCCGCTGACCGCCTGGATCGGCGTCGGCCTCGCCTTCGGCGTGCAGTGCGTGGTGGCCGTGACCGCCGGCGGCGTGCTGTCCCGGCTGCCGACGACGCCGGTGGCCGTCGCGGCCGCGCTGCTGTTCGCGGCGGGGGCCGTCCTGCTGTGGCGCGGGGCCGCGGCGGCCGACGCCGAGGAGGCGCACACCGAGGAGGAGTTCGCCCGGCGCATCACCGGCGGCGGCAGCGGGCTGCGTGCCGTGGGGGCGTGCTTCCTCGTGATCTTCATCGCCGAGTGGGGCGACCTGTCCCAGCTGTTCACGGCCGGCCTGGCGGCGCACTACGCCGACCCGGTCTCGGTCTTCGTGGGGTCGTGGCTGGCCCTGCTCGCGGTCTCCGGGCTCGCGGCGCTGCTCGGCAAGGCCCTGCTGCTCAAGGTGCGGCTGTCCACGATCCGGCGCGTCGGTGCCGGCGTGTGCCTCGTCCTGGCCGTCGTCACGGCGCTGCAGGCCGTGGGGGCCGAGCTGCCGCTCTGACTCCCGCCGGGACCCGCGCCGCCGGCGGCCACTCGTGATCAGCGCGCTTGCCTCAGGCCGGCCCCGTTCCGGCCGATCGAGAACTCGTGCGCACTGGCTGGGACCTCCCCCCGCTCGGTAGCCCGGCGTTGCACGCGCTGGACGTCCGGGTGCACGGTGCGCTGTCCGTCTTCATGGGCCTGCTCTGCCTGGTCCTGGCCCCGCTGGGCCGGCACGGCCTCGTCGTCGCGGGCATCGGCGCGACCGTCGTCCTCTTCGGCGGCCTGCCGACGCTGCTGATGTCCCCGCAGCGGACGTCCCGGAGGTCCCTGACGGTCGGGATGATGGCGGCCAGCGCAGGCATCACCCTCGGCACCAGCGTCGAGGCCGGCGCCTTCGACGTCAGCACCTCCGCGCTCATGCTGGTCAGCGTCGTGCTGCACGCGGGCTTCTTCCGCTCCCGGCGGGAGAGCTGGCTGCAGCTGGCCTGGCTGCTGACGGTCTACGCGGTGCCGCTGATCCTGAACAACGACGGGACGTTCCGGGTCCTCGTCGCATGGGGCCTGCTGGCCACCATGCTCTCGCTGCTGACCGCGGTCGTGGTGTGGGTACGCGCCGGCATCGACGAGCTCATCGCCGAGCTGCACGTCGAGGCCGAGCACGACCCGCTGACCGGCCTGCTCAACCGCGAGGGGCTCCGCCGCCGCTCGGAGCGGCTCTTCGGCGCAGCCGGCGGGCAGGGCGCTGACGTCGCTCTGCTGCTCGTCGACGCGGACCACTTCAAGCAGCTGAACGACCGCTACGGGCACCCGGCGGGCGACGCGGCGCTGTCGTGGCTGAGCCGCCTGCTGACGTCCACCGTCCCGGACACCGGGCTCGTCTGCCGGTACGGCGGCGAAGAGTTCGTGGTCCTCGTCCCGGCGTGCGACCTCGACACCTCCGTCCTGGAGGCAGAGCGCATCCGGCGGCGGGTCGAGCAGGACGGGCGCGCCACGGCATACCCGTTCACCGTGAGCATCGGCGTGGCCGTCGGGCCGTTCGAGCCGGGCCTGGCCGAGCTGTACCGGCAGGCCGACGCGGCGCTGTACCGGGCCAAGCGGGGCGGGCGCAACCGGGTGGCCGCGGCGTCGGTGCTGCAGGCCGCGGCCGAGCGCGCGAGCTGACCTCGGCCCGGCTCTACACCCACGCTTCCGCCGTGCCGGGGGCACTTCCGCGGTGTCCTGACACGGCGGAGGTGCCCCTGGCACGGCGGAGGTCGCGCGGACGCGGCTAGACGTTGAAGCGGAACTCCACCACGTCACCGTCGGCCATGACGTAGTCCTTGCCCTCCATGCGGACCTTGCCGCGAGCCTTGGCCTCGGCCATCGAGCCCGCCTCGGTGAGGTCCGCGTAGCTCACGATCTCGGCCTTGATGAAGCCGCGCTGGAAGTCGGTGTGGATGACGCCGGCCGCCTCGGGCGCCGTCGCCCCCTTCGGGATCGTCCACGCGCGGGCCTCCTTCGGCCCGGCGGTGAGGTAGGTCTGCAGCCCGAGGGTGTGGAACCCGACCCGCGCGAGCAGGTCCAGGCCCGACTCCTCCTGCCCGGTCGACTGCAGCAGCTCCAGCGCCTCCTCGGGCGGCAGCTCCGACAGCTCGGCCTCGAGCTTGGCGTCGAGGAACACCGCGTCGGCCGGGGCGACGAGCTCGCGCAGCTGGGCCTTGAGCGCCTCGTCCGCGAGCTCCTCGTCGTCGAGGTTGAACACGTAGAGGAAGGGCTTGGCGGTCAGCAGGTGCAGCTCGCGCAGCGGCTCCGGGTCGAGCCCGGCGGCGAAGACCGTCGTGCCGTCGTTCAGCACGTCGCGCGCCTTCTCGGCCGCGGCCACCACGGGCTGCTTGTCCTTCTGGTTGCGCGCCTCCTTCTGCAGGCGCGGCAGCGCGTTCTCGATCGTCTGCAGGTCGGCGAGGATCAGCTCGGTGTTGATCGTCTCGATGTCGTCCTTCGGCGCGACCCGGCCGTCGACGTGGACGACGTCGGGGTCGGTGAACACGCGGATGACCTGGCAGATGGCGTCGGCCTCGCGGATGTTGGCGAGGAACTTGTTGCCCAGCCCCTGGCCCTCGCTGGCGCCGCGCACGATACCGGCGATGTCGACGAACGTCACGGTCGCCGGGATCACCTTGGCCGAGCCGAAGATCTCCGCGAGCTTGGCGAGCCTCGCGTCCGGGACGCCCACGACGCCGACGTTCGGCTCGATCGTGGCGAACGGGTAGTTCGCGGCGAGCACGTCGTTGCGGGTGAGGGCGTTGAACAGGGTCGACTTGCCGACGTTGGGCAGTCCGACGATGCCGATGGTGAGGGCCACGAGTCAACGAGCGTACCGGTCCGGCGGCGGGCCGGCAGACGCGCGGCCGGGGACTGTCGGTGCCGCCCGGCATGCTGCGCGCCATGGACGGAACGGGTCTCGCTCTGCTGCTGCTCGGCGTCGCCCTGGGGCTGGCCGCCGGCGTCGGGCTCGGGCTGTCGTTCGGCGCCCGCCGCGGCCTGACCCCCGAGTCGCTCGACGCCCGTGACCGCCGGCTCCTCGAGCTGGCCGACAGCCGCTTCCGGGAGGCGGGGACGCGAGCGGCCGGGGACCTCGCGCTGCGCAGCCAGGCGGTCGAGCACGTGGTCGAGCCGGTGCAGCAGGCCCTGGCCCGCGTCGAGGCCCAGCTGCGCGGCATCGAGTCGGCGCGGGCGGCGTCGGCCGCCACCCTCGCCGAGCAGGTACGCGGGGTCCAGCACGCCTCCGAGGCCCTGCGCGCCGAGACGGCCGCGCTGGCGGGGGCGCTGCGCTCCCCCAACGCCCGCGGCCGGTGGGGCGAGATGCAGCTGCGGCGCGTGGTCGAGGTGGCGGGCATGCTCGCGCACTGCGACTTCGAGGAGCAGGTGGCGCTGTCGACCGCCGACGGGACCGTCCGTCCGGACCTGGTCGTGCGCCTGGCCGGGGGCCGCTCGGTGGTGGTCGACGCGAAGGTGCCGCTCACCGCGTACCTCGAGGCGGCCGAGCAGTCCCGGCCCGCGCAGCGGCAGGAGGGGCTGCGCCGCCACGCGCAAGCGCTGCGCGCCCACGTCGACGCCCTCGCGAAGAAGGAGTACTGGGCGGCGGTCCAGCCCGGGCCCGAGCTCGTCGTGCTGTTCGTGCCCGGGGAGGCGTTCCTCGCCCCCGCCCTCGAGCACGACCCCGCGCTGCTCGACGACGCCATGGCGCGCGGGGTCGTCGTGGCGACGCCGACCACGCTGCTGACGCTGTTGCGCACGGTCGCCTTCGGCTGGCAGCAGGACTCGCTGGCCGAGGGCGCCCGGGAGGTGGTGGCCGCGGGCCGCGAGCTGCACCGTCGGCTCGGCACGCTCGCGGCCCGGGTCGACAAGCTCGGACGGTCGTTGCGGCGCTCGGTCGACGACTACAACTCCACGGTCGGCTCGTTCGAGCGCTCCGTGGTGCCGGCTGCCCGCAAGCTGTCGAGCCTCTCCCCCGGCGCGGCCGCGGGCTCCGCGCGGCCGGAGCCGCTCGACGCGGTGCCCCGAGGGGTCGCCGCGGACCTCCTCGCGCCCGCACCGGGCGGGGAGCCGCAGCTGCCCGAGTCCGAGCTGCTGGAGCGGCCGACCGGGCCGGAGCTGCTCGAGCCCGAGCTCGGCGTCTACGTCGAGGCGCGTCCCGCCGACGCGGAGGGCGCCGCGTGACCGCCGCCGGCTGACGCACCCCGCGTCCCTCCTCCCGGCGCGCCTGCCCGGTGACGGGCGGGTCCCGTCGTTACCGTCCCAAGGTGCACAACCCCGTACGCGCGAAAGCCCCGTCCGATCTCGAGGCCACTGGCGTGGCCCTCGTCGGCGCCGCCGCCGCGTTCACGGGCGCCCTCGTGGACATCGCCGTCGCGCAGAAGCTCGGGCTGGCCTTCCTCGCGACCTTCCTCGTCGTGTCGGTCTGGGGTGCCGCGCGGGTGCGCCGCTGCGAGCTCCCGGCCGCGGTCGTCCTCCCGCCGCTGGTGTTCGCGGTGGTGGCCTTCCTCGCCGGGCAGTTCCTCGGCGGGCACGACGAGGGCTCCTGGCTCGTCGGGCAGGGGCTCGACCTCGTCAGCGCGCTCGCCACGGGCGCCCCCGCGCTGCTCGCCGGCACCGTCCTCGCCGGTGCGGTGGCCGGGGGCCGGCTGCTGATGGAGCGCCGGGCCGCCCGCATGCCCGACGGCGTGGAGGCCGAGCACGACGACGACGTCGAGGGCTACGTCGAGGAGCTCGGCGAGGACGACATCGCCCCCGACGCAGACGCCGCCGACGGCCAGCTCGGGCAGGATGCGGCGGACCGTGCTCCCGCCGGCTCTGCGGCCTCGGCGGGCCGGGACGACGAGGACGGCCCGGCGGCGGGCGCCGAGCCGTTCGCGCCTCCGGCACGTGGGACGTCCGACGGGCGCACGAGCGCGGCACCCGGCGGCTCCGCCGTCGCGGCGGGCCCGGCGGACGGCGTGGCCTCCCCGGTCCCGGGCGCTGAGGGCGCCGCCGACCCCGAGGTCCCGTCTCCCCGCGTCGCCAAGTCCGCCTGACGCGAGCGGCCGGCGGCGACAGCGCGCCGACCGCAGGCTCCCGGCCCGCGTCAGCGCGCGGCGGCCGCCTTCATGTCCCGCCGCAGCTCGACGGGGAGCGCGAAGAGCAGGCTCTCCTGCGCGGAGCGGACCTCCTCGACCCGGCCGAAGCCACGCTCGGCGAGCCAGGCGAGCACGTCGCGGACCAGGATCTCGGGCACCGAGGCGCCGCTGGTCACGCCTACGGTCGAGACTCCGGCGAGCCACTCGTCCTGGCACTCGGAGGCGTAGTCCACGAGGTACGCGGCCTTGGCGCCGTACTCCAGGGACACCTCGACGAGGCGGACGGAGTTCGAGGAGTTGCGCGAGCCGACGACGATCACGAGGTCGGACTGCGCGGCGATGTCCTTGACCGCGACCTGCCGGTTCTGCGTGGCGTAGCAGATGTCGTCGCTCGGCGGGTCCTGCAGGAGCGGGAACTTCTCCTTGAGCCGGCGGACCGTCTCGAGCGTCTCGTCGACCGACAGGGTGGTCTGCGAGAGCCACACGACGCGGGCCGGGTCGCGGACGACGACGTCGTCCACCCCGTCCGGGCCGTCGACCAGGTGGATGTGGTCGGGGGCCTCGCCGCTGGTGCCGATGACCTCCTCGTGGCCCTCGTGGCCGATGAGCAGGATGTCGTAGTCGGCGGACGCGAACCGGCGGGCCTCGTTGTGCACCTTGGTGACCAACGGGCACGTGGCGTCGATCGTCTTGAGGCTGCGCGAGCGGGCCTCGTCGTGGACGACCGGGGCGACGCCGTGCGCGGAGAAGATGACCGTGGCGCCCTCGGGCACCTCGTCGGTCTCGTCCACGAAGACCGCGCCGCGGGCCTCGAGCGTCTCGACGACGTACTTGTTGTGCACGATCTGCTTGCGCACGTAGACCGGGGCGCCGTAGAGCTCGAGGGCCTTCTCGACGGTCTCGACCGCGCGGTCGACGCCGGCGCAGTAGCCGCGGGGCGCCGCCAGCAGGACGCGTCCCCCCGTCCCAGCGGTCGGTGCGGCAGGCAGCGAGCTCGCGTCGGGCGGGGCCACGTCAGCGGTCATGCCTCCCATGGTAGGTGCGCGATGCCTCGGCGGGCTGTCGTCGCGGGAAGCGTGCGACCGGCGTCACGTGTCGCGCGCCGGGGCGCCGGGCACGCAAGGCGGACGACTCCGAGGAGGCTGTCCATGCACGTACCGTTCCTGCCCGCGAAGCCCACCCCCCGCGGGCGCGGGCCCGTCGACGCCCCGGCCGCCGCGATCGGCGCCGTGGTGACCGCGGCGGGCCAGCTTGCCGAGCAGGCGGTCGCGACCGTACGCGGGCTCCCCGAGCTCAGCACCGCCGCCCAGCTGCGCAGGCAGCGCGCAGCGACCGGGCGCCGGGTCGCCGCGGTGGTCGCCGGGGCCGTCGCGGCCGTCGTGCTCGCCCGGCGGCGGGGGGTGAGCGCGCCCCGGTCGGCTCCCGAGCCGCCCCCGGCGTACGAGACGCCCGCGGCGGGGGCGGCGGGCGCACCGGGCGCGGCCGCCGCCCTGGCCGAGGAGGCGGCGCAGGAGGCGCGCACGCCCGACGGCGCGACGCTGCACGCGGACGACCTGCCGATCGAGGACTACGACCACCTGACGGTCGGCACGCTGCATTCCCGGATCCGCTCGCTGACGGTCGGGGAGCTGAGCGTGCTGCGGGCGTACGAGGCCGCCCACGCCCACCGGCTGCAGGTCACGACGCTGCTCGACAACCGGATCGCCAGGCTGCGGGCGCAGGAGAGCGTCCGGGGCGCCGACGGCGAGGGCGCGGCGGCCAGCGACGGGTCCGCGGTACCCAGCGCCTAGCCTCGTCGGGTGCCGCTGGAGACCTCGCCGGAGTCCCCGGCCCCCGTACGCCGCATCAGCGCGCTGCTCGCGCAGTACGTCGGCCGGCTGGGGGCCGTGTGGCTCGAGGGACAGGTCACCCAGTGCACCCGGCGCCCGGGCACCCGCACCGCGTTCCTGACCCTGCGCGACGCGGCCGCGGACGTGTCGCTGCCGGTGACCGTGCCGGTCGACGTGCTCGACGCCCTCCCGGCCCCGCTGCGGGAGGGCGCCGCGGTCGTCGTGCACGCGAAGCCGTCGTTCTGGCCGGCCCGCGGCACGCTGTCGATGGCAGCCGACGAGCTGCGCTCCGTCGGGGTGGGCGCGCTGCTGGCGCGGCTCGAGGAGCTCAAGCGCGTGCTCTCGGCGGAGGGGCTGTTCGCGCCGGAGCGCAAGCGGCCGCTGCCCTTCCTGCCGCACGTCGTCGGCCTGGTGTGCGGGCGCGCCTCGGCCGCTGAGCGTGACGTGGTGGAGAACGCGCGCCGCCGCTGGCCCGCGGTCCGGTTCCGCGTCGAGGAGGTCGCCGTCCAGGGCCCGAACGCCGTGACCGAGGTGGTCGGCGCGCTGCAGCGGCTGGAGGCCGACCGCGAGGTCGACGTCATCGTGGTCACGCGGGGCGGCGGGTCCGTCGAGGACCTGCTGCCGTTCAGCAACGAGGCGATGGTCCGCGCCGTGGCGGCCTGCTTCACCCCCGTCGTGAGCGCGATCGGCCACGAGGTCGATGCCCCGCTGCTCGACCTCGTCGCCGACGTCCGGGCGTCGACGCCGACGGACGCGGCCAAGCGGGTCGTGCCCGACATGGAGGAGGAGCTGGCCCGCGTCGCCTCGCTGCGCGAGCGGGCGTTCGGTGCCGTCTCGGCCCGGGTCTCCCGCGAGCAGTCCGGGCTGGACGCGCTGCGCTCGCGCCCCGCGCTCGCCGACCCGTACCGCCTGCTCGACGCCCACGCCCAGCAGGCGCGGGACCTGCGCGACCGGGCCCGGCGCTGCTTCTGGGCCCGGGTCGACCGGGCGTCCGACGAGCTCACCCACGCCCGCGCCCGGGTCACGGCGCTCTCCCCTGCCGCCACCCTCGAGCGCGGGTACGCCGTCGTGCAGCGCCGCGACGACGGGCACGTGGTGCGCCACCCGGAGGACGCCCCTGCGGGGACTGCGCTCCGGCTGCGGCTGGCCGAGGGCGAGGCCGCGGCGACGGCCGGCTGAGCGCGAGCCACCCGGGTCGCCCGCGACCCGGCGGTGAGCGGGGCCCCCGCACCGACGTCGTCGCCGAGGAGCGGCCCGGCGCGCTGCCGGCGACCCTCGGCCCCGCGGACGCGAGCCGACGGCCCGGCGCCCCCGAGGGGGAGCCGGGCCGTCGAGAGGGAACCGCGTGCGTCAGGCCGCGAGGGCCGGGAGCAGCCCCAGCAGCGCGGTCCGCGCCCCGGCGGCGAGCTTGCCGGTGCGGGCGGACGTGAGCGCGGAGCGCACGGCGGCCAGGTCGCCGGCGGCGGCCAGCTCCTGCACGTCGCGGACGAAGCTGCCCGCCGCCTCGCCCGTGGCGGCGTACGCGGCCAGCCGCTCGGCGACCTCGTCGAGCGCGGCGCGGGTGGCGTCGGCGGTCGGCGCCCAGCTGCCGAGCACCGCGAGCAGCTCGTCCTTGGCCTGCGGGGACACCTTGCTCAGCGGGAGTGCGGCGATGGCCGTCGTGAGCGCGACCGCCCGTGAACGGGTGGTGGCGGCATTGTTGGCGTCCTGCGCCTCGGCCACGAGCGACCACTGCGTGGCGAGGTCGCGGCCGACGCTGCGGGTGAGGCCGCCGCCCGCCACGACCTCCGAAATCGTGTTCCCGAACGGGAAGTCGTACACCGGTACGTCGCCGGCGACCAGGCGCCAGTCGCTGCTCGCGAAGTCGGCCGGGTCGATCTCGCCCTTGGCCGTCACGTAGTCGATGACCAGCTGCCGGTTCTCGACCATCGGGTTGTAGATGATCGGCGCGGACGCGACGTGCGGGGCGCCGCCGCCGCCGTTCTGCCGGTAGTTGTTGATCGCGACGGCGAAGCGCTGCGCGGGGTCGATCGGCGTGCCGCCGAACGTCAGGTTGCGGATGCGCGAGCCGTCGGGCGCGGTGATGTCGATGTCGTAGGACACCCCGGAGACGACGTCGTAGTTGTAGAGCGGCTTGGTGCCGGGGATCGAGCTGCGGGTGTACGGCCCCGGGCCGGTCGCGCGGCGGAAGTACCCCGCGGACCACTCGAGGAAGTCCTTGACCTGCGCGCCGGTGAGCTCGACGGCCAGCAGGGTGTTGTCGTAGATGTACACGCTCGCCGCGTCGCGCACGGACACCCGGCCGGCCGGGATCTTGCCGGTGTTGTTGAACGGGGCGGCGATGGAGAGGACCGGCAGGCCGGCGTACTCGGTGCCGGCGACGCCGGCGCGGACCGCCTCGGTCTGGACGTGGTTGATGAGGTCGAGCGCCGGCACGTCACGCACGTCGGCCTGCGCGAGCGACATCTCTTTGGTCGAGGTGCCGATCGGCGAGTTCACGTAGTCGACGACCCGCTGGTGCTGCGCGCCGGCGAGAGCGACGATCTCCGGGTCCTCGGCCACGCCGGTGGTGTTGAGCAGCGCCGAGGCCTTGGTGACGAGCGTCCAGGCGCCGTCGACCTTGTCGAGGCCGAGGTCGATCACCGACAGGCGGCGGCCCCAGGAGCCCGGCTGGGTGAGCAGGACGCTCTTGCCGGTCGCGGTGTTCGTGACCAGCTGCTGGGCGACGTTGGAGTGCGAGTGCCCGGCGACGATGACGTCGATGCCGGGGACCTGGCGTGCCATGTCGGCGGCGAAGTTCTCCGGGAACGGGATGGCGTTGCCGTACGACGTCGATCCCGAGACGCCGGTGTGCGCGAGCACGACGACGACGTCGGCGCCTGCGGCCTTGACCTGCGGGACGTACTTCGCGGCCTGCTCGACGCCGCCGGTGAAGTCGAGCTGTCCCTCGACGTTGCCGCGGTCCCAGACCGCGCTGCCCGGGGTCGTGATGCCGAGGATGCCGACCTTGACCGGGTCGTGGCCCGGCACCGTCATGGTCTTGATCGTGTACGGCGCGAAGGCGGGCTCCTGCGTGCCGTGCTTCAGCACGTTCGCCGTGACGATCGGGAAGTCGAGCTGGCTCTCGAACGAGCGCAGGAACGGGACCCCGTAGTTGAACTCGTGGTTGCCGGTGACCATGGCGTCGTAGCCCATGGCGTTCATGACGGCCGCGACCGGATGCGTGAACGTGCTGGTCGGCGGCTGGTTCTTCGCGTAGTACGTGCCGAGCGGGGTGCCCTGGACCGTGTCGCCGTTGTCGACCAGCAGCGTCGACGCCGCGCCACGCTCGTTGCGCAGCTGCTTGACCAGGGTCGAGACCTTCGCGAAGCCGGTCTGGTTGGCCGCCGGAGCAGAGTTGGCGAAGTAGTCCCAGTTGAAGATGTTCGAGTGGACGTCGGTCGTGCCGAGCACGGTGAGGTCGACGTGGTCCTCGACCGCGGCGCTCGCGGGCGCGGCAGGGGCCAGGAGCACCGCGGACACCAGCGCGGCAACGGCCAGCGGCAGGCGGCGGAGGCTTCTCGGAGTCATGGGGTGGACGGTCCTCGAGGGTCGTGGCACGCGGTCGTGCCGGGGAGGGCGGGAGCCACGCCGGGCCGGCGGCCCGGGCGGCGGCAGCGGAAGCCTGCCGTGCGAACCTTGCGGCCCGGTGAACGGCGGCCGACCGACGGCTCCAGCCTAGGCTGGAGACATGGCACAGCAGGACGACGCGGCGCGCCCCGACGACTCGGCGGACGAGGCGCCGGGCTACGAGCAGGCCCGCGACGAGCTGCTCGACGTCGTCCGGCGGCTGGAGGCCGGGGGCACCACGCTGGAGGAGGCGCTCGCGCTGTGGGAGCGCGGCGAGCGGCTCGCGGCGGTCTGCCAGGAGTGGCTGGACGGCGCGCGCCGCCGGCTGGACGCCGCGACCGGCGAGCGCCCGGCCGAGGTGTGAGCCTCAGCCGGCCGAGATCACCGGGCCGCGCGGCCCCCCGACCTGCCCGCCGTCGTACGTCAACGACCCGACCAGCTGCTCGAGCTCGTCCCAGGACGCGGTGCCGCCGACGACGGTGCTGACCCCGTTGCGCGTCCGCCAGTAGGCCCGGTGGTCGCGCAGCGCCGCGAAGGTTCGGTTCCACAGGTCGGGGCCGACCAGCTGCGACCCGCGCATGGGCCCACGCTCGGTCATGTCGCCGACGAAGGCCCGGGGGAACCGGTTGCTCTGCTCGATCGACGCGTACGCCCCCGACGGCGTCGCGAAGCCGACGTGCCAGTGGGTGGTGCCGTACCTGCGGTCGATGCGCACGCTGGTCGGCCGCCAGCCGGCGGGCAAGCCGGCCGGTGCGGCCACCGCGAACGGCGCCGAGGCCCGCACGGAGGCCAGCTCCTCGGCGTAGTCGATCTCGCGGACGACGTCCCCGCTCGGCCGCGGGAGCGCCAGCACGAGCGCCACGACCGCGAGGACGACGGCCCCGGCGACGAGCAGCGGGCGTCGCCGCCCGACGCGCCGGCTCCCCTCGTCCGCAGCCGTCGGCCCCGTCGGCCCCGCCGGGCCGGTCGAGGGCCGTGCCTGCTGCACCGTGCCGCTCACCACGCCATGGTCGCCGACGGGCGGGACCGCTGCTCGCGCAGCACCTCCTCGACCGCGTCCAGGACCGCCGCGCACTCCTCCGCGGTGTTGTAGAAGTGCGGCCCGATGCGCAGCCCGACCCCGGGGCGGGCGTCGACGGTGAAGCCGCGCGCCAGCAGCTCGTCGCGGACGTGCAGCGCGTCCCCCGGGTCGATCGCCACGGCACCACCGCGCCGGGCCGGGTCGCGCGGCGAGCGGACGGTGAAGCCGCGCGACAGCGCGTCCTCCAGCAGCGGCTGGGTGAGCGAGACCGACCGCTCCCGGATCCGGCCGACCCCGGCGGCGAGCACCGCCTCGTAGCCCGCACCTGCCGCGTACGCGGACGGGACGCCGGGCGTGCCGCCGGCGAAGCGCATGGCGCCCTCGGCGTACTCCATCGGCCCGAACTCGAAGTCGAACGGGCGCGCGTGGCCCCACCAGCCCACCGCTGCGGGGCGCAACCGCTCGGCCGCGTGCGGCGCGACGTACATCCACCCGGCGCCGGGCCCGCCGCACAGCCACTTGACCGAGCCGCCGACGCAGGCGTCGACCCCGAGCTCGACGACGTCGACCGGCACGACCCCCGCCGACTGGTACGCGTCCAGCACCACGAGGGCGCCGACCGCGTGCGCGCGCTCGACGACCGGGCGGACGTCGACGAGCGCCGAGGTCCGGAAGAGCACGTGGCTGATCGGGACGATCGCGGTGCGCTCGTCGATGGCCGCGACGAGCCGGCCCACCGACGCCTCGATCGCCCGCTCCCCCGGCAGCGACGGGTCCGGCTCGCTGGGCACGACGACGACCTCGGCGCCGTGGCGCGCCTGCTCGGTCCACAGGTAGTGCGACGACGGCCACTCGAGGTCGGAGTAGACGACCCGGTTGCGCGGGCCGGACCAGTCGATCGCCGACGCGACCGCGCCGAGCAGGTCCGCGACGCTCTGGCGCAGCACGGTGGTGCCGGGCGGGGCGCCGACGATCGCCCCGACGAGGTCGGCCACGCGCACGACCTCCGGCCCCCACACCGACCACGACGCGACGCCGCGCTCGGCCCAGAGCGTGGTGAACTCGGCCAGCCGGTCAGGGGTACGCCGGTGCATCGCGCCGAGGGTGTGGCTCGCCAGATAGGTCCCGCGGGAGAGCACCGGGTGGTCCGGGCGCGAGCGCAGCAGGTCCTCGTGGGCGGTCACGGCAGCCATGCGCCGGACCCTACGCGAGCCGGCCGTCCCGGAGCGGCCGCGGCGGCCGTCCGGGCGACCGCATCCGCGGCAGGGATGCCCCGCTCCACGCCCGGCTGCGGCTGCGCTCCTGGGGGGAAGCCCGCATCCGCGGTGTAGCGTTCGACCGTGCCCACCTTCCGTCTGCGCGAGGCCGCCGAGCTGCTCGGCGTCAGCGACGACACGCTGCGCCGCTGGGCCGACTCCGGCCGGCTGACGACCGGCGTGGGCCCGGGCGGCCGCCGGACGGTCGAAGGGGTCGAGCTCGCCCGGCTGGCCGGGGAGCTCGCCGCGACGCCGGTCGAGCGGCCCGTCGCCCGCGAGTCCGCGCGCAACCGGTTCCGCGGGATCGTGACCCACGTCGTCCGCGACACGGTCATGGCCCAGGTCGAGATCCAGGCCGGCCCGCACCGGGTCGTCTCGCTGCTGAGCCGGGAGGCCGCGGACGAGCTGCAGCTCGAGCCCGGGGTGCTCGCGGTCGCGAGCGTCAAGGCCACCAACGTCGTCGTGGAGATACCGGAAGCGTGATGCGCCGAACTGGGATTCCCGTAGCCGCCCTCGTGCTTGCACTGCTCCCGGCGTGCGGCTCGGGTGACGAGGAGGGGGCGTCCCCGACCATCACGGTCCTGGCGGCGGCCTCCCTGCGCGAGACCTTCACCAAGCTCGGGGAGGAGTTCTCGGCGGCCCACCCCGACGTGGAGGTGGAGCTCAGCTTCGGCGCGAGCTCCGCGCTCGCGCAGCAGGTCGTCCAGGGCGCGCCCGCCGACGTCCTCGCGACGGCCAGCACGGCCACGATGCAGCAGGTGGTCGACAACGGCGACGCCCCCGAGGCCACGCCCTTCGCGCTCAACTCGCTCCAGATCGCGGTGCCACCGGGCAACCCGGGCCGGGTCCGCGGCATCGGCGACCTGACCAGCCCGAAGGTCGAGGTCGCGCTCTGCCAGGAGCAGGTGCCGTGCGGCGCGGCGGCGAAGGAGGCGCTGGAGACGGCCGACCTCGCTGTGAAGCCGGTGACGCTCGAGGCCGACGTCTCGGCCACGCTGACGAGGGTGAAGCTCGACGAGGTCGACGCCGCGATCGTCTACGTCACCGACGTGCGGTCGGCCCGCGGTGAGGTCGAGGGGGTCGAGATCCCGAAGGAGCTCAACGTCACCACCACGTACCCCATCGCCCCGCTGCGCGGCTCCGGCAACCCCGAGGCCGCGGCACGGTTCGTCGACTTCGTCCTCTCCGAGCAGGGGCAGGCGGTGCTCGGGGCGGCCGGCTTCCAGCGCCCCTGAGCGCGGCCCGACCGTGACCGCCGACACCCCCGCCCCGGCCCCGGCGCGCGCGCCCCGGCGGGAGGCCCGGCAGGGCGCACCGTGGCCCCTGGCCCTGCCGGCCCTCGTGGCCGTCGGCTTCCTGCTGCTGCCCCTCGTCGCCGTGCTCTGGCGGGCGCCCTGGACGTCACTGCCCCGCCTGCTGTCGGACGCCGACGCGCTCACCGCCCTGCGCCTGTCGCTGCTGTGCGCGACCGCCGCGACCGGCGTGTCCCTCGTGCTCGGCGTCCCGCTCGCCTGGGCCCTGGCCCGCTCCGCGCTCCCGGGCGTACGCGTCCTCCGGGCGCTCGTGACCCTGCCGCTCGTGCTGCCGCCGGTCGTCGGCGGCCTGGCGCTGCTGCTCGCGCTCGGCCGCCGCGGCCTGGTCGGCGGCCCGCTCGAGGAGCACTTCGGCATCTCGCTGCCGTTCACCACGGCGGGCGTCGTGGTCGCCGAGACGTTCGTCGCGATGCCGTTCCTCGTCGTCGCCGTGGAGGGGGCGATCCGGTCGCTGGGGCCGGGGCTGGAGGAGGCCGCCGCGACCCTGGGCGCGTCCCGGGTGCGCACCTTCCTGCGCGTGACGCTGCCCGCGGTCGCGCCCGCCCTGGTCGCCGGGGCGGTCCTCTGCTGGGCCCGTGCCCTGGGCGAGTTCGGCGCGACGATCATGTTCGCCGGCAACTCCCCGGGCCGGACCCAGACGATGCCGCTGGCGGTCTACCTCGCGCTGGAGAACGACCCCGACGCGGCGATCGCGCTGAGCCTGGTCCTGCTGGTCGTCGCCGTCGCGGTCCTCGCCCTGCTGCGTGACCGGTGGCTGCGCGTGCCGGCAGCCTCGTGAGCGGCCTCGCGAGCGGCCTCGCGAGCGGCCTCGAGGCCGACGTCCGGGTGGCCCGGGGCGCGTTCCGGCTGCACGCCTGCCTGCGGGTTGCCCCGGCCGAGACGCTCGCCGTGCTCGGCCCCAACGGCGCCGGCAAGTCCACCCTGCTGCGCGTCCTCGCCGGGCTGCTCCCGCTCGACGAGGGGCACGTACGCCTCGGCCCCGTCGCCCTCGACGTGCCCGCGGAGCGGGTGCTCGTGGCCCCGCAGCAGCGGCGGGCCGGCGTCGTCTTCCAGGACTACCGGCTCTTCCCGCACCTGTCGGCCCGCGACAACGTGGCGTTCGGCCCGGCGGCCGCCGGCGCCTCCCGCCGCGCGGCCCGCGCGCTGGCCGACCGCGAGCTGGCCCGGCTGGGGATCGCCGAGGTCGCCCGGCAGCGGCCGGGGCAGCTGTCCGGGGGGCAGGCCCAGCGGGTCGCGCTCGCTCGGGCACTGGCGACCGAGCCGCGGATGCTGCTGCTCGACGAGCCGCTCGCCGCCCTGGACGCGCGGTCCCGCGCCGACGCCCGCTCGGCCCTGCGGGCCGTGCTCGCCGGCTTCGACGGGCCGGCGGTCCTCGTCACGCACGACCCGCTGGAGGCGCTGACGCTGGCCGACCGGCTGCTGGTGCTCGAGCACGGCCGCGTGGTCCAGGAGGGCACGCCCGCGGTCGTGGCCCGCCACCCGGCGACCGACTACGTCGCCCGTCTGGTCGGGCTCAACCTCTACCCCGGCGTCGTCGCGGCCCCGGGCACGGGGCGGGTGCGCCTCGACCGCGGCGGGGAGCTCGTGGCCGCCCGGCCCGATTCCGACGGCACTGCCCTGGGTGCGGAGGGCCTGCCGGTCGGCACGCGCGTCCTCGTCGCCGTCGACCCCGCCGCCGTCGCGGTGCACCTGCAGCGCCCGGAGGGGCTGAGCCCGCGCAACGTGTGGCCGGGCACCGTCCGGGCCCTGGAACTGCTCGGCAACCGGGTGCGGGCCGAGGTCGACGGCACTCCCCCGGCGCTCGTCGACCTGACCGCCCCCGCGGTCGCGGAGCTCGGCCTGGCGCCCGGGCTGCCGGTCTGGCTGGCCCTCAAGGCGAGCGAGGCCCGTGCGTACCCCGGCTCCGGCGGCTGACCGCTCGCGGCCAGCCCGCGGACGGCGCCGGTCCGTGGCGTACGGCATCGATACGATGCCGCTACCGACCGACACGAACGAGGAGCCCCATGGCTGCGACGCCCGAGCCCACCGCGGTCCCCGCGCCCCTCCGTGTCGGAGCGGAGGCCCCGGACCGCAACCTCGCGCTCGAGCTCGTCCGCGTGACCGAGGCCGCCGCGATGGCCGCCGGCCGCTGGGTGGGGCGCGGTGACAAGAACGGTGCCGACGGCGCCGCGGTGAACGCCATGCGCCAGCTCATCACCACGGTCGGGATGCAGGGCATCGTGGTCATCGGCGAGGGCGAGAAGGACCAGGCGCCGATGCTCTACAACGGCGAGCTCGTCGGGTCCGGCACCGGCCCGGAGTGCGACGTCGCGGTCGACCCGGTCGACGGCACGACGCTGACCGCCAAGGGCATGGACAACGCGGTCTCCGTGCTGGCCGTCACCGAGCGCGGCGCGATGTACGACCCGTCCGCGGTGTTCTACATGGAGAAGATCGCGACCGGCCCCGAGGCCGCCGACGTCATCGACATCACCGCGCCGATCCGGGCGAACATCAAGTGGGTCGCGAAGGCGAAGGGCGGCTCCCCCGAGGACGTCACCGTCGTCATCCTCGACCGTGCCCGCCACGAGGGCCTGGTCAAGGAGGTCCGCGCGACCGGCGCCCGGATCAAGTTCATCTCCGACGGCGACGTCGCCGGCGCGGTGATGGCCGCGCGCGAGGGCACCGGTGTCGACCTGCTGCTCGGCATCGGCGGGACGCCCGAGGGCATCATCGCCGCCTGCGCGCTCAAGTGCATCGGCGGCAACATGCAGGGCCGGCTCTGGCCGCAGGACGAGGCCGAGCGGCGCAAGGCGCTCGACGCCGGGCTCGACCTCGAGGCCGTTCTCGGCATCGACGACCTGGTCAAGGGCGACAACGTCTTCTTCGTGGCCACCGGCATCACCGACGGCGAGCTGCTGCGCGGCGTCCGCTACAGCGGCGGTGTGGCCCGGACCCACTCGATCGTCATGCGCTCGAAGTCCGGCACGGTGCGCGAGGTCCGCAGCGAGCACCAGCTGTCGAAGCTGCGGGCCTACTCGGCGATCGACTTCGAGCACGCCCGCTGAGCGCGCTACGTCCCGCCGCGCAGCCCGCGCGGCTGCGGGCCCACGAGGAGCAGCAGTGATCACCGTCGTCGGCGAAGCCCTCATCGACATCGTCAGCCGGGCGGGCGAGCCGCCGCACGAGCACCCCGGCGGCAGCCCGTTCAACGTCGCCGTCGGGCTGGCCCGGCTCGGCGCCGAGGTGGGGCTCGCGACCCGGGTGGGCAAGGACGAGCGCGGCTCCCGGCTCGTGGAGCACCTGCGCGCGAACGGCGTCCACCTGCTCGGCGACGCCGAGGGGCTCCCCCGCACCAGCACCGCGCACGCGACGCTCGACGCCGACGGGGTGGCGACGTACGAGTTCGACCTCGTGTGGGACCTGCCCGAGGTGCCGCTGCCCGCGGGGACCTCGTGCCTGCACACCGGCTCGCTCGGGCTCACCATCGAGCCGGGCGCCAGCCGGGTCCTCGCCGCGCTGCCCGACATCCGGCGTGACGTCCTCGTGTCGTACGACCCCAACCCCCGCCCCGCGCTGGTGCCCGACCACGAGGCCGCGGTACGCCGGGTCGAGGAGGCGGTCTCGCTCGCGCACGTGGTGAAGGTCTCCGAGGAGGACGTGGAGTTCCTGTACCCCGGTTCGGACTACCGGGACGTCGCGGCGAAGTGGCTGCGGGGCACGGGGACCGACCTGGTCGTCGTGACGCGCGGGGGCGGCGGGGCGTACGGCGCGACCCGCGGAGCCCGGGTCGACCTGCCCGGTGTCCCGACCGACGTCGTCGACACCGTCGGCGCCGGCGACGCGTTCATGTCCGGGCTGCTCGACGCGCTGCGCCGGGCGGGCCTGCTGGCCGTGCCGCGGCTGCAGGCGCTGCGCGCGTTGACCCAGGACGCGCTCCACGGCCTGCTCCATCAGGCCGCCGTCGTGGGCTCGCTCACCTGCCGCCGCGCGGGCGCCGACCAGCCCACCCGCGCGGAGGTTGACGCCTTCCTGCGCCGCTGAGCTCACAGCCGGCTCACAGCCTCGTCCCAGCGGCCGCGAAGGCAGCGGGACGACGCTCGCCTGGTGACGATCACCCGCGAGAGCAGCGACCCGGGCACCACGCACGACGGCCACCCGGCAGCGCGCCGGGCGTGGGTGCGCCACCTGCTCGGCATGCCGTTCAGCGTCCACGTCCGCGGGCCGCAGGCTCTGGGCCCGGAGGTGGACGCCCTGGTGGGCCAAGCGCTCGCGGTGGTCCGCGACGTGGACCGGTGCTTCAACCCGTTCCGCCCGGACAGCGAGCTCTCGCTGCTGAACGCCGGGCTGCTCGCCGGCGAGGACGGCTCCCCGCAGCTGCGGGAGGTGACGGCCCTGTGCGAGCAGGCCCGGGCCCTCACCGGGGGAGCCTTCGACGCCGAGCTCCCGGACGCCCGCGGCCGCCGCCGGCTCGATCCGTCGGGCCTGCTCAAGGGGTGGGCGGTCGAGCGAGCCGCCGCGGAGCTCACGCTGCTCGAGGGCCACGACTGGGTCGTGAGTGCCGGCAGCGACCTGCGGGTCTCCTGCGTCCCGGGCTCCAGCTGGCGGGTGGGCGTCCAGGACCCGGCGGACCCGACGCGCCTGCTGCGCGTCCTGGAGCTCTCCTCCGGGGCCGTGGCGACGTCGGGCGGGGCGCGCGCGGGCGCCCGCGTGGTGCACCCGGCGAGCGGGCAGCCGGCCGACGGGGCCCGGGCCGTCACCGTCGTCGGGGACTCGGCGGTCTGGGCCGACGCGTTCGCGACGGCCGGGGTGGTCAAGGGTGCCGGGGCCTTCGCCTGGCTCAGTGCGCTGCCGGGCTACGAGGCGGCGGTCGTCGAGCGTGATGGCCGGACGCGCAGCACGTGGGGGCCGGGGGCGCGGCCGCGCTGACGCGCCGGAGTTCGCGTGGGGCTAGTAGCGGAAGCTCGCGACGAGCTGGTGCAGGTCCTGCGCCATCCGGCTCAGCTCGGCCACGGCCTCCTCCGACTGCGCCACGCTCTGCGTGGTGACGTCGGCGGCGGACGCCAGCCCGGCGATGTTGGACGCGATCCCGCCCGCACCCTCGGCCGCCTCCACGACGCTGCGGTTCATCTCCGCCGTCACCGCCGTCTGCTCCTCGACGGCGCTGGCGATCCCGCCCTGGTAGCCGTTGATCTGCGCGACGACGGAGCTGATCTCGCCGATCGCGACGGCGGCGCCCTCGGTGTCGGCCTGGATGGCCTCGACGCGGTGGCCGATCTCCTCCGTCGCACGGGCGGTCTCCTGGGCGAGCTCCTTGACCTCCGAGGCGACGACCGCGAACCCCTTGCCCGCCTCACCGGCGCGGGCCGCCTCGATCGTGGCGTTGAGCGCGAGCAGCTTGGTCTGCTCGGCGATGCTGGTGATGAGCTTGACGACGTCGCCGATCTGCCGGCTCGAGTCCCCGAGCTTGCCCATCTGGCCGGTCGTCTCCTCCGCGACCGTGACGGCGTGCCCCGCCACCCGCGCCGCCTCGTTCGCGTTGTGCGCGATCTCGCCGATGGCCGCGCTCATCTCCTCGGCGCCCTTCGCGACCGTCTGGACGCTCTGCGAGACCTGGTCCGCCGCGAGCGAGACCGCCTGCGCCTGGCCGGAGGACGAGCGTGCCGTGCCGGCCATGCCGCGCACGGTCGCGGAGATCTCCTCGGCCGCGGCGGCCACCGAGGCGGCGGACTCGGCCACCGATCCGATGAGCGCGCGCATGCTGCTCTGGGCCTGGTCCAGGGCGTCGGCCATCTCGCCGACCTCGTCTCGGCTGGACACCTGCGCGGGGACGGTGAGGTCGCCGACGGCCATGGCCGCGAGTGAGCGACGGACCCGCTGCAGAGGCCGGGTCACCGAGGTCACGATCGCGTACGCGAGCAGGACCAGCACCAGGGCGGCCACGCCGCTGGTCGTCCACAGCACGTGCGCGGCGCTCGAGCGGCTGTCGGCCGCACGGTCGGCGGCCCGGCGGACGCTGTCGGCGAAGAGCCCGCGCTCGTTCTCGAGCACGGCACGGGCGAGGTAGTTGTCCGCGTCGATCTGCTCCCAGCTCAGCCGGGCCTGGGCCTGGTCCGCCGCAGCGCCGCGGACGAAGCTCTCGATGACGCCGGTGTAGTCGGCGTACACCGTCTCGATGCGGGTGCGCGCGGTGTCGAGGGCCGGCGGAAGGGCAAGCGCGCGGAGTGCCTCGAGCCCGTCCTGCACGGAGTCGAGCTGCTGGGCCAGCAGCGACTGCTGGGTGGCCGGGTCGGGGCGCGCGATCGCCTGCAGGCCCTGCACCTTCAGGTCGCTGGCCATCCGGTCCAGCTGCAGGACCAGGGAGTTGGCGTCGTTGACCGTCTGCAGCTCGCGCTCCGCGGCGGACACGGTGCGCTCGCTGCCGGCGGTGACGCCGACGCACGTGGCGAGGGCGAGCAGGCTGGCCCCCACGAGCGCACCGAGCTTCACGCGCACCGGCAGGTCATTGACGCTCGAGAGTCGTCGGAAGCGGCCCTGCACTGTCGTCCCGCCGTCGGGGCCCATCTCGATCGCTCCTCGTCCCGGCACTCGTCCGGCTCCCAGATTCCTGCTCATGCGTCAGCCGACCTGCTCGGCGGTGTAGTAGCCGCCGTCCACGAGCACCCGCTGCAGGTTGCGGCGGTCGACGGCGATGGGCTGCAGCAGGAAGGTGGGCACCGTCTTCACCCCGTTGTCGTACTGCTCGGTGTCGTTCACCATCGGCGCCCGGTCCTTGAGCAGGGCGTCCGTCATCTGCACGGCGACCTTCGCGAGCTCGCGGGTGTCCTTGTAGACGGTCAGCGCCTGCCCGCCCGCGGCGATCGAGCGGACGGAGTCGAGCTCGGCGTCCTGACCGGTGACGACGGGGCGCCGCTGGCCGCCCTGGCCATAGCCCGCGCTTTCCAGCGCCTCGAGCACCGCGCGCGCGATGCCGTCGTTCGGCGCGAGCACCGCGTCGAGCGGAGCGCCCGCGTCCGGCCCGCGCAGCAGCTGCTGCATCCGCTTGCCCGCGTCCGCACTCACCCAGCCCGGGGTGGCGGCGGCGGCGAACGTGTCCTGGCCGCTCGGGACGGTGAGAAGCCCCGACCGCAGGTAGGGCCGCAGGACGCTCATGGCGCCGTTCCAGAAGAACGTGGCGTTGTTGTCGTCGGGCGAGCCCGCGAACAGCTCGATGCGGCGCACAGCGCCGCCCTTCGCCAGGCCGAGGGCTTCCACGATGTACGTCGCCTGCTGCACGCCGACCTTGTAGTTGTCGAAGGTCGCGTAGTAGCTGACGTCAGCGCTGCCGCGGATGAGCCGGTCGTAGGAGACCACCGGGATGCCGGCGACGGCTGCTCGCGAGAGGACCGACGTGAGCTTCGTGCCGTCGACGGCGCCGATGACGAGCGCCCTGGCCCCGCGGTCGATCATGGCGTCGATCTGCGCAGCCTGCGTCGCCGCGTCGTCGTCGGCGTACTGCAGGTCGGGCTCGTAGCCGAGCAGGCTGAACTGCTTGACCATGTTGTCGCCGTCGCCCATCCAGCGCTGCTGGTCCTTGGTCGGCATCGCGAGGCCGACGACGCCGCGGGCGGGCTCGCTCCCGGCGTCCGCCCCGCCGGAGGAGGAGCACCCGCTCAGCGCGAGCAGCACGGTGGCTGCAAGCACGCCACACAGGGACTTGCGCACGATCGGTTCCCCCGAGATCAATCCTGCCGGCCGTCGAGAGGGACGGCCTGCTGCCGGATGAGTTCATCGGAAGCCGCGGAGCCTGATTTCACGACCGTCCCTGTGGCATGGCTCACTCCGGCCCGCCGCCCGGCCCCGGGCGGGGGCGGGTGCCGTTTCCGCCGCGCCCGCGCGGCAGGATGACCTCATGGCGAATGAGGAGTACCGGATCGAGCACGACTCGATGGGTGAGGTCCGCGTCCCGGCGCGGGCGAAGTGGCGTGCGCAGACCCAGCGCGCGGTGGAGAACTTCCCCGTGTCCGGGCAGCGCATCGAGCGCGCGCACATCGAGGCCCTGGCCCGCATCAAGGCCGCCGCCGCGACGGTCAACGCCGAGCTCGGCGTGCTGGAGCGCGACGTGGCCGACGCGATCGTCGGCGCCGCCGAGGAGGTCGCCCGCGGCGACTGGGACGAGCACTTCCCGATCGACGTGTTCCAGACCGGGTCCGGCACCTCCAGCAACATGAACACCAACGAGGTCATCGCCACGCTGGCGACCGAGCGCCTCGGCAAGCCGGTCCACCCGAACGACCACGTCAACGCCTCGCAGTCGAGCAACGACGTCTTCCCGTCCTCGATCCACATCGCCGCGACGAGCGCGGTCGTCAACGACCTCGTGCCGGCGCTGCGCCACCTCGAGGGCGAGCTGTCGCGCAAGGCCGAGCAGTGGGCGCGCACCGTCAAGAGCGGCCGGACCCACCTCATGGACGCCACGCCGGTGACCCTCGGCCAGGAGTTCGGCGGCTACGCGGCGCAGGTGCGCCACGGCGTCGAGCGGCTCGAGGCGTCCCTGCCCCGCGTGGCCGAGCTGCCGCTGGGCGGCACCGCCGTCGGCACCGGCATCAACACCCCGAAGGGCTTCTCCGCCCGCGTCATCGCCGAGGTCGCCGGAGCCACCGGGCTCGCGCTGACCGAGGCGCGCGACCACTTCGAGGCCCAGGGCGCCCGCGACGGCCTGGTCGAGCTCTCCGGGCAGCTGCGGACGATCGCGGTCTCACTGACCAAGATCAGCAACGACGTGCGCTGGATGGGGTCGGGGCCGCGCACCGGCCTGCAGGAGCTGTTCCTCCCCGACCTGCAGCCCGGGTCGTCGATCATGCCGGGCAAGGTCAACCCGGTCATCCCCGAGGCGCTGTGCATGGTGTGCGCGCAGGTCGTCGGCAACGACGCGACCGTGGCGTTCGCCGGCAGCGCGGGCAACTTCGAGCTCAACGTGATGCTCCCGGTGCTCGCGCGCAACGTGCTCGAGTCCATCCGGCTGCTCGCGAACATGTCCCGGCTCTTCGCCGACAAGTGCGTCGCCGGGCTCGTCGCCAACGAGGAGCGCTGCCGCGAGTACGCCGAGTCCTCCCCCTCGGTCGTCACCCCGCTCAACAAGTACCTCGGCTACGAGGAGGCCGCGAAGGTCGCCAAGCAGTCGCTGGCCGAGCGCAAGACGATCAAGCAGGTCGTCCTCGAGCGCGGCTACGTCGACCAGGGCAAGCTCACCGCCGAGCAGCTCGACGCGGCGCTCGACGTGCTGTCGATGACCTCGCCGTCCTGAGGCCTCTTCGCGGTGTGCGGCGCCTGCTGTCGCGCTGACGACAGCAGGCGCCGCGCGCCTCGCCGCGCCGGCCTCAGACCTGCAGGTCCCCCAGCATGTCGGTCACGAGCGCGGCGATCTGCGAGCGCTCGGAACGGGTGAGCGTCACGTGGGCGAAGAGCGGGTGCCCCTTGAGCGCCTCGATCACCGACGCGACCCCGTCGTGCCGGCCGACCCGCAGGTTGTCGCGCTGGGCCACGTCATGGGTGAGCACGACCCGGGAGTTCTGCCCGATGCGGGACAGCACCGTGAGCAGCACGTTGCGCTCCAGCGACTGGGCCTCGTCCACGATGACGTACGCGTCGTGCAGCGAGCGCCCGCGAATGTGCGTGAGCGGGAGCACCTCGAGCATGCCGCGGTCGAGGACCTCTTCCACGACGGCCGGTGACACGAGGGCGCCGAGCGTGTCGAAGACCGCCTGCCCCCAGGGGCTCATCTTCTCCGACTCCGACCCCGGCAGGTAGCCGAGGTCCTGCCCGCCCACCGCGTACAGCGGGCGGAAGACGACGACCTTGCGGTGCTGGCGCCGCTCCATCACCGCCTCCAGCCCGGCGCAGAGCGCCAGGGCGGACTTGCCGGTCCCGGCCCGGCCGCCGAGGGAGACGATGCCGACCTCGGGGTCGAGCAGCAGGTCCAGCGCCACGCGCTGCTCGGCGCTGCGCCCGTGGACCCCGAACGCCTCACGGTCGCCGCGCACGAGGCGTACCGACTTGTCCGGCGTCACCCGCCCGAGCGCGCTGCCCCGCTCGGAGAGCAGCCGCAGGCCCGTGTGGCACGGCAGCTCGCGCGCCTCGTCGATCTCGACGCGCTCGCCCTCGTAGAGGCCGTCGAGCACGGAGGCCGCGACCTCGAGCTCGGCCATGCCGGTCCACCCGGCGTCGACGGCGGCGCCGGTGTCGTACTCCTGCGCGCTCAGCCCCACCGCCGCGGCCTTCACCCGCAGCGGCAGGTCCTTGGACACCAGCACCACGCCGTGCCCCTCGACCGCCAGGTTGCGTGCAACGCTCAGGATGCGGGTGTCGCTGTCGCCCTGCCGGAAGCCGGCCGGCAGGGCCGAGTCGTCCACGTGGTTGAGCTCCACGCGCAGGGTGCCGCCCCCGGGCACGTCGAGCGGCTCGTCGAGCCGGCCGTGCTCGACACGCAGGTCGTCGAGCAGGCGGAGCGCCTCGCGGGCGAACCAGCCGAGCTCGGGATGGGCGCGCTTGGCCTCCAGCTCGGTGATGACGACCAGCGGGAGGACCACGTCCGCGTCCGGGTAGCGCAGCATCGCGCGCGGGTCGGACAGCAGGACGCTGGTGTCGAGGACGTACGTGATGGGGCCCGCAGCGGACGGCTGCGGCGAGCGGGACGGAGCGGTCACGAGATACCCCCGGAGCGGGCGTGCACCGCCGCCCGCGCCAACGTCAGCGCCGTACGGCGAGCGACCGGGACCTGGCCCGCGGGCCGGGTGCCGGCCCACTTCCTCGACTGACAACCAGCACGAGACCGGGCCTCCCGTGACGACGGGCGGACGCCCGGCGTCGCTCCGAACGCTACGTTCGCCGGGCGTGCGGGGCAGGACGACACGCATGGCATGACCTGAACGGACGATGACGATTGCGTTGCCCGGCGGGGCGCACCCTGCCAGAACCGGAGGAAAGCCGCAGACGCGTCGGCTCCCGAACCGGCGCTCCCGCGCCAGCTGCCGAACCGGTGCTCCCGCGCTAGCTGCCGAACCGGCGCTCCCGCGCTAGCTCCCGAACCGGCGCTCCCGCGCGGCGTAGTCCCGCATCGCGCGCAGGAAGTCGACCTTGCGGAAGTCGGGCCAGTGCGCGTCGCAGAACCAGAACTCCGAGTGCGCGCTCTGCCAGAGCAGGAAGCCGGACAGCCGCTGCTCGCCGGAGGTGCGGATGACGAGGTCCGGGTCCGGCTGACCCTTCGTGTAGAGGTGCTCGGCGATGTGCTCCACGTCGAGCACCTCGGCCAGCTCCTCGATGGAGGTCCCCCGCTCGGCGTGCTCCTGGAGCAGCGAGCGCACCGCGTCCGCGATCTCGCGCCTCCCGCCGTAGCCGACCGCGACGTTCACCAGCATGCCGGCCACGCCCGACGTGGCGTCACCGGCGCGCTTGAGGACGGCCGCCGTCTCCGGCGGCAGGATGTCGAGGGCGCCCACCGGGTGGACCCGCCAGCGCCCGCGGGCCGCGAGGTCGTCCACGACGTCCTCGATGATGCGCAGCAGCGGCTCGAGCTCCTCGTGCGGCCGCGCGAGGTTGTCGGTGGACAGCAGCCACAGGGTCACGACCCCGACGCCGGACTCCTCGCACCACCCGAGGACCTCGGACACCTTCTCCCCGCCCCGCCGGTGCCCCTCGCTCGGGTGCTCGCCGACCGCGCGCGCCCAGCGCCGGTTGCCGTCGAGGATGATCCCGACGTGGCGCGGAACCCGCGGTCGGTCCAGCCGCGCGGACAGGCGCCGGGCGTAGAGGCCGTACACCAGCTCACGCAGTGCCACGGACTCTCCTTGCCCAGCGCCGGCGAGGGCTCCGGCGTCAGCGCCGGCCCCCGGGCCGGCCCGACCAGAGCCGCCCCTCGCAGGCTAGCCCCTGCCGGCCGGCCCCGGTGCGGGACGCCCGGCGCGGTGCGGCGCGATCGGGGTCGGCGCCGCGAACCGGCCCTCGTGGTGCACCAGCGGGCGGCCGGTGCGCCCGGGGCGCACGTCGAGGACGCGCCCGAGCACGAGCAGGTGGTCGCCCAGCGGGATCTGCGTCTCCGTCGCGCACGTCAGCCAGGCGAGGGCGCCGCTGATGACCGGATGGCCGTGCTCGTCGAGCTCCCAGGGGGTCTGCGCGAACCGGTCCACCCCGCGTGTCGCGAACCGGGTGGCGATGTCGGCCTGGGCGGACCCGAGCAGGCTCACGGCGAACGTGTCGGCCGCCTCCACCGCCCCGAAGCTGGAGGAGCTGTTCGCGATGCAGAAGGACACGAGCGGGGGCTGCAGGGAGACCGCGGTGAACGACGAGACCGTGAGACCGGCCGGGCTCTCGCCGTCCATCACGGTGACGACGACGACCGAGGCCGCGTGGCGACGAAGGGCGGAGCGGAGTCGGTCGGGCGCCACGCCCTCACGAGCCCGCACGGGGCGCAGCGGGACAACACTCATCGGTCGCCACCTTCTGAAGAGAGCCGATAGACGGATCAGGGAAATGCAGATGTGCGAAATGAACGTCTGTCATACACGGGGGCCGGGCCTTCTCGCTTGGCCTGACGGGCAGTCCGAGGAGGGCCGGGACAGGGGCTGCCGGGCGCACCCCGACGAGAAGGGGCGCCGGAGGGCGCGGCTCCCGCCGCCGGGCTCAGCAGCCCCGGCGACAGACGGAGCTGGCCAGGCGGCACAGGTCGACGTGCCGCCGGGCGACGAGGAGGAGCCGGCGCTGCATGCAGCAAATCCTTTAATCCCGGTAGGACATGTGTCAAGCTGTAGCCGACGGCGAGCCGCCCACCAGCCCGCCCCCGACCACGAGACCCGAGGAGGGCCGCATGCTCACACCCCCGGCCCTCCACGGCCTCCCCGCGCCGGGCCCCGCAGGCGCGGGCGAGAGAGCTGCCGCCTGGGCGCTCGAGGACTTCTGGCCGGGACGCCGGGGCGATTCCTTCGACGAGGCGTGTCCGGGCGGAGCGACCCCCGCCGGCCGCAACCGCTGACGCCCTCCGGGGCACCGGCGGGCGCGGCACGCCCACACCCGCCATCCCACCGGAGGACGTCCCCGTGTCCCTGCCCCCCACCCGCACCGCCCCACGCCTGGACCTCGGCCTGCTGGCCCTTGCCGTCAGCGACGACGTCGGCTGGCGCCGTAGCGTCCGTTTCGACCCCGACCAGCGCTGGTACGCCCGCGTGGCCGCCACCGCGACCTACGAGGCCTGGCTGCTCAGCTGGCTGCCCGGCCAGGGGACCGGCCCCCACGACCACGGCGGCAGCGCCGGCGCGTTCCTCGTGCTCCGGGGCGAGCTCGCGGAGTCGTCGTACGCCCTGGGCTCGGCGACCGCGCCCACGCAGCGGCTCGGCACCGGGTCGGTCCGCCGGTTCGGCCCGCGTCACATCCACGACGTGCGCAACGTCGGCGCGGTCCCGGCCGTGAGCCTGCACGTCTACGCGCCGGCGCTGCGCGCCATGACGCGGTACGGCTGGGAGGAGGGCGCGCTCGTCGCCCGCTCCCGCGAGAAGGCCGGGTCGGACTGGTGAGCACGACGACCCGCACCATCGACGACGTGCTGGCGGAGGCCAGGGCCCGGCTCGAGCGACTGCATCCGTACGAGGCCGCGCAGGAGCTGCGCGCCGGGGCCGTGCTCGTCGACATCCGTCCCGCCGCCCAGCGCGCGGCCGAGGGCGAGGTGCCCGGGGCCCTGCTGGTCGAGCGGAACGTCCTGGAGTGGCGCTTCGACCCCGCGAGCTCGGCCCGGCTCCCGATCGCCGACCACGGGCTGCGCGTGATCGTGCTCTGCTCCGAGGGCTACACCTCGAGCCTGGCGGCCGCCAGCCTGCACGACCTCGGGGTGACCCGCGCGACCGACGTGATCGGCGGGTTCCGCGCCTGGGCCGCATCCGGGCTGCCGGCGAGCGGCCCGCTGGCGCTCAGCCGCTTCTGAGCCTCCGGCCCGCACCGCCGGCCCCCGTCACGCGGTGCCCCCGGTGCCCCCGGTGGCCCCGCCCTCAGGTCCGCGCGCCCGGACCCGCTCGACCTCCTCCATGGCGGCGCGCAGCTCGGCCAGCCAGTCGTCGGTGTGCTTGCCGACCAACCGGACGCACCAGGCGAGGGCGTCGGCCCGGGAGCGCGCGACCCCGGCGTCCACGAGCGTGTCCAGGACGCGGCGCTCGGGCTGGCGCAGCCGGGTCATCACCGGCACCGAGAGGTTGGTGAAGACGTACGCCTCCTCGCCGCACTCGACGCCCCACGCCACCTTGCGCCCGAACCGGTGCTCGGCCTCGCGGGCGATCTCCATGCGCCGCTCGCGCGTCTCCTCCCGGAACCGCTTGGCGCGCCCGGCGGACGCCGCCGCGCGCTCGGCCGCCGACGCGGCCTCCCCGAGGGCCGGCGCCGCGATCACGCCGACCACGAGAGCCTCTTCCCGGTCGACCGTGACCCGGGCCGCGCCCTCGAACCAGTCCTGCGGCAGCCGCCCGGCGAACCATCCGCGCAGCTGCTCCTCGACCTCTCGGTACGTCATGCGCTGAGGATTACTTGCTTACATCCCCACTCGCCAGCCCCGTTCGCCCTGGGCGCACGGGTCCGGCAACCGGTTCGCCGACCGAACTTAAGAGGTTGCCAAGAGACACTTGACCACCCCCTCCCCCGGACGTACGTTCCGTCCTGGCCTCCAGATGAAGGCCTCAGGCACTCAACAGCCGCCGTACGGGCCGATGCGCCCACAGCCCGACCGCCGCCATCGGCATCGCGCCGGGCTGTCCCCCCCCGGGACGGCGACAGAGCGCTCCCCAGGCGCAGGGACGCCCGTCCCGGCGTTGTCGGCAAGGAGGCCGAAGTGACCCAGCCGTCCCGTCGCGGGACAGCGCCCGTCGCTGCCGAGGCACCAGCCCCGGCGGGCCCGAGCCCCCGGCTGACCCTGACCCGCCTGCGGGTCTTCCTGGCGGTCGTCGACACCGGGGCGATCCCGGCTGCCGCCCGCTCTTTGCACGTCACCGAGATGTCGGTCCGCAACAACCTGCACGAGCTCGAGAGCAGTGTCGGGTCACGCCCGCTGCTCGCGAAGTCTGCCGCCGGCCTGGTGCCCACCGGCCACGGGGAGCGCGTCGCGGCGGTGGCCCGGATGATGCTCGCCCACGCCACAGAGCTGTCCAGTCCCGAACGACTGCGCCCGGTCGTCGCCTTCGCCGCCGGTCAGGCGCGCTGGGTCGTCGACGCATTGCGGGAGTCCGGCGGGCTGGAGGAGGTGGAGCTGCGGGTGCTGACCGAGGCCGACGCGGGCCCGGACACCTCCGACGGGCCGCTGACCGCGCAGTCGAGCGGGCAGTCGAGCGGGCAGCTGACCGGGCAGCTGTTGAGCGGCACCATCGACCTGCTCGTGACCCCGATGCCCCAAGCGGCAGGGCAGGAGACACCCGTCCGCGTGGACGAGCTCTACCGCTCCCAACTGCTCGCCCTCGTCGAGGCCCGCCGGCAGTCGGTGCCCCTCGAGGAGCTGAGGAGCGGCCGCGTCCTCACCGTGCGCAGCGCATGGGCCACGTCGATGCTGCAGGCGGCGGCACGGGTGGAGGGGATCGGCGCGCTGGCCGTCGACACGGCCAGTCCGGACCCGTACGCCCTCGTCGTGCTCGCGGAGGCCGGCATGGGCACCGCCGTGCTCCCCGCCGACATCGCCGCGCTCGTGGCGGACGGCCCTGTCACAAGATCCTGGGCGCCCGTCCTGCACCGGGGGACCGTCCTGGAGACGCCCGTCTGCCTGCTCACCCGGCGGGACGTCTCACGACGCGTGGAGCGCGTCCGCACCAGCCTGCGCCTGGCCGCCGCCGCTCGGCGCGGAGCGCGCCCGGCAGCCGTGGGCGCCGCGGCATCCGCGAGCCCGCCCTGAGCGAGTTTCAGCCGGCCCCCCCGCCAGCAATTTCCTGACCACCCCTTTCGCACCCCGCCTGCACTTCAGGCACCGGGGCACCGCGCCGCGCATTTCTACGCCCGGCGGAAGTCCTGGCTTTCCGGCCGTCGCGCTTCTCGGGGACCGAATCGCCAGGGTCCCAGGCTCCTGCGCGGACGCCTGCGGCCGACGGGTGACCTCGCTCGCTGGGCATCACAACCCCTGCGAGCAAGGGCTTCTGTGCGTCGCCGCGGCGGACGGCCGCGCCCGGTGACGCCCTGCGGCGGCTCCTGCAGCCGGTCGGCAAACCTCAGTTTGAGCCTTCTCAACTTCTGCTGGTCACAAAGGCATAACACCATGCGCCGGCAGAAGTTTCTCCTTGACGGCGGCTTAGCCCTGAAACTATGTTGCGCTGGCGCGGCAAAGCAACAGCCGGCCGCGATTGTCGCCCGACCTTCCCCCGCGACGGGCCCGAGCAGCGATCTCGCCTTCTCCCTCACACGGTCCCACTCGCCCCTGTGCACAACCGCAGGTGAAGGACGCAGGTGTCAGGCCGCGCTCCTGCCCTCGCACGACGACGTCGGGCGGTGGCCCTAGTTCCCAGCAGCAGCGAGGAGTTCCCACGCAATGAAGCGAAGTCGGCTTCGTCTGCTCTCCGTGCCCCTGGCGCTCGCCGTCCCGGCGACCGCGCTCGCGGCAGCGGTGGCACCCGTGGCGTCCGCCGCGGACCCAGACCCGTTGAACTGGAACAACTACGAGAAGATCACGCTCAGCAAGGACGTAGGCGAGCCGATCGACCTCGCCGTCCTGCCCGACAAGCGGGTCCTGCACACGGCGCGCAACGGTGACCTCCGGCTGACCGACTCGACCACGGGCGTCACGAAGATCGTCAACCACCTCGACGTCTACAACAACTCCGAGGACGGCCTTCAGACGGTCTCGATCGACCCGGGCTTCGCGACGAACAAGTGGGTCTACCTCTACTACGCCCCCCGCGTGATGAGCGGCACGGCGCAGAACGGGCAGCCCTACCCGGCGACGACGCCGACCGGCAGCGCCCCCAACACGCTTCCGGCCGGGCAGACGGAGTCGTACTGGCAGCAGTGGCTGGGCTACAACCAGCTCTCGCGCTTCAAGTGGGACGATGCCACCGGCGCGCTCGACCTCACGAGCGAGCAGGTCATCATCAAGGTCGAGTGGAACCGCGGACAGTGCTGCCACAACGCCGGTGACGTCGGCTGGGACGCGGCCGGCAACCTGTTCCTCTCGGTCGGCGACAACACCGCAGCCAGCGCGCCGGGGGCGAACGGCATGGCCCCCAACGTCGCCGTGCCGAACGGCAACCCGGGCAACGACGACCGTCGCGGCGCGGGCAACTCCAACGACCTGCGCGGCTCGATCCTGCGCATCAAGGTCGCCGAGGACGGCAGCTACACGATCCCGGAGGGCAACCTCTGGCCCGTCGGCACCGCCAGGACACGCCCGGAAATCTTCGTCAAGGGCGTGCGCAACCCGTTCCGCATGGACGTCGACCCGGTGACGGGCACGGTGAACTGGGGCGACTACGGCCCCGACGCCGGCGCGCCGATCGCCGGCCGCGGCCCGATGGGCTTCGTCGAGTGGAACATCACCGGTGTCAACCGCCCGCTGCACTCCGGCTGGCCCTACTGCACCGGCAACAACTTCAACTACAACGAGTACAACTACGCGACCAACACCTCCGGCGTGGACTTCGACTGCGGCGCCGGAGCGGTGAACAACTCCCCATGGAACACCGGCCTGCAGCAGCTGCCGCCGTCGACGCCCGCCACCGCGTGGTACGGCGACCGCGTGGGAGACCAGCCCGCTGAGTTCGACGGCTTCGTCAACTTCGGCACCGGCACCGCCCAGTCGCCCATGGGTGGCCCGGTCTACCACTACGACGCCACGAACCCGGCGACGACCAAGCTCCCCTCCTACTGGGACGGCAAGGTCTTCTTCTCCGAGTTCCAGCAGGACTACGCGGCGGCGCTGTCGGTCGACTACGCCGACTACAAGCTCACCGGGCTCGAGGACTTCATGCCCAACGGCAAGGTGACCTCGACCGCCGCTCCCGCGTGGGACGGCACGATGGACATGGAGTTCGGCCCCGACGGCTCGCTCTACGTCCTCGACTACGGCACCAGCTACTTCCGCGCCAACCCGCAGGCCGGCCTCTACCGCGTGGACTTCGCCCCCGGGGACAAGTCGCCGCAGGCCTCCTTCACGACGCAGCCGAGCTCGAGCAGCTCGGCCCCGCTGACGGTCAGCTTCAACGCCGCCGCCTCGGTCGACCCCGAGCGCACGGCCCTGACGTACGAGTGGGACTTCACCAACGACGGCGTCTTCGACGCCACCGGGGTGACCGCGTCGTACACCTACACGCAGGTCGGCGCGTACACCGCCCGCCTTCGCGTGACCGACGCCTCCGGCAAGACCGGCCTCGTGTCGCGCCAGATCTCGGTCGGGAACCAGGCTCCGAGCCTTGCGCTGTCCACGCCGAACGGCGGGTTCTTCGACTGGGGCCAGGCGGTCCCGTGGGCCGTCACGACCAGTGACCCCGAGGAGGGCACCGCGACGGTCTGCTCGCGGGTCGCGATGACCTTCGGCCTCGGCCACAACACGCACGCCCACCCGCTGACCACGGCGACCGGTTGCTCGGGCGCCTGGGCGACCCCGGTGGACGCGCCGCAGCACGGCGTGACGGAGAACATCTTCGGCGTCATCGTCGCGCAGTACACCGACGCCGGCGCGGCGGGCGTCCCGGCGGCGACGAGCGACCTCGGCATCGAGATCAACTCCAAGCTGCAGCAGGCCGAGTGGTTCGACTCGCAGTCCGGCGTCGAGGTCACCTTCGACGAGAACGCGGGCGGCCTCAACAAGGTCACGTCGTTCGACGCGGGTGACTGGCTCGCCTGGGACCCGATCAACTTCACGAACATCACCGGCGCGCAGGTGAAGGCCTCCGGCACCGGCACGCTCTCCTTGCGCTGGAACTCCCCCGACGCCGCGCCGTTCGCGACCGCCGCGTTCGACGGCACGGACTGGCAGACGGTCAACCTGGCCCTCACCGGCTCGGCGCTGCCGACCGGCACGGGCGAGCTCGTCGTCACCTCCACCGGTGGCGTGGTCTTCGACCAGGTCCAGTTCCTCGGCAACGGCATCGCCGACGTGACCGCCCCGGCGGTGACGGCGACGAGCACGCCCGCGGCGCCGCAGGGCGCCAACGGCTGGTACACCTCGGGCAACGTCACGGTGAACATCGCCGCGACGGACAACGGCACCGTCTCCACCCGGCAGTACCGCACGGCCTCGGCGGCGAGCCAGTGCAGCGCCGACGGCGCCACGTGGGCCAACCTGCCCACCAACGGCAACGTCACGGTGAGCCTCGAGGGCACGACGGTCGTCTGCTGGCGGGTCACCGACAACGGCGGCAACGTCGCGACCGGCAACGCCACCGTCCGCATCGACCGCACTGCACCGGCGATCAGCCTGGCGGGCGTGACCGACGGGGCCATCGCCGACTCGGCCTACCTCACCGTGGGCGGCACCGACTCCGCGTCCGGCTTCCTGTCGGCCTCCGCGATCACGGTGAACGGCAAGAGCTACGGCGCCGGCCAGCCGATCGACCTCTCGACCCTGGCACCGGGCAGCCACACGCTCGTGGCCACGGTGAAGGACGTCGCCGGCAACACGCAGACGCAGACGGTCACCTTCACGACGACGGTCTCCTTCGACAGCATCGACGCGCTCATCTCGCGCTACGCGGCGGCGAAGACCATCTCCGCGAGCGCGGCCGCCGGCCTCCGTGACCGGCTCGAGGGAGCGGAGACCCGCGTCGAGCGCGGCCAGGCCTCCTCGGCGGTGAGCTACCTGAACCAGTTCATCGCCAGGGCCGACAGCCAGGTCAAGCAGAAGGCGGCGCACGACGTCCTCGTCCGCGACGCCCGGGCGCTCATCGCCTCGCTCGAAGGCTGAGCGAGCGCCCCGACAGCACGACGGCCGGCCCGGCGGTCATCCGCCGGGCCGGCCTCCCCGGGCCACTTCGCGGCCCAACGCCACCTTCGTGTGTCAGAGGAGAGTCTTCATGAGCAAGCTCAACCGCCGAGGGTTCCTCGGCCTGGCCGGCGCGTCCGCCGTCGGCGTCGCGGCCTCGCCGCTGCTCGGGATCAGCCCCGCGAGCGCGGCCCTCGACGTCGCGGCGCCCGACACCCCGCTCGAGAACCTCGGCCTGCAGCTCTACACCGTGCGGGACAAGATCACGTCGCTCGGCTTCGCGGTCGTGTTCGAGGAGCTGGCGCGCATCGGCTACAAGGAGGTCGAGTTCGCGGGCTACACCCAGTCCACGAGCATCCTCGGCCGGCAGATCACCATCGCCGAGATCAAGAAGGCGCTCGACGACAACGGCCTCAAGGCGATCGGCTCGCACATCGGCGCGGCCGCGCTCGTCGACCCCGCCCAGCGGGACGCGTCGTTCCAGGCCGCCGTCGAGCTGGGCATGCCCTACGTCGGCACCGCGAACGACTTCTGGGGCGCGAGCAGCACCCCGAGCTCGACGAACACGCTCGGCATCTACGGGACCGCGCGCACCATCGCGGACCTGCAGCGTGGTGTCGACTCGCTCAACAAGGCCGCGGTCGTCGCGCGGGACAAGTTCGGCCTCAAGGGCATCTACCAGCACAACCACCAGAACGAGTTCGGCTTCGCCACGGACAACAGCGCGGTCCGCCGGTACGACGTGTGGAGCGCGGGCCTGGACGACAGCACCGGCGCGTTCCTGGAGATGGACATCGCGTGGGCCTTCAAGGGCGCGCGCACCTTCCCCGGCCCGACGGCGGCCACCCCCGGTCAGCACCAGGCGAGCTACCTCGGCGGCTTCGACCCGGCCGACTACGTCGTGGCGAACCCGAACCGCTACAAGCTGTTCCACACCAAGGACGCGGTGCCCACCGCGCTCACGGCCAACACGATCCCCGGTGACCTCACCCCGGTCGAGTTCGGCACCGGCATCGTGCCGTTCCGCGCCTTCTTCGCCAAGGTCGGCGCCAAGGCGGCGGCGACGGGCGTCTACGAGCAGGACACCGCCACCGCCGCGAACGTCCCCGGCGGCTCGCTCGGTGCGGCCGCCCGCTCGTACGACGGCATGTACTACGTCCGCACGCTGACGTGGCTCGACGAGCTGTACGCCCTCGTCGGCCGCTACGTCACCGCGGGCCGGGTCAAGACCACCGTCGGCGACGACCTGCAGGGCCGCGTCGGCAACGCGATCAAGCGCTACGAGGGGGGCCACGAGGAGTCGGCGATCGGCTACCTCGGCCAGTTCGTCGCCAAGGTGAACAACCAGGTCAAGGGCGACGACGCCGCCAAGGCGCAGCTGCTCACGGTCGCCAACGTCGTCCTGGGCTGGCTGCAGACCTCCGAGGACAAGGAGAACGGCGTCCTCTGACACCGCCTCCGCCACCCGGCCGGCTCGCACGTCGTCCAGGGGCCTCGGCGCTTCGGCGCCGGGGCCCCTTGCCGTTCGGCGGGCCGAGGCCGTAGACCTGTCCTGCGTGCCCCTCCGGGCCGCGTGTCCGTCCTCAGCGTGGAGGAGACATGCAGCAGAGCCCTTCCCTGACCCGCCGTCAGGCCCTGCTCGGCGGGGCGGCCGCACTCGCCGGCACCGCCGGGCTGGCCGCCGCGCCGAGAGCAACGGCGGCAGTAGCGGCGGCCCGCGGCGTGACGGGCGAGCCGTGGGGGTCGACCGGGACCGGCGACCAGGTCACCCGCTACACCCTGCGCAACGCCGCCGGGACGACCGCCCGCATCCTGACCCTCGGCGGCGTCCTGCAGACGCTGGAGGTGCCAGACCGGCGCGGCCGGCTGCGCAACGTGACCCTCGGCTTCGCATCGGTCGAGCCCTACCTCGTCAACGCCCCCAACTTCGGCGCGATCATCGGGCGCTACGCCAACCGCATCGCCAACGGCGCGTTCACCCTCGACGGGGCGGCGTACCTGCTGCCGATCAACAACCCGCCCAACACCCTGCACGGAGGCCCCGTCGGCTTCGCCCGGCGCGTCTGGTCCGCTGTCCCCTTCACGACCCCGACGTCGATGGGGGTCCGCCTGAGCTACGTCGACCCGGCCGGCGAAGCCGGCTTCCCGGGGACGCTGAGCACGCTCGTGACCTACTCGCTGACCGAGGACGACGCGCTCCGCATCGCCTTCCGCGCCACGACCGATGCCCCCACCGTGGTCAACCTGACCAACCACGCCTACTTCAACCTCGCCGGGGAGGGGGCCGGCGACGTCTACGACACCCTGCTCCGGGTCCACGCGAAGCGCTACGTCCCGATCGACGCGGTGTCGATCCCGACCGGCAGACTGGCCCCGGTCCACGGCACCCCGTTCGACTTCGCGACCCCCACGGCCATCGGCGCCCGCATCCGCAACCGGCACCAACAGCTGGACAACGGGCGCGGGTACGACCACAGCTTCGAGGTGACCGGGGGCGGCGGGTCGCGGCTCGTGCGCGCGGCCGAGGCGACCGACCCCCGCTCGGGCCGCCGGCTGACGGTCTGGACGACCGAGCCGGGGGTGCAGCTCTACACCGGCAACTTCCTCGACGGCACCCTGCGCGGGACCAGCGGCCGGGCGTACCGGCAGTCCGACGGCTTCGCGCTGGAGACCCAGCACTTCCCGGACTCGCCGAACCAGCCGGGCTTCCCCTCGACGGTGCTGCGGCCCGGGCAGGTGTACCGCACGACCACCGTGTACGCCTTCTCGACCGTGCGGTGAGCCGCCGGGCTCGGGGTCAGGGGGCCGCAGGCCGCTGGCGGGCGCGGAACTCCCCGCGCCCCTCGTCGCCGAGCCAGTCGGCGTACGACTGCCCGGTGAGCTCCTCGAGCTCCTTGATGTCCTCGACCAGCGGGGCGAGCACCTCGCGCCGCTGCTCGACCGTGAGCCGTGGGCGCGCGGTCCCGCTGGCGTGCAGGGCCTTGAGCAGCGGGACGGCCGCCACGCGCCATGCGCGCGGCGGGAGGTACGCGCCGACCGCCGCCCCGGCCCGGATCGCCGTGGCGAGCACGGCGGTGCGCCGGGTCGCCGGGACGTACGGGCGGACGTTCTCCGGCGGGGCGTCGACCGCGTGCCCGCGCGGCACGCCCAGGAAGGAGCAGACCGTGTCGAGGGTCTGCTGCGGCTCGTCGACGAGCTGGCGGTAGCGCAGCACGAGCACCTGCTCGCGGGGAAAGAGCGAGTAGAGGTGCCGCAGCTGCTCCCCGTAGCGCCCGAGCCGGCTGTAGTGCCAGAACGGCGCCCATCCCGCGGCGACGCGGGCGTCCTCGCAGCGGCACGCCTCGACGAAGTCGTCGACCGGCTCCAGCCCGTCGGACCAGAGGTGCATCCAGTTCGAGTACGCCCGGTCGACGGGGTCGCGGACGACCGCGATCAGCTTGGCGTGGGGCACCGTGCCGCGCAGGCGCTCCTGCGCGCCACGGTCGTACAGGTAGAACGGGGTGCTCTCCCCGCGCAGCGCCCCCGGCGGGGCATCGGCGAAGAGCGCTTCGTAGGCGTCGCGCCTCCACACCCATTCACGGGCGCTGTGCGCGTCCCCGGGGCCGCGCTGCCCCGACCGGGCAGGCGGCCGGTCGTCGCAGAGGAAGTACTTCGGCTCCTTGACCCGGGACAGGTGCAGCCCGGGGTGCGCCACCAGCGCGGCATGCAGCGCCGTCGTGCCGGCCTTGGGCGCGCCGACGAGGAAGAAGTCCGGAAGAGCCATGACAGTCCTTCGGTCGGCGCGCCGCGGCGACAGGTCAGAAAGCGGGGAGCACCTCACCCGCCGGCCACTTGGTCTCGATGAACTCCTTGACCTGCGGCGAGTGCAGCAGCTCGTCGAGCTTCAGCAGCGCCGGGTTGGACTTGTCCTCCGTGCGGACGGCGAGGAAGTTCGAGTAGGGGTTGCCCTCGCCGCTCTCGATGAGCAGCGAGTCCTCGGCCGGGTTGAGCCCCGCCTCGAGCGCGTAGTTGCCGTTGATGATGGCCAGGTCGAAGTCGTCCAGCGTCCTCGGCAGCTGCTCGGGGTCGGTCTCCACGAACTCCAGGTCCTTGGTGTTGGAGTCGATGTCGAAGATCGTCGGGTCCTTGTCCCCGGTGTCCTTGAGCGTGATGACGCCGGCCTTCACCAGCAGGTCGAGGGCGCGTGCCTGGTTCGAGGGGTCGTTCGTGATGCCGACCTTCCCCTGCTGCGGCAGCTCGGCGACGTCCTGGATCTTCTTCGAGTACGCGGCGTACGGCTCGATGTGCACGCCCTCGTAGTGGTCGAAGTCGTAGCCCTGCGACTCCTCCTGCGACTCGAGGTAGGGCAGGTGCTGGAAGTAGTTGCCGTCCAGGTCGCCCTCGGAGAGCGCGACGTTGGGCTGGATGTAGTCGGTGTACTCGACGATGTCGAGGTTCAGGCCGGCGTCCTTGGCCAGGTTGTCCTGCACGAAGCGCAGGATGTCTGCGTGCGGGACGGGGCTTGCACCGATCTTGAGCGTGACCGGGCTGGCCGCTGCGGGCGTCTGCTGCGCGGCAGGCGCGGCGTCCTCCGAGTCGTCCCCGCCGCACGCGGCGAGCAGCGCCATCGCCGACAGTGCCGCCGCCAACGTCGTCAGGGTCTTGCGCATCTGTGGTTCTCCTTCAGGAATCGGTTCTCAGCGGTGGTCGAGTCGTCGGACGAGGAAGTCGCCGACGAGCTGCACGACCTGGACGATCAGGATGAGGACGATCACGGTCACGACCATGACGTCGGTCATGTAGCGGTTGTAGCCGTAGCTCACGGCGAGGAAGCCGAGCCCGCCTCCTCCGACGGAGCCGGCCATCGCGGAGTACGAGATCAGGGCCACGGTGGTGACAGTGAGGCCGGAGACGATGCTCGGCAGCGCCTCGGGCACGAGCACCTTGCTGACGATCTGCAGGCGGCTCGAGCCCATGACGCGGGCCGCCTCGACCTTGCCGGGGCTCACCTCGCGCACCGAGGTCTCCACCAGGCGCGCGAAGAACGGCACGGCCCCGACGGTGAGCGGGACGATCACCGCCTTCGGGCCGATGTTGGTGCCGACGATCAGCTTGGTGAACGGGATGATCGCGATCAGCAGGATGAGGAACGGCAGTGACCGGCCGATGTTGACGATCAGGCCCAGCACCCGGTTGACGACGGCGTTGGGCGCGAGGCCGCCGCGGGCGGTGACGTGCAGCACGAGGCCGAGCGGCAGCCCGAGGATCGCGGTGAGGACGGTGCTCCAGCCGACCATCTGGAAGGTCTCCAGCGTGGCCTCCGGCAGCCGCTCCTGGATGACCGGCGAGTCGAAGACGTCGAACATGCTCATCGCACGACCTCCGCGGCGACGCCGTTGCCGGCGAGGAACTCCAGGATCTGGGGCATCGGCGCGCCGGGGCCGAAGCCCAACCGCATCCGCCCGTACTGCCGGCCCCGGTGGGTCTCCACCGTGGCGGCGACGATGCGGGCGTCCACGTCGAAGCGGCGGGCCAGCTGGCTGAGCAGCTCCGTGCCCTTCGCGTCGCCGGAGAAGGTGATGTCGACGACGTCCTCGGCCCGCGCGTCGGACGCGGCGGTGACGAGCGGGAGCAGGTCGTGGGCCAGCTCGGACTCGGGCGCCGTGAGCGCCTCCGCGACCGGCCCCTGCTGGACGATGCGCCCGTCATGCAGCCGGGAGACGCTGTCGCACGCCTCCTTGACCACGGCCGGCTCGTGAGTGATCAGGATGACGGTCACTCCCAGGCGGTCGCGGACGTCCCGGATGAGCTGCAGGATCGAGTGGGTCGTGCGGGCGTCGAGCGCGGACGTCGGCTCGTCGCAGAGCAGGACGGACGGCTCCGCCGCCAGCGCGCGGGCGATGCCGATCCGCTGGCGCTGCCCCCCGGACAGCTGGGAGGGGTACGCCGCCCCGCGGTCCCCCAGGCCCACGAGCTCGAGCAGCTCGGCCACCCGCTCCTTGCGGCGCTCGCGCGGCACCCGGGCGAGCTCGAGCGGGTGCGCCACGTTCTGCGCGGCCGTGCGGTTGTCCAGCAGGTTCACGTTCTGGAAGACCATGCCGATGCTGCGCCGGGCGGTGCGCAGCTCGCGCTCCCCCAGTGCGGTCAGCTCCTTGCCGTCCACGGTCACCGAGCCGGAGGTGGGCCGCTCCACCACGGTCAGGCAGCGCACGAGCGTGCTCTTGCCGGCGCCGCTGGGGCCGACCACGCCATGGATCTCCCCGCGCGGTATGTGCAGGCTGACGCCCCGCAGCGCGAGGATCTCCCGGCTTCCCAGCCGGTAGGCCTTGCGCAGGTCCTGGACCGTGATCACTGTTTCCTCGCCATCGTCCCGTCGTACCACGCCTACGGCGGGCCCCCTGCAGCCCGGGGCCCGGTGGGCAACGCCCACCGGCCCCCGGGCCATTCCCCCCGGTTCCCCCGTCCTCTCCTGGCGCTACCCCTCCAGCCGCGGGGCCAGGAGGCGCGGCTCCGGCGCCGGGCAATCCGAGGCCGCTTCGACCGGCAGCCGTCCCGCGACCACGACGGCGGTGAGCGCGGGCATTGCCGCCGTTCCTCGTGCGGGCATGGGACGAGAACTCCTCGACAGGGAAGCGCGAACGACGGCCGGGCCGGCCGCCCGTGGCGGGCGGCCCGGCGGAGTGGTGCCGACGGCTGCGGGCCGGTCAGCCCGCCGAGGACGCGGTCAGCAGGACGCGTCGGGACGACGACAACACGCCATGGGGGCAGCGCGGCGCAGGTGGCGCGGGGTGCCGGCGGTGGTCGTCATGGAGGGAACCCTAGGTTCCGGCTCGGGCGGCGTCAAAACGGCCTGTCCGCATTCCGAGACGACGGCTCCGGCTCGCCCGGTCGCCGACAGCGGAAGCAGCGTTCATGCAGCAAGGTGCCGGTTTCCAGCTCACGGCCCGGCGGGCACCGGAGCGGCCCCCGCGAAGGGGATGCCGGTCGAGCGCACCGTGGCCGCCTGCAGCGGTGACGTCCACAGCCCGCGCCGGGCGAGGATCGGCAGCACGCCCTCGCCGAACCAGTAGGCCTCCTCCAGGTGCGGGACCCCGGAGAGCACGAACTCGTCGATGCCCAGCGCGGCGTACTCGGCGATGCGGTCGGCCACCTCGGTGTGGCTGCCGACGAGCGCCGTGCCCGCGCCGCCGCGTACGAGCCCCACGCCGGCCCAGAGGTTGGGGTAGACCTGGAGCGAGTCCTTCGTCCCGCCGTGCAGCGCGAGCATCCGCTTCTGGCCCTCGGACTCGCTGCGGGCGAGGCCGGCCTGCACCCCGGCGATCGTCGCGGGGCCCAGCCCGTCGAGCAGCCGCTGCGCCTCCGCCCACGCCGCCTCGGAGGTGTCGCGGGTGATGACGTGCAGCCGGATGCCGAAGCGGGGGGTACGCCCGGCGGCCGCGCCCAGCGCCCGGATCCAGTCGAGCTTCTGGGCGACCTGTGCCGGCGGCTCGCCCCAGGTGAGGTAGACGTCGGAGTGGGCCACCGCCACCGGGCCCGCGGCCGCCGAGGACCCGCCGAAGTAGAGCGGGGGCACCGGGCTGGGGACGTGCGGGATGCGCGCCCCTTGGACCCGCTGGTGCACCCCGTCGAAGTCGACCGTCTTCCCGCGCCACAGCGCGCGGACGATCTGCAGGAACTCGTCGGCCCGGGCGTACCGCTCGTCCTTGGCGAGGAAGTCGCCGTAGGCCCGCTGCTCGTGCGCCTCTCCCCCGACCACGACGTTGAGCAGCAGCCGTCCCTCGGAGGAGCTCTGAAACGTGGCGGCCATCTGCGCGGCCAGGGTGGGCGAGGTCAGGCCGGGGCGGAAGGCGACGAGGAACTTCAGCCGCTCGGTGCCCTCGACGAGCATCGCCGTCGACAGCCAGGCGTCGTCGCACCAGCCGCCGGTGGGGGTCAGCGCGCCCTCGAAGCCGAGCTGCTCGGCGCTGCGCGCGATCTGTCCGAGGTACGCCCGGGTGGCGGGCCGGACCCCGCCGGCGGTGCCGGGCGGCAGGCCGTGCCCACCGCCGACGATGTGCCGGCTGTCGCCGTACGTGGGAAGGAACCAGTGGAAGGTCAGGGACAAGGTCGTTCCTCGCTGCGGGCCGTGCGGCGGTCGGGGTGCCCCCGCCCACCCTTGCCGGTCGACCCTGAGCGCCGCCCCCGGACCGGTCAAGCTCCTCCCGTCACGGTGTCCGCAGGCTGGACAGCACTCCGCGGCAGAGGGCGGCCGAGCCCTTGCCGACCCGGGTGCCCTCGACGATGCGGACGGGCAGGACGGCCGCGTTGTCCTTCTCGTCGGTCTCCAGGAGCAGTCCGTCGGGGTCGGCCTCGAGCAGCAGGCAGTAGCCGCCGTCCGGCAGCGACCGGGGCAGCCGCAGCGCCTGCCCCGGCAGGTAGTGGCCGTAGACGTCGGCCCATCCCACAGCCACGCCCTGGACACGGGCACGGCCGCAGGTGCCGTAGTGACGTGCCTCGACCCGGCCGGTCGCGCCGGGCACCCGCCGGTTGTCCCGCAGGCAGAAGCTCACCTTGTCCGCGGACACGACGGCCCGCCCCGTCTCCGGGTCCAGCAGCGCGTACTTCGCCATCGCGTCGAGGTGCCAGTGGTTGTGCGTCGGATGGTCGAGCATGCAGCCGCCGCCGGCCCGGACGCTGTTGCGGTCCGCGGCCCGGTTGAAGCGGCCGTTGCGGTCGACGTCCTGGTAGATCACCTGCCGCGCCGAGATCTGGCCCGCGCTGCAGGCGCCGCGGCCCCCCGGCTTCACCTCCATCGGCCCGTCCCCCACGTTGGCGAGCGCGGCGCTGAAGCGGAGCAGCCGCTGGGCGCCGGAGCCGGCGATGTAGACGTCCTCGGCCGGCAGGCTGCGCATGTTCGGCAGCAGCGGGCGCGGCCCCGCGGCCCTCGGCGGGCCGCTGGAGGTGGGCGTCGGGGTGGCGGCCGTCGGCGTGGCCGCCGTCAGGACGGGGCCGCTCTCGTCCCCCCACGCCAGGGCCAGCACGCCGCCGGTCGCGAGCGCGGTGACCGCCGCAGCGGCGGTGCAGGCGCGTACGACCCGGCCTCGCAGCCGGGACTCGGTCCGTCGTCGGTCGCCCACGAGCATCGCCCCCAGAGCAGAAGGACCGGGGCCGCCGCCCCGCAAGCTCCCACCTTTCCCCAGATCGGGGCGTTCCGCCCACCGGAGCGCGGCCCCCCGGGCGTGTCGCGGCGGAGGTCGCGTTCCTCGACCGGCCGGCGGACGCCGGATGGGCCGCCCGGCTCGACCCGGCGCGGTACCTCCCCGACGAGTTCCGCGTGCGCGGACGGGAGGTCTACCTGCGCTGCACCGGCAGCAGCGTGCGGACGGCGCTCGGCAGCGGCTTGCCGAGGGGGCTGTCGGCGACGGCCACCACCCGCAGCTGGAACACGGTGCGCCGGCTCGAGCAGCTGGCGCGCGGCTGACCCGGCGGGCGCGTGGAGCGCGCCGCGCCGGCGGGCGGGGGAAGGGGCCGCCCGCCGGCGCGCAGCCGGTCAGGAGCGCGCGGTCAGCGAGCCGACGAGGACGACCTCGTGGAACTGCGAGACCCGCACGCGGACGGTCACCGAGTAGGTGCCGGGGAAGGGCAGCATGCCGCGCGCGCTCCTGCCCGCAGCCTTCCACACCAGGGCGGTCGGCAGCTTCGGGTGGCTGAGGCTGACCGTGCCGTCGATCGCGCGCACCGGAAGAGCGAGGCTGCGCACGCCCACCCGGTCCCCGCTTAGTCGGGCCGTCCGCTTCTTGCCGCTGCCGTCGGTCATGCTCAGCGTCTTCGCCGGGGCCGCCGGGGTCGGCAGCCCCACCGAGAAGGCGCGGGCGCTGGTCACCCGATGGCCGTCGCCGCTGACGACGGACCAGACGAGGGCGTAGCGGCCCTTGGGCAGGCCCGGTGTGGCGGCCGAGACCGACGAGCCGGAGTAGGTCGCCGGCCGCGACCGCACCGCGCCCTTGACGTCGAGGACCCGCAGCCCGGTGCTGGCGCCGCTGACCTTCTCGCTGAAGGTGACGTGGACCGAGGCCGGCGCCTTGGCCACGGTGCTGTCGGCCGCCGGAGTGGTGGCCTTCAGCTCGGCGTGCGCCCACGCGGGCGAGACCGGCAGCAGTGCCGTCGCGGTGGCGGTCAGGACGGCCGTGCCGGCCAGCATCCCGCGGCGCAGGAGGCCGGCCGGCGTACGGCTGCGGAGCGCAGTGCTCATGCCTTGTCGGTGGCGAGGACCTGGCCGCCCACCACGAGCTCGACGACGTCGTTGCGCTTCACCTTGGCGGCGGTGGCGCCGGTCGCCGTCCAGCCGACGTCGCCGGCCTTATCGAGCCGGACCCGGGCCACGACCGCCTGCGACTCCTGCACCCGCAGGGTGGCGAGCTTGCCCGCGTGCACCGCGGAGGCATCCGCGTCGACGCGCACGTTGCCCTTGGCGTTCTTCACGACGCTGAAGTCGGCCGTGGCGCGCACCGGGGAGGCGACCGTCACCAGGGTGGGGGCCGGGTGCTCGGCCTCCTGGTCGGCGCCGACCCAGGCCACCTCGGTGGCGCCGCACCTCTGGACCGTGTCGAAGGCGACGGTCTCGCCGACCTTCTCCGGGAGCCGGACGGACAGGCCGAAGTCCTCGAAGGCAGCGTCCGGCACGTTGCCGCCGGACCAGGTGACCATCGTGACCTTGCCGCTGGCGTCCTTGGCGATGTCGAGCGCCCACCCGGGCTTGTTCTGGGGCCGGGCCGAGGGGACGTTGGCGGGGATCTTCACGGTCACCGCCGTGGTGGCCGCGCCCGAGCAGCCGTGGCCGGCACGCAGCCAGACGGTGACGGACTTGCCGGCGACGGGGCTCGCGCCGTAGAGCTGCGCGGAGAAGTGCGCGGACGCGGGCGCCGCGTTGACGAGCGCCAGCGCGCCGGCGGCGAGCGACGTGGCGGCGGCCGCCACAACGGAACGACGGAACATCAATGGTCCTTCCACGAAGTCAGCAACAGGAACTGTGGGTGGGAGATCAGTCGGTGACGTCGAGCCTGAAGAGGAGGAGGCCGCTCTCGTGCGTCTCCACCTCGTACGACCCCGACGGCTTGGCCACGAACGTCAGCTGGCCCGGGACGTCGGGGTCGAGCGACAGCTCGGCGTCGATCCCGTGGACGTGCACGGTGTCCTCCTGGTCGCTCGTGGCGTCGATCCGCACGACGTCCCCCGTCTTCACGGTGACCGTCGTCGGCTCCGGCACGACCTTGCCGTCCTGCACGCTGACGGTGACGACCTTCGACGGCTCGGCGGTGACGGCCGCGGCGGGCTGGTCGGCGGCGGGCTCGGCGGCGCTGGTGTCCCCCGCGGAGCCGCAGCCGGCCAGAGCGGTCAGGGCGAGGGCCAGCGCAACGGCCCCGGCGAAGGCGCGGCGGGCGGGTCGGACGGTGCGGGCAGGCACAGGGGTACTCCGGCTTCGGTCTGGCTCGGGTGGGGCGAGGGGTGCGCGGGCGGGACGGTCGGGGCTCACGCCCTCCGGCGCAGCGCGAGGGCGCCGAGCACGCCGGCGGCGAGCCCCACGACCAGGCCGGCCACGCCGATCCAGGTCGCCCGGGCGACGTCGGAGTCGGTGGCGGCGTCCGCCGGGGCGGCCGCGGCCGGAGCACTGCCCGGGTCGGCGGCGGCGGTGTCCCCGTCAGCCCCCTGCGCGGCGGCCGGCTTGAGCGTGAGGACCGGGGCCGGCAGGTCCGGCTCGTCGGTCGACCCCGGCGCCGCCTGCTGGACCCACGCGACGTCCTCGCCGTCGCTGTAGCTCTGCACGGCCTTGAAGACGACCTGCTCGGCGTCGGGCATCGGGCCGGCGCTCACGTCGAACTCGTCGAACTCGCCGGGCTTGATGCCGTTGTCGCCCGTCGCGGTCCACGTGATCTGGGAGACCGCCTCGGTGATCTGCTGGCCGTGCGCCTCGATCGGGGTCGCGAGCGTCTCCTTCGTCACCTCGTAGGTCCAGCCCGGGTGCGGCTTCACGCTGACCGACGCGAACGGGGTGTCGATCGGGAACTGCACGGCCAGCTTCGTCGTCGAGGCGCTGTCGCTCTCCGTTGGCACCCGGAAGGTGAGGGCCGCGTACCCCCCCTGGGTCGCCTCGGAGGGGTTGACGGTGACGTGGGCTGCGGCGGGGCCGGCGGTGGCGACGAGCAGGACGAGGCCGACACCGGCGAGGGCGCCGGCGCGGCGGTACGAGCGGAGCACGGGAGGGACCTTTCCGAAGGGGTGAGGTGCGTCGGGTCGAGGGGTCATTCGACGGACAGCCGGGCCTCGGCGGTGATCTCGTCGTACTCGTCGAAGCCCACGGTGAAGTCGAGCTCCCACTCGCCGGCCGACGGCAGCTGCAGCCCGCTGCTGGCCCAGCGGCTGTCCTCGCCCGTGCCGTCCATCCGGACGGTGAGCGGGCCGAGTCCCTTCGCGGCGAGCGTCAGGTCGGCATGCATGTGCTCGGCGGGCTCGGGGCGGCCGTCCGGCCCCAGGACCGTGACGACGAGCTGGGCCGGCCCCGGCCGAGCCGGGTCGAGACGTACCTGCGCGACCCGGCCGCCGCCCAGGTCGACCGAGGCGTCGGCGACGGGGGCGTACGCGGCACGGGCGGGGGTCATGCCGACGAGCGCCGCCGTGACCGCGAGGACGACGAGGGCCCCGGCGAGCTCGACTCCCACCGCACGCCGCAGGGCCAGCACGCCCGGGCGCGGGTCGGCGACCGTGCCCGGCCCGGCGAGCGCCACGACCGGCGGGCGCGCAGGGATCCGGCGCCGGACGAGCGCGCGCGACCCCGCCGCGACGAGGACGATCCCGGCGACGAGCGCCACCTTGATCAGCAGCAGCCGTCCGTAGGTCGTGTCGGTCAGCGCCGCCACGCTGCGGACCTGCAGCCACCCCTGCCAGCTGCCGGTGACGGCCAGCACGGCGACGCAGCCCAGGGCGACCGTGGAGAAGCGGCGGACGGCCTCGACCGGGGAGGCGCCCTCGACGCGGGGCGGGCGGAGCGCGACGACGGCCAGCGTGGCCAGGCCGCCCAGCCACACCGCCATGGCCAGCAGGTGCAGCGCGTCCGAGGCCAGGGCGAGCACGAGCGGGTGCTCGGCCCGGGGATGCCCGGCCATGCCGAAGCTGACCGCCAGCGCCCCGGCCGCCAGCACGCACACCGCGGCGACCTCTCGGCTCACCCGTCGCTCGGTCGAGTGCAGCGCCCAGGGCAGGACCGCGACCAGCACCGCGGCGGCGCCGAGGCGGAGCGCGATCGCCTGGCCCACCGGCCCCTCGGCGCCCGCCCGCAGCACGTCCCCCGAGAGGAGCTGCCCAGCGGGCAGGCCGGAGACGGCCAGCCCCTGCACGAGCAGTTGGGCGACCGCCGCCACGATCACCGTGCCGAGCCCGACGGTGACGACCCGCTCGGTCGTCCGCGAGCGTCCGCCCGGCCAGCAGAGCACGACGAACGCCGCCACGCCCAGGCCGGCCACGAGGCCGAGGTACGCCACCCCGCGGACCACGGCCGCCGGCCCGGAGTAGGGCGTGCCCATGTCGTCGGCGCCGGGGTCGACGAGCCCACCGGGCCGGACCGTGCCGACGCTGAACGACCAGCCGTCGGTGATCGGGTGGGAGTCGGCCGAGACGATGCGGTAGGACACGAGGTAGGTCCCCGGCGGCAGGTCGGCCGCCAACGGCACCGTGATGCGGGTGGCGTCCTGCGGGTCGACCTGGGGGTCGCCCGCTGTGACCGAGCGTCCCTCCGCGTCGACGACCGTGAGCCCCCGCGGCGCCAGGCTGACCGGCTCGGAGAAGTCGGCGACGACCTCGGGGGGGGCGGTTGGCAGGCCCTCGCCGGCGGCGGGGGCCGTGCTCTCCAGCCGGGCGTGGGCCGCAGCCGGCCCGGCCGCGGCGACGAGCCCCACGAGGCCGACGAGGGCGGTGACGAGGGCGAGCAGCAGCGCGGCGGCGGCGCGCCGCGACGACCGGCCGGGGGCACCGGCCGCCAGTGCGACACCGGTGGCGCGGCCTCGACGGCGGGCAGCACCACCGGCTCCGTGCCGACGGCTGCGCGCCGCCTCTGCTCCGCTCACCTGCCGCCCCATGTCCGGGTAGTCCGTCGACGCCGTGCGAAAGTTCCCCGGGCCGGCCCGGATGTTCCTCCCCCTCGTTCGCGGGCGGACACCTGCACGGGGCCGGGCAGAGCGGCCCATGCTCGCAGAACCTCGTGCAGGGCCGGGTAGGAACGGCGAGGACCGGCGAGAGCCCGGGCGACGGGCCCTGCGACCTGCCGGCGACAGCACGAAGGCCCGCCCCCGGGAGGGAGCGGGCCTGTGCAGGCGGCAGGGTCAGCCGCGGGCCGAGGCGACCGACATCCGCGTAGCGTCGGCACCGCCGCCGACGACCAGGACCGGGGTCGGCCCGACCGCGATCCGGTCGCCCGCGGCCCGGGCCACGACGCTGCCGTCCAGAGCGACCACGGCGGAGGTGCCGGCCGGGGCCGTGACCCCGCTGGAGCCGTCCCGCCGCCAGACCACCTGCGCCCAGCCGCCGCTGTTGGGGCGCAGCGAGCAGGCGTGGACCCCGGAGACCTCGGTGCAGCCGACGAGCAGGGAGTCGCTCAGCCAGCCGGACACCCGCGACCAGGCCTGCGCCGGCGCGGAAGGGCCCTGCGCGGTCTCGGCCACGTGGATGCCGAGGATGCGGGAGGCACCCCACGCGTACCAGAAGACGCGGTCCACGCCGGCGGCCCGGTCGAGCAGCAGGGTGCGGGCGACGTACGCGCTGCCGAGCGGCTCGGGGATCGCCACGGCGTCGTTGATGCCACCGACCACGCCGTAGTTGACCTCGGTGTTCCACACCGGCTTGCTCACGCCACGGTTGCGCAGCGTCGTCGCCAGCGTCTCCAGCTGGCCGACCGCGTCCTCGGGGTCCTGGTCGGCGAAGGGGTAGAGGTGCAGCGAGAGGGCGTCGACGTCACGGGCACCGGGCGCGTCGAAGTAGCGGTAGATCCAGCCGATCTGGCCCTTGGTCCGCGTCGCGAAGCCCGGGCTCAGCACCAGGGCCCGCGGGTCGGCTGCCTTGACCGCCTTGTGGGCGAGCGAGCTGAGCTGCGCGAGCTGCTCCTCGCTGCCGTGGAAGTAGTCACCGACGAAGTTCGGCTCGTTCCAGATCTCGTACGCCTCGATGCGGCCCTTGTAGCGGGAGGCCACGGCGCTCACGTACGCGCTCCAGCGGCCCATGTCGGCCGGCGGCATGCTCGACCCGGCGGCGATCACGCCCGGGGCAGCGGGGTCGGACGACGCCCACGTCGGGGTCTGCCCCAGGACGAGCAGCGGCTTGAGCCCACGCGCCTCGGCCGCCGCGACGACGGCGTCGAGCGTGGCCCAGGCCCACTGGCCCGGGGCGGGCTCGAGCTCGGCCCACGTGGTGCCGGTGTCCCAGAGCCGGATGCTGGCGAAGGAGGAGGCCATCGCGGCCGGCCACGAGGTGGCGGACGCGCCACCCGTGACGTGCAGGCCGAAGAAGTCCGGTCGGGTGCGCCCGAGCGGCTGCACGCTGGGGACCAGCGGGGCGTCGACCGGCTTGGCGACGGGGCCCGGCTGCGGCTTCGTGCTGACCACGGGCAGGCAGGGCAGCGGCAGCTTGGGCGCGGGCTTCGTGACGACAGGCTTCTTGGGCGCGGGCTTCTTCACCGCGGGCTTCTTCACCGCCGGCTTTTTCACCGCCGGCTTCTTCACCGCCGGCTTCTCGACCGCCGGCTTCTTCACCACGACCTTCTTGGCCGGCGTCCGCACGAGATTGGACGCAACGAGCTTCGCCGCAGCCTTCTTCGCCGCAGCCTCCTTCTGCGAAGCGGTCTTCTTCTTCGCGGCGGGCTGCCGCTTGGCGGCAGCCTTCTTCTTCGCGGCCGGCTTCTTCTTCGCGGCGGGCTTCTTCTTCGCGGCCGGCTTCTTGACCGCCGGCTTCTTGACGACGGGCTTCTTCGCGACAGGCTTCTTGACGACGGGCTTGTTCGCCGGCGTGCACGCGGCCGCAGCGGCCACGGCGTCGGCCGTCGACACCTCGGACGCCACAGCGCGCGCGCCGCCCGCGGGCAGCAGGCCCGCCAGCAGGGCGAGGCCGAGGACGGCCAGGCCGACCAGCCGCGACCGTCGCTGCGGGGCGGAGGTACGCAGATGCACAGGATGCTCCGGGAGGTCGTTGGGGAGCCCGGATCGGCTCCGCGACCTTCATCGGCAGCACGGGCCCCGCCCTGAACCCCCGGTCCCGGCCGCGCGGGGACCTTCGCCCCTCGTCCGCCGGGCGCCTCTGCCCCCGTCCCGGATCAGGCGCCGGGAGTCGCCCGCCCGTGCGGTCGCTTCGGCTGCGCGGCCTCGTCGGCCTTCTCCTCGAAGCGCACCCGGCCCAGGTGCCGGTTCATCGACCGGATCAGCAGCCACAGCGCGGCGCCGAGCAGCGCGAACAGCAGGAAGCCGGTGAGGCCGGGCGTGATCTTCGACTCGTCGATCTGCTCGGCCGCGAGGGGCAGCGCCAGCAGGGTGGTGGTGCTCATGCGGCGGGCTCCCCGAGCTCGGAACGGATGCCGGCGAACAGGTCGTCCTCCGGCAGGCTGACGGGGACGAGCGAGCGGGCGAGCTCGAAGTCCTCGGTCGGCCAGGCCTTCTGCTGCATCTCCAGCGGGCAGGCGAACCACACCCCGTCCGGGTCGACCTGCGTCGCATGGGCGAGCAGCGCCCTGTCGCGCACCTCGAACCAGGCCGCGCAGTCCACGTGCGTGGTCACCGCACGGTCGGCGCGGTCGGCCCAGCGCTCGAGCCACTCCTCGTAGGGCGAGGGCAGGCCCGCGGCCAGCAGCGCCTCGTGCAGCGCCGTCGTGCGCGGGCGGGAGAAGGTCTGGTTGTAGTAGAGCTTGAGCGGCTGCCACGGCGCGCCCGTGCCCGGGTACGCCGCGGGGTCGGGCGCGGCGTCGAAGGCCGCGGCCGTGATCTTGTGGCACATGATGTGGTCGGGGTGCGGGTAGCCGCCCTCCTCGTCGTACGTCGTGATGACGTGCGGGCGGAACTCCCGGATCACCCGTACCAGCGGCTCGGCCGCCTCCTCGACGTCCTGCAGCGCGAAGCAGCCCGCGGGCAGCGGCGGCAGCGGGTCGCCCTCCGGCAGCCCGGAGTCGACGAAGCCGAGCCAGGTCTGGCGCACGCCGAGGATCTCGCGGGCGCGCTCCATCTCGCGGCGCCGGATCTCCGGCAGGTTCGCCGCGATCTCGGGGTCGCCCTGCAGCCTGGGGTTGAGGACGTCCCCGCGCTCCCCGCCCGTGCACGTCGCCACGAGGACGTCCACGCCCTCGGCGACGTAGCGCGCCATGGCCGCGGCGCCCTTGCTCGACTCGTCGTCGGGGTGCGCGTGCACCGCCAGGAGCCTCAACTGCTCCGCCACTTGCCCCTCCAGCTGCCAGACCTCGCGCGTTCCCGCTCGGGGCGGGTGCGCCCGCTATGGGAACATGGGCGGCAGGCGCGCTTCTTCCGCCGCCCGACAGTCCATCATCGCCCGCCCGCCGCCGCGGCGCGCCCGTCCCGAGGGGTCGACCTGTCCGTCCCGCCCTCCGCCCGCCGGCCGCCCGAGCGCTACGGCGACCTCACCCGGGGCCGCCGCAGGGCCCTCGTCGCCGGCGTGGCCGCCCTCGCGGTCGCCGGGGCGGGCTGGCTGGCGTGGGCCGGCATCAGCGCGGGCGACAAGGACGTGCACGCGCGCGTGCTGTCGTACGACCCCGTGGACGCCCGGGGCGTGGCCACGCGCGTGGAGATCCGCAAGCCGCGCGACGAGGAGGCGGTCTGCCGGCTGCGGGCCCTGGACCGGGCCTTCGCCACCGTCGGGCGGGCCGACGCGGTGGCGCCCGCCGGCACCGAGAAGACCGTGCTCGAGCTCACCGTGCCGACGACGGCGCAGGCGGTCAACGCCGAGCTGGTCCGCTGCGCGTTGCGCTGAGGCGGCTGCCGGCCGGGCCCGCCGACGGGGCCGCGGACGGTGCGCCGGTGGGGCCGGACCGCGCTGCGCGGGCCGGTAGGATCGGCGATTCATCACGTACGACCACAAGCCGCCGCGACGGTGCGGGGCTGTCCTTGTCGAAGACTGGAGCGATGGCGTGACCGAGACGAGCGCGACCGCGACCTGGCTGTCCCAGGAGCAGCACGACCGGCTCCAGGCCGAGCTCGACCACCTGCGTGGTCCGGCACGAGCCGAGATCGTCAAGCGCATCGAGGCCGCCCGCGAGGAGGGGGACCTCAAGGAGAACGGCGGCTACCACGCGGCGAAGGAGGAGCAGGGCAAGCAGGAGGCGCGCATCCGCCAGCTGCAGTCCCTGCTCGAGAACGCCCGGGTCGGGGAGCCTCCGGCCGCCGCCGACGGCGTCGTGACGGCCGGCATGGTGGTGACGGCCGAGGTCGCCGGTGACGAGATGACCTTCCTGCTGGGCCTGCGCGAGGGCAGCTCCGGCGACGTCGACGTCTACTCCCCCACCTCGCCGCTGGGCACCGCGATCTCCGGGGCGAAGGTGGGCGACCAGGTCAGCTACACCGCGCCCAACGGCCGGGAGATCCCGGTCGTGATCAAGGCCGCGAAGCCGTACGCCGGCTGACGCGCACGCCGTCGCCGAAGGGGCGCCTCCCGCTGCGGGAGGCGCCCCTTCCTCGTTCCCGCCGGGCCGGCGCCGGGTCGCCGCTCTCCCCCGGGTTATTCACTTGCGCGGCGCAACCAACTCTGCGTAGCCTACTTGCATGCCCCAACCAACCGACTGTCGTCCGGCGCCTCCGGGCGCCGACGCCGGCGACGTCATCGGAGACGCGCTCCTGCGCGCGGTCCGGGCACTCAAGGGAGCGCGCGGCAGCGCTCCGGTCGACGGGCCGTGCCTGGGCGTGCTGCACGCCATCTCCACCCGGGGCCCCGTACGCCCCGGGGACGTGGCCGCCGAGATCGCGCTCGACGCCTCCACCGTGAGCCGTCACGTGCAGTCGCTCGAGCGGCTCGGCCTCGTCGGGCGCGAGCGCGACCCGGCGGACGGCCGCGCCCACCGCGTCGCCGTCACCAGCGCCGGGGACGAGGCGCTCGACAGCGCCCGGGACGCCCGACGCGCCGTGCTCGATGCCGCCCTCGCCGGCTGGGAGGCCGCCGACCGCGAGCGCCTGGCCGGCCTGCTGGCCCGGCTGGCCGACGAGCTGACCCGCCCCTCTGCACCCGCACCTACCGGGGAGAACCGATGACCACGGAGCCGATGACGCCCGAGGCGCCGACGTACCTCTCCCACCGCCAGATCCTGGCGGTGATGAGCGCCCTCATGCTCGGCATGCTCCTCGCCGCGCTCGACCAGACCATCGTCTCGACCGCGCTGCCCACCATCGTCGGGGAGTTCGGCGGGGTCGAGCACCTGTCCTGGGTCGCCACCGCGTACCTGCTGACGTCCACGGCGTCGACGCCGCTCTACGGCAAGATCAGCGACCTCTACGGGCGCAAGCCGGTGTTCCAGTTCGCGATCGTCGTGTTCCTGCTCGGCTCGGTCCTCGCCGGCCTCTCGCAGAACATGGGCCAGCTGATCGCCACCCGGGCGATCCAGGGCATCGGCGCGGGCGGCCTGATGGCGCTCGTGTTCGCGATCATCGGCGACGTCATCCCCCCGCGCGAGCGCGGCCGCTACCAGGGGCTGTTCGGCGCGGTCTGGGGCCTGTCGAGCGTGGCCGGCCCGCTGCTCGGCGGCTTCTTCACCGAGCACGCGTCCTGGCGCTGGATCTTCTACATCAACCTGCCGATCGGCGCCGTCGCGCTCGTCGTGGTCGCGGTCGTGCTCAAGCTGCCGGTCAACAAGCAGCAGCACACGATCGACTACCTCGGCTCCACGCTGCTCGTCGCGAGCACCTCCGCCCTGCTGCTCTACCTGTCCTGGGCCGGGACGGAGTACGGCTGGCTCGACGGCAGGTCGCTCGTCCTGCTCGTCGCCGCGATCGTGCTCGGTGTCGTGTTCGTATGGTGGGAGACCAGGGCGAGCGAGCCGATCCTGCCGCTCGACATCTTCCGCAACGACATCGTCTCGGTGACGAGCGCGATCGGCTTCCTGCTCGGCTTCGGCATGTTCGGCGCCATCATCTACATCCCGATCTATCTGCAGGTCGTCGACGGGGTCTCCCCGACCCAGTCGGGCCTGCTGATGCTGCCGCTCATGCTGGGCATCCTCGTGTCGTCGATCTGGTCGGGCCGCGCGATCACGTCCATGGGCCGCTACAAGGTCTTCCCCGTCGCGGGCACGGCGCTGATGGCGGTCGGGCTGGCGCTGCTCTCCACGCTGGGCACCGACACGTCGCGCTGGCTCAGCGGGCTCTACATGTTCGTCGTCGGCGCCGGCCTGGGCCTGGTCATGCAGGTCCTGATCATCGCCGTGCAGAACGCCGTCGACTTCCGGGTCATGGGCGTCGCGACCTCCGCGTCGACGTTCTTCCGCTCCATGGGCGGGACGCTCGGCATCGCCGTGCTCGGCGCGGTCCTGACCTCGCGGCTGGCCGCGAACCTCGAGGACGAGCTGCCCGCCGGCGCGGCCGACACGATCCCTCCCGGGGACCTGACCGGCAGCCCCGACGTCATCAAGGCGCTCCCGCCGCAGGTGCACGGCCCGGTGGTCGAGGCCTTCGTGGACTCGCTGCAGACCGTCTTCCTGTGCGCCGTGCCCGTCGCGGTCCTGGCGTTCGTGCTCGCGCTCTTCCTCCGCGAGATCCCGCTGCGCGGCCAGGGCGGCGCCAAGGACGGCGAGCAGTCCGACGCCCCGCCCGCGTTCGCGATGGACTAGCCCCACCGCAGCGCCCTCCCCACGGAGTGCTGCGGACGTGGCGAGCTGCCCCGAGCCTGGGGCAGCTCGCCGCATCTGCAGGACCGCCGCGGACGGCCCGGGCGCATTCCCTGCCTCGTTACGCGGTACGCGGACAGCTCGGCGCTCGCGGAGGCGCCGGCCCCGGACGTACGGTGAGTCGTGACCCGAGCGGCAACTTTGGGCGCGCTGCGCGCCACCGGACACGTCCACCGCACCGTCAAGGAAGAGCTCCGCGACAACCTCCTCGCGAGGATGCGCACCGGCACCACGCGGTTCCCCGGGATCGTCGGGTTCGACGAGACGGTCCTCCCCCAGCTGGAGCGGGCGCTGCTCGCCGGCCACGACCTCGTCCTGCTCGGCGAGCGCGGCCAGGGCAAGACCCGGCTCATCCGCACCCTCGTCGAGCTGCTCGACGAGTGGACGCCGTTCATCGCGGGCTCCGAGCTCCGCGAGCACCCCTACCAGCCGATCACCGCGGCGTCCCAGCGCCTCGTCGCCGAGGCCGGCGAGGACACGCCGATCGAGTGGGCGCACCGCAGCGAGCGGTACGGCGAGAAGCTCGCCACCCCCGACACCAGTGTCGGCGACCTCATCGGCGACATCGACCCGGTGAAGGTGGCCGAGGGCCGGCGCCTCGGCGACCCCGAGACCGTTCACTACGGCCTCGTCCCGCGGACCAACCGCGGCATCTTCGCGGTGAACGAGCTGCCCGACCTCGCCGAGCGCATCCAGGTCGCGCTGCTCAACGTCCTCGAGGAGCGCGACATCCAGATCCGCGGCTACCAGCTGCGGCTGCCCCTGGACCTCCTGCTGGTCGCGAGCGCGAACCCCGAGGACTACACGAACCGCGGGCGCATCATCACCCCGCTCAAGGACCGCTTCGGCGCCGAGGTCCGCACGCACTACCCGCTGCGGCTCGAGGACGAGGTCGACCTCATCACGCAGGAGGCGGTGCTCGCCGCGCACCTGCCGGACCACCTGGTCGAGGTCGTCGCCCGGTTCACCCGGCACGTGCGCGAGTCCCCGTCGGTCGACGCCCGCAGCGGCGTCTCGGCCCGGTTCGCCGTCGCCGCCGCCGAGACGGTCGCCTCCTCGGCCCTGCGCCGCTCCGCGCTCACGGGTGAGGCTCCGGCCGTCGCTCGGTTCTGCGACCTGCCGCCGGTCGTCGACACCCTGCTCGGCAAGGTCGAGTTCGAGGTGAGCGAGGAGGGCAACGAGCGGGAGGTCCTCCGCCACCTGCTGCGTCGCGCCACCGTCGAGGCGTTCCGCGGCCGGTTGGGGGCCAGCGACCTGCCGGCGCTGCTCGAGCGGTTCGACGAGGGGCTGGTCGTCGAGAGCGGAGACCTCGTGACGGGCGCCCGCCTCCTCGAGCAGGTCGGCCCGCTGCCGGGGCTCGGCCGCATCATGGAGCGGCTGGGCATGGACGACGCCGTGGACTCCCCCGCCTACGCCGCCAGCGCCCTGGAGTTCGCCCTCGAAGGGCTCTTCCTCAACCGCCGCATCAGCAAGGAAGAGGGCGCGGGGACCGCCGGCGAGCCGGGCACGCGCACCCTCTACGGGGCCTGAGATGGCGTACCGCTACGGCTCCTACGCCGACGGGCCGGACCCGCTCGCCCCGCCGTACGACGTCCGCCGGGCACTCGACGCGCTGGGCGACGACGTGCTGCAGGGCTCGTCGCTGCGGGACGCGCTGCGCGAGATGATGCGGCGCGGCATGGACGGCCGGCGCGGCCTGGACGACCTGCTTCGGCGGGCACGCCAGCAGCGCAGGGCGGCCCGCCGCAGCGGCCGGCTCGACGGCACGCTGGAGGAGGTACGCCGGCTGCTGGACGAGGCGCTCGGCCAGGAGCGGGCGGCGCTCTTCCCCGACCCCTCGGACGACGCCCGCTTCCGGGAGGCGCAGCTCGACGCGCTGCCCCCGGAGGCCGCACGGGCCCTGCGCGAGCTGACCGACTACGACTGGCGGTCCCCGCAGGCCCGGCAGACGTACGACGAGATCCAGGGCCTGCTGCGCCGGGAGGTGCTGGACTCGCAGTTCCGTGGGATGAAGCAGGCTTTGGAGAACCCCGATTCCGGAGCCATGCAGCAGGTCAAGGACATGCTGTCGGACCTGAACCGGATGCTGGCCAAGGACGCGCGAGGAGAGGACACGCGGTCCGACTTCCAGCAGTTCATGGACAAGCACGGGGAGTACTTCCCCGAGCAGCCGGAGAGCCTGGAGGAGCTGGTCGACGCGCTCGCCCGCCGGGCCGCGGCGGCCGAGCGCCTGCTCAACTCGATGTCCCGGGAGCAGCGCGCCGAGCTCGCCTCCCTCGTCGAGCAGACGCTCGGGGACCTCGACCTGCAGAGCCAGATGGCCCAGTTGCAGGGGCACCTGCGCGGTCGTCGGCCGGACCTGGACTGGCAGGGCCGCCAGCGGATGGACGGCGACCGGGGGCTCGGGATGGGCGACGCCACCAGCGCCCTCGAGGAGCTGGCCGACCTCGACGAGCTGGAGGCGGCGCTCGCGCAGGACTACCCGGGCGCAAGCCTGGAGGACATCGACGAGGAGGCGGTGCGCCGCGCCCTCGGGCGCAGGGCGGTGGACGACCTCGAAGCGCTGCGACGGCTCGAGCGGGAGCTGGAGCAGCAGGGCTACCTCTCGCGCACGGCGGGCCGGCTCGAGCTCACGCCCAAGGCGGTCCGCCGGCTCGGGCAGACGGCGCTGCGCCGGGTGTTCAACGACCTGGCCGCTCCCGGCCGCGGGACCCACGACGTCCACGACGCCGGGGCCGCGGGGGAGCCGACCGGTGCGAGCCGGCAGTGGGAGTTCGGGGACGAGCAGCCGATCGACGTGGTGCGGACGCTGACCAACGCCGTACGCCGTGGCGGCGCGCAGGACGGCCGGGTCCGGGTGCAGGTCGAGGACTTCGAGATCGTCGAGACCGAGCGGCGGTCGGCGGCCGCGGTCTGCCTGCTCGTCGACCTGTCGTACTCGATGGTGCTGCGCGACACCTGGGGGCCGGCCAAGCAGACCGCGCTCGCGCTGCACGCCCTCGTGTCCGGGCAGTACCCCCAGGACGCGGTCCAGATCATCGGCTTCTCGTCCTACGCCCGCGTCCTGCAGCCGGGCGAGCTCGCCGGGCTCGAGGCCGACATGGTGCAGGGCACGAACCTGCAGCACGCCCTCATGCTCGCGAGCCGTTTCCTGGACAAGCACAAGAGCGCCGAGCCGGTCGTGCTCGTCGTGACCGACGGCGAGCCGACCGCGCACCTGCTGCCCGACGGCAGGCCGTACTTCGCCTGGCCCCCGGAGCACGAGACGATCACCGCCACCGTCGCGGAGGTGGACCGCTTGACGCGGCGCGGCGCTGCGCTGAACGTCTTCCTGCTCGACGACGACCCGCGGCTGGTCGACTTCGTGCGCGAGGTCGTGCGCCGCAACGGCGGCAGGATGCTCCAGCCGTCCGCCGACCGGCTGGGGGCGTACGTCGTCAGCGACTACCTGCGCATGCGCCGGGGGCGCGGGGCGCGCCGGGCCTCCTGAGCCGTCATCCGGCACGCCGGCCGTAGACCAGCCGGCGCAGCGCAGCCTCGGCCGGGCCGGGCCTCCCGGCCCGGTCGAGGGCGTACGCGATGCCGACCGTCGCGGCCCACACCAGCACCGCGACGGCTGCGGCGCGCGCCCCGTGCAGGCCGTCGCCGAGGCCGAGGCCCCAGGCCGCCAGCAGCGGCGCGAACAGGACGGACTGGAGCAGGTAGCACGTGAGCGAGCGGCTGCCCGTCGCCGTCAGGGCGCGCCGCACCCGGGCCGGCGCGACGCCCTCCCGGCGGGTCGACCAGTGCGCCAGGGCCGCGACGTACCCGATGCCCGCGAGGACGCCGGTGGCGTCGTGCACCGTCTCCATCGCGGCGTAGGCCGCGCCCGGCTCGACGTCGACGACCCCCGCGACCGCGAGGGCCGCCGGCAGGCCTCCCAGGACGCCCGCACCCACGCCGCCGACGGCGAGCCGGCGCAGGAGCGGCAGGTGCTCGGCGGGCCGGTCGAGCAGGCCCCGGCGGGCAGCAAGCACGCCGACGAGCATGAGGGGCAGCATCACGGGGGCCACCGGCGTGACGGCGAGCGAGACCGCCCAGAAGCCGAGGCGCTCGGGGACGGAGGCCAGGTATCCGGGCGTCGGGCCGAGGACGTCACCCACGGCAAGCAGGCCGCTGCCCCCGCCGAGCAGCAGGGCGCAGAACGCCGCGGTCGCCACCGCCCAGCGCACCAGCACCCGACGGCGACGGAACATCAGGTACGGCAGCAGCAGCCCGGTGAGCCCGTAGACGCCGAGCACGTCGCCCTCGAAGAGCAGGGCCGCGTGGACGCCGCCGAAGGCGACCAGCCAGAGCTGCCGTCGGCGCAGGACGGCCCGCGCCTCACCGCGTGAGGCCCCCGCTTGCTGCTGACGGCGCACGATGTGCCAGGCGCCGTAGCCCACGAGCAGGGCGAACGCGGGGTAGGACCGCTGGTCGACGAGGAGCACCGTGAGAAGGTCGACGGCCCGGTCGAGCCTGTCCCCGCCCTGCAGGCGGCCGCCCAGGCCCGTCTCGCCGCCGTAGGCGTAGACGGCGACGTTGGCCAGCGCGATGAAGAGCAGCAGCCCGCCACGCGCCAGGTCGGGCGCGGTCGAGCGGCCCACCCTTCCCAGCGGCCCGGCAGGCGCCACCGCTCGCACCGCTCGGCCCCCCTCCTGCGGGGGCACTCCCCCCGGCTCCGGGGCCGAGGCTAGCCGCAGACGATCATGAGCGGAGCTGTTCGCGCTCGCAGGCGTAGCAGTCGCGCCCGTCCAGCGCCCAGGCCCGCACCTGCCCGCCGCAGCCCCGGCACGCCTGCTGCTTGTAGACGTAGCGGGCCTGCTCGGGCGGGGTGTCGTCGGGTGCGTCGTCGACGGTGAGGATCGACCCTACCCGCACGCCGCGGGCCATCAGGGAGCGCAGGTCCTCCCACATCGCGGCGTACGTCTCCGCGGGCACCTCGCGTGCCGGTGTCCGCGGGTCCAGCCGGTGCCGGTAGAGCACCTCGGCGCGGTACACGTTGCCCACGCCGGCGATCGCCGCCTGGTCCAGCAGCGCGGCGCCGACCGACCTCGGGTGCGCGAGCAGCCGGCGTACGGCTTCGTCCCCGTCCGCCTCCGGGCGCAGCGGGTCCGGCCCGAGGCCCGAGAGCAGCCGGGCCACGGCCGCGTCGTCCAGCAGGGTGCAGGACATGGGGGCGATGAGGTCGTACGCCGCCCGCTCCCCGGCCAGGCGCAGCCGCGTCCCCTTGCGCGGCTCGGCGCGGGGGTCGTCGTAGCGCAGGAAGAGCCCGCGCAGCCCGAGGTGGACGTGGACGGTGCCGCCGGCGGTGAAGGCGAGCAGCAGGTTCTTGCCGTACGCCTCGGAGCTCTCCAGTGTCGTGCCGTCGAGCAGCGCCGCTTCCGCCGCGAACTTCCCCTGCGGGCTCGAGGCCTGCAGCCGCTCGCTGACGAGGTCGGCGCGCAGCGCGTCGGCATAGCGGTGCAGGGAGTGTCCTTCGGGCATGGCCCTCCCCTACCCCGCGGCGGGCCCTGCGCGCGCCCTCACCCGGCCCTGTCCCCCACGACCGTCGCGCCCGCGACGAGCGCCGCCTCGGGGTGCTCCGCCTCGGCCCGGGAGACCGTGCGCCGGGCGCGCGGGACCAGCAGCGCCGCCAGCGCGGCGAGCGCCGCGGCCCCGGCCAGCGCGGCGAAGCCCCACGTGTAGCCCGACTCGGCGGGAAGCCCCTCTGACGAGGCGCCCGCCGTCACGATGCCGGACATGACGGCCGCGCCCACGGACCCGCCGATCGTGCGGATGTTGGCGTTCATGCCGCTCGCGACCCCCGTCTGCTCCGGCGGGACCGCGTCCACGATGAGGGCGGACATCGCGGAGAAGGCGAGGCCGAAGCCGACGCCGAGGACGGCGGTCGCGAGGCAGAGCTGCCAGACCGTGTCGTGGGCGAAGGCCATGAGCAGGAACGGCACGACGGCGACGCAGGAGCCCGCGAGGACGACCGCCTTGGCTCCGTGGCGCGCGACCAGCCGGCCGGACGCGAGCCCGGCGGCGAACATCGTGACGCTCCACGGCAGCAGGATCAGCCCGGACTCGGTGATGCTCGAGCCGAAGCCGTAGCCCGCGCTCGCCGGGGTCTGCAGGAACTGCGGGAGGAAGCCGAAGGTCGCGTACATCCCCACCCCGATCAGCAGTGCGACGAGGTTGGTGGTCCAGACCGCGGGCAGCCGCATCATCGCCAGGTCGATGAGCGGCGCGTCCGACCGCTGCTCGGCGGCCGCCCAGGCGACGGCCAGCGCCACGGCGGCGGCCAGCAGGCCGAGCACGCGCACCGAGCCCCAGCCCCAGGTGTGCCCCTGGCTGACCGGGAGGAGCAGGCAGACCAGCCAGGCCGACAGCAGGGCGGCCGGGAGCACGCTCACCCGTCCCGGGGTGCGGACCGGCGACGCGGGCACCAGCGCGTAGGTCGCGAGGGCGGCGAGGGACACGATGATCAGCGGGAACCAGAAGAGCCAGTGGTAGTCGAGCGCCGAGACGATCGGGCCGGCCAGCACGATGCCGAGGCCGCCGCCGACCGCCATCAGCGCCGCCAGCGCGCCCACGGCGCCGGCCACCCTCTCCCGGGGGAACTCGTCGCGCACGATGCCGAACGCCAGTGGCAGCACGCCCCCGCCGATGCCCTGGACCACCCGCGCCGCGATCAGCACGCGCACATCGGTGGCGAGCGCGGCGAGCAGAGACCCGGCCCCGAGCGCGGAGAGCGTGACGAGGAGCATGCGCTCCTTGCCGACCGCGTCCCCGATGCGGCCCACGATGGGGGTGAAGATCGACGCCGAGAGCAGGTAGGCGGTCAGCACCCAGGTGGCGGTCGCCTGGTCGGTGCCGAGGTCGTGCTGGATCGTGGCGAGGACGGGCGTCACGAGCGACTGCAGGAGCGCGAACGCGGCGACCGCCGCGGCCAGGACGGCGAAGGTCACCCGGTGGTCGGCAGGCGCTGTGCGCTCGTTCGGATCGTGCATCGTTCCGCTCCTCCACCGTGCGGTTGATCTGGAGGTACCTCCACTTGAGCGACCAGCCTAAGTGGAGACTCCTCCGGCTCGCAACGGGGTTTTCCTGCCCCGGCCGGCCCCGCCGCCGGGCGGGCCGACCCGTCCCGCGCGGATAGGGTCGCGGCCGTGCGACGACTGTTCGGCGGGCTGCCACCCGAGGTGATGGTGCTCTCGGCCGTGGCGTTCGCGGTGGCCCTGGGCTTCGGCGTGCTCGCGCCCGTCATCCCGCTCTTCGCCGAGAGCTTCGGGGTGGGAGCCGCGGCGTCGGGTGCGGTCATCAGCGCGTTCGCGCTGACCCGGCTGGCCTTCGCGCTGTCGGGCGGGCGGCTCGTGGACCGGTTCGGCGAGCGGTCGATCCTCGCCCTCGGCGTGGGCATCGTCGCCGTCTCCAGCGCGGTGGCCGGCCTCTCCCAGACGTACGCCCAGTTGGTCGCCCTGCGCGGCATCGGTGGCGTCGGGTCGGCGATGTTCACCGTGTCCTCGATGAGCCTGCTGCTGCGCGTCGTCCCGGACGACCTGCGCGGACGGGCTGCCGGCCTCTACCAGGGCGGCTTCATCCTCGGCGGCATCAGCGGCCCGGCGCTCGCCGGCCCCTTCAGCGCCTGGTCACTGCGGGCGCCGTTCTTCTTCTACGCCGGCACGCTCGCGGTCGCCGGCGGCATCGCGGTCGCCTACCTCAGCCACGTCAGCCTCCGCGAGCGGTCGGGGGCGGCGCCCGCCGAGGCGACGCGCATGCGCGTGGGGGACGCCCTGCGCAACCGCGCCTACAGCACGGCCCTGTTCGCCAACTTCGCCACCGGGTGGGTGGCCTTCGGCGTGCGCGCGTCGCTGATCCCGCTCTTCGTCACCGAGGGCCTGGACAAGGGCCTCGGCGTGGCCAGCATCGGCTTCACGATCTCCGCCGCCGTCCAGGCGCTGCTCCTGCTGCCCGCGGGCCGCCTGGCGGACCAGCGCGGGCGCAGGCTCACCCTGAGCCTGGGCATGGCCCTCAGCACGGTCAGCCTGCTGCTGCTCACCTTCGAGGAGACCGTGCCCGGCTTCTTCGTGGCGATGGCCTTCTTCGGGGCCGGGTTCGGCCTGGTCTCCCCCGCATCCGGCGCCGTGGTCGGGGACATCGTGCGCGGGCGTGGAGGCAGCGTGGTCGCGGCGTACCAGATGGCCGCCGACGTGGGCTCGATCACCGGCCCCCTGCTGGCGGGGTGGCTCGTGGACGAGGTGTCGTACCCGGCGGCCTTCGGGACGGCGGCGATCATCGTGGCGATCAGCGCCTTGCTCGCCACCACCTTGCCCGAGACCCGCCGCTCCGCCCGGCCCTCCGCGCCCGCCCCGTAGGCCGGTCGGCGGGCCCCGGGGCGGGGCCCGCCGCTGCCGGCCGCCGTCAGCTGGTCGGCATCAGGACCGAGTCGATGAGGTAGACGGTCGCGTTGGCGGTCTGCACGCCGCCGCAGATCACGTTCGCGTCGTTGACCTTGAGCGAGTCGCCGCTACCGGTCACGTCCACGTCGTCGCCCTCGACCGTCGTCTGCATGCCGACGACCTGCTCGGGAGACAGCTGCCCGGGAACCACGTGGTACGTGAGGATCTGCGTGAGCAGGGCGTCGTCGGTCTTCAGCGTCTCGAGGGTCTTCGCGTCGATCTTCGCGAAGGCCTCGTCGACCGGGGCGAACACCGTGAACTCACCGCCGTTGAGCGTGTCCACGAGGTCGACCTTCGGGTTGAGCTTGCCCGACACCGCGGAGACGAGCGTCTTGAGCAGCGGGTTGTTGGAGGCAGCGGTCGCCACCGGGTCCTGGGCCATGCCCTCGACAGACCCGGCCCCGCTCGGCACGGCGGCCGCGTAGTCCGCGCAGCCCGGCCCGACCGGGCCGGACGCGGTGCCCGTGCCGCCCGTCCCCATGGACGCCTCCATCGAGGGGGTCGCCGACGGCGTCATCGGCATCGTCGGCATCGTCGAGGACATGCCGGCCTCGCCGGTGGTGCTCGCTGCGGTGTCGTCACCGTCGTCGCCGCAGGCGGTCAACCCCAGCGTCAGGGCGGCGAGGACACCGGCGACGGCGAGCGGCTTGCGGGTCGCGAGATTCATGATCTGCCTTTCTGTTGTTGTGCGAGTTGCACAGGGGCATGACTGAGCTGGCTGTCGCCCTCCCGAAGGCAGGGCTCAGCTGTTGACGTCGTGACGGCCTCGGCAGCGGCCGCAGCGGGGTCAGTCCGTGACGGAGACGACCACCGAGTGCCAGCCCTGAGACCCCTCAGGGAACGGCGTCTCTCTTGCTTCCGGCTGCACCGCCCCGTCGGTGTCCGCCGCGCGCACCTCGAGCTTGTGGCTCCCGGGTGTGGTGGCCTCCCACTCCCAGACCCACTGCCGCCAGAGGTCGGTGCTCGCGGCGGTGGACAGCTGCGCCTGCTGCCACGGCCCGCCGTCCACCCGGACCTCGACCCTTGCGACTCCACGGTGCTGGGCCCACGCGACTCCCGCAACCGCAACGCGTCCCACCCGGTTGCGGGAGAAGGGCCGTGGGGTGTCGATGCGCGACGCCGTCTTGATCGGCGCCTGCGCTGCCCAGCCCCGCTTCACCCAGTAGGCGTCGTACGCCGCGAACGACGTGACCTCGAGCTCGGTCACCCACTTGGTCGCCGAGACGTAGCCGTAGAGGCCGGGGATCACCATCCGGCACGGGAACCCGTGCTTGGGCGTGAGCGGTCTGCCGTTCATGGCGACCGCCAGCATCGCGTCGCGGCCGTCCATGGCCACGGCCGTCGGGGTGCCGATGGTCATCCCGTCGACCGACCGGCTCACGATCTGGTCGGCGCCGGCCCGGGGCCCGGCCTCGGCGAGCAGCGGCCCGAGCGGGACGCCGAGCCAGCGCGCGGTCCCGACAAGGTCGCCTCCCACCTCGTTCGACACACAGGTCAGCGTGATGTCGCGCTCGATCATGGGCCGTGCGAGCAGCTGCTCCCAGTCGAGCGTGAGCTCCCGCTCGACGTCACCGAAGACCCGCAGGGACCAGTCCTCGGTGGCGACCTGAGGCACCGTGAGGGCGGTGTCGACCCGATAGAAGTCGCGCTCGGAGGTGAAGAAGGCCGACACCCCCGGCGTCTGCAGCACCGCACCGCGGGCGAGCGCCGGCGCAGGGCTCGCCGGCGCCGGGAGCCGCACCGCGGAACGGGACGCGGCGGCGCCCAGCCGGCGGACCGCTGCCCGGCCCACGACGTCGGACCCGAGAGCGGCCACGCCGACCCCCGCGGCCGTAGCCAGGAAGCGGCGCCGGTCGACACCCGAGCCACCGTCACCCGTGCCGTTGTCACCGGTGCCGGGGCCGAACGTGCCGACGTCGCTGGGGACATGCCCTGCGTCGGCCGCGGGCACGTCCCGCGCGGAAGGGGCCCGGACGGCGCGGAGCAGCAGCCCGAGGGCCACCACCCCGGCGACGCCTCCGCTCAAAGAGGGAAGCGCGTCTTGCCAATCCGCGTTCGGACGCGTGACCGCGGCCGCGGCGGCCACGACTCCCAGGGCGGCCACGCCGGCGTACCCGAGGAGCCTGTGCCGGACGGCCAGCACACCGACCGCCAACGCCAGGAGCAGCACTGTGGCGATCACACCGGCGAGCAGGACGTCCTTGTCGTTCTCGCCGAAGCTCCGGATGGCGAGCTCCTTGAGCCACCGCGGGGTCCGGTCGACGAACGCCCCGCCGACGGCGATGACCGGCGACGAGGCACGGCCGAGCAGTCCGGCCACGACCTCGGACACGCCGAGCGCGAGGAGGGCCGCGAGCAGGCCCGCGGCGGCGCCGGCGGTCCCCCGCCACCGCTCGCCGCTGCGCCTGCCCTTGCTGGTCACACCTGGTCTTCGGCTCTGCGCCGGGACCGGACTGCCGGGGTGCGTGCGAGCCAGGTCACTGTTTGAGCACGCACCGTCGGCACCTCCGTCAGCTCAGCGCCTGCTCCAGGTCGGCGACCAGGTCGTCTGCGCTCTCGATGCCCACCGACAACCGGACCAGGTCGGCGGGGACCTCCAGCGGGGAGCCCGCCGCGGACGCGTGGGTCATGCGCCCCGGGTGCTCGATGAGCGACTCCACGCCGCCGAGCGACTCCCCGAGCGTGAACACCTTCGCCCGCTCGCAGACGCGCAGCGCTGCGTCCTCGCCGCCCTTGAGCCGGAACGACACCATCCCACCGAAGGCACGCATCTGCTTGCGCGCGATCTCGTGGCCCAGGTGGCCGGGCAGCCCCGGGTAGAGAACCTCAGCAACTGCAGAAGAGCCGTTCAGGAACTCCACGACGCGCTCGGCATTTGCGCAGTGTCGGTCCATGCGGACGGCGAGGGTCTTGGCGCCGCGCAGCACGAGCCAGCTGTCCAAGGGGCCGGGCACGGCACCAGCGGCGTTCTGGGAGAACGCGAGGCGCTCACCCAGCTCCGCGTCGGCGACGACCAGGGCGCCCCCGACAACATCGGAGTGGCCGCCGAGGTACTTCGTGGTCGAGTGCACGACCACGTCCGCCCCGAGCGCGAGCGGCTGCTGCAGGTAGGGCGAGGCGAACGTGTTGTCGACGAGGACGAGGGCGTCGTTGTCGTGCGCGATCGCGGAGACGGCGGAGATGTCGGCGATCGACAGCAGCGGGTTCGAGGGCGTCTCGACCCAGACCAGCCTGGTGGAGCCGGGGCGCACGGCGGCGCGGACCGCGTCGAGGTCGCGCAGGTCGACGGGGTCGTACTCGATCCCCCACCGCGACCAGACTTTGGCGAACAGCCGGTAGGTGCCGCCGTAGGCGTCGTTGGGGACGATCACGTGGTCGCCGGGCGAGAGGACCGTGCGCAGCAGGGTGTCCTCGGCCGCGAGCCCGCTGGCGAACGCCAGGGCCCGCCGCCCGCCCTCGAGGGCCGCCAGGCACTCCTCGAGGGCGGTCCGGGTCGGGTTGCCCGAGCGCGAGTACTCGTAGCCGCCGCGGAGCCCGCCGACGCCGTCCTGCTTGTACGTCGACGCCTGCACGATCGGCGGCACCACGGCCCCGGTGAGCGGGTCGGGCTCCTGCCCGGCATGGATCGCAAGGGTCTCGAAGCCGTACGCGTCGGTCATGCGTCTCACGCTAGACCCGTCCGGCGCGGGCGGGCGCAGCGCGCCTCGCCGGCGGCCCGGGCCGGCGGGCCCGCCCCGCGGAATCCGCGCGGCCCACCGGGCGTTGCAGAGGCATGCTGTTCGGACGCATGAAGGCTTCCATGGTCCCCGCCGGGTCGGCCCTGCCCGGGCGCCCGGGGCGGCCGTACTCGCTCGCCGGCACGCACACCGTGCTCGGCACCCCGATCGAGGGCCCGTACCCCGAGGGCCTGGAGACCGCGTACTTCGCGATGGGCTGCTTCTGGGGCGCAGAGCGCGCGTTCTGGAAGGTGCCGGGCGTGTGGACCACCGCCGTCGGCTATCAGGGCGGGTTCACCCCGAACCCGACCTACGAGGAGACGTGCACCGGCATGACCGGGCACACCGAGGCCGTGAAGGTCGTCTTCGACCCGGCGAAGGTGACGTACGCCGAGCTGCTCGGGGTGTTCTGGGAGTCGCACGACCCGACCCAGGGCTACCGGCAGGGCAACGACGTCGGCACGCAGTACCGCTCGGCGGTCTACTGGACCTCCGAGGAGCAGCGGGCGGCCGTGGAGGCGTCGCGGGCGGCGTACCAGCAGGAGCTGACCCGCGCCGGCCACGGCGAGATCACCTCGGAGCTGGCCCCGGCCGGTGAGTTCTACTACGCCGAGGACTACCACCAGCAGTACCTCTCGGACGCCAAGGTGCCGTGGGGCTACTGCGGGCTCGGCGGCACCGGTGTCTCGTGCCCGGTGGGGCTGAACGTCCCCGCGCAGGCCGAGCAGACCGCTCCGAGCGCCGGCTAGGACGAGCGGCACGAGGCGACACGGGGCGACACGGGGCGACACGGGGCACAGCGCAGAGGGGCCGGCGACACACGTCGCCGGCCCTTCGTGCGCCTCGCCCCGCCCTTCCCGCCCGTGAAGGTCAGGGGGCGGCGAGATAGCCCAGCAGGTCCTGCCGGGTGATGACGCCGACCGGGTCGCCGTCCGCGATGACCACGGCGGCACCGGATTGCTCCAGTGCGGTGACCGCGGCGCTGACCGGCTCGCCGGCGCCGAGGATCGGCAGCGGGTCGCTCATGTGCTGGTCCAGCCGGTCCGCAAGGTGCGCCCGCCCGGCGAACAGGGCGTCGAGCAGCGCGGCCTCCGACACCGAGCCGACGATCTCGGCAGCCTTGACCGGCGGCTCGGCGCGCACGACCGGCATCTGCGACACGGCGTACTCGCGCAGGATGTCCACGGCCTCGCGCACCGTCTCGGTCGGGTGCACGTGGACGAACGCCGGGACGTCGGAGCCCGACTTCGCCCGGAGCACCTCGCCCACGGTCGCCTCCTTGGACGTCTCGAGGAAGCCGTAGGACGCCATCCAGTCGTCGTTGAAGATCTTGGACAGGTAGCCGCGGCCGCCGTCGGGCAGCAGCACGACCACCACGTCGTCGGGGCCGAGCCGCTCGGCGACGCGCAGCGCGGCGACGACCGCCATGCCGCACGAGCCGCCGACGAGCAGGCCCTCCTCGCGGGCGAGCCGGCGGGTCATGACGAACGAGTCACGGTCGGACACCGCGACGATCTCGTCCGCGATCTCCCGGTCGTACGCCTCGGGCCAGAAGTCCTCGCCCACGCCCTCGACGAGGTACGGGCGGCCCGTGCCGCCGCTGTAGACCGAGCCCTCCGGGTCCGCCCCGACGACACGAACTCGCCCTTGTGAAGCCTCCTTCAGGTAGCGCCCGGTGCCCGAGATCGTTCCCCCGGTGCCGACACCGGTCACGAAATGCGTGATCCTGCCTTCGGTCTGCTTCCAGATCTCCGGCCCGGTCGTCTCATAGTGCGACCGCGGGTTGTTCGGGTTCGCGTACTGGTTCGGCTTCCACGCGCCCTCGATCTCGCGGGCGAGCCGGTCGCTGACGCTGTAGTACGAGCGCGGGTCCTCGGGGTCGACGGCCGTCGGGCAGACGACCACCTCCGCGCCGTACGCCTGCAGCACGTTGCGCTTGTCGACCGCCACCTTGTCGGGCATCACCGTGACGACCCGGTAGCCGCGCTGCTGCGCCACGATCGCCAGCCCGACGCCGGTGTTGCCGGAGGTCGGCTCGACGATCGTGCCCCCCGGCTTGAGCTCTCCCGAGGCCTCGGCGGCCTCGATCATGCGGGTGGCGATGCGGTCCTTGACCGACCCGCCGGGGTTGAGCGACTCGACCTTGGCCAGCACGAGCGGCTGCACGTGCGAGGCGACGGAGCGCAGGCGGACCAGGGGGGTGTCGCCGATCAGGTCGACGACGGACTCGGCGTAATCCACGCGACGCAGCCTAGGGGCGCGCCCTTGGATACCGTGGCGACACCCCCGCGGCCCGAGGCGCACCGCACCCCCGACCGCGTACGCACCGAGGAGGTCGCCCCGTGCCCGCCCGCCGTCCCTGCACCCCTCCGGCAGCCCGCCCGTGAGCCGGGCTTCCGCGGCGCGCCGGATCGCGGTGGCAGCGGCGTACGGCGGGACCGGCGTCGGTGCCATGTCGGCCACGACGTACGCGCTGCTGCGGGCACAGGCCAAGCTGGCCCGGCGCCGGATCGGGCAGCCGGTCGACAACTCCCCCGACGCGGACGGGGTCTACGGCGGGCACTTCGCGGCCGCGCCGCTCTCCCTCGTGGTTCTCGGCGACTCGAGCGCCGCCGGCCTCGGCGTGCACCGGGCCGAGGAGACCCCGGGAGCCGTCATCGCCGCGGGCGTGGCAACGGTGGCCCGCCGCCCCGTGCGGCTCACCCGGGTCGCCAAGGTCGGCGCGCGCTCCGACGGGCTCGAGCGGCAGGTGACCGCCGCGTTGCAGGCGACGCCGCACGTCGCGGTGGTGATGATCGGCGGCAACGACGTCACGCACCGGGTACGCCCGTCGGCGTCGGTGCGCCACCTGGTCGAGGCGGTCGGCCGGCTGCGGCAGGCCGGCTGCGAGGTCGTCGTGGGCACCTGCCCGGACCTCGGCACCATCCAGCCCATCGCGCAGCCGCTTCGGCTGCTCGCCCGGCAGTGGTCCCGGCAGCTCGCGGCGGCGCAGACCATCGGAGTCGTCGAGGCCGGCGGGCGCACGGTGTCGCTCGGGGACCTGCTCGGCCCGGAGTTCGCCGCCCGCCCGCTGGAGATGTTCGGCCCGGACCGCTTCCACCCGTCGGCGGCCGGCTACCGCGCCGCCGCCGAGGCGCTGCTCCCCTCGGTGCTGGCGGCACTCGGGCTCGCGCCTGCCGGCGAGGACACGCCGGACGCCCGGCGCGGGGAGGGCGTCCGTACGGTCGCCGAGGCGGCGGTGGCGGCGGCGGACACCGCGGGCACCGAGGTCACCGGTGCGGCGGTGGCCGGGCGCGAGCGCGGGCCGCGCGGGCGCTGGGCGCTGCTGCTGCGCCGCAGGCCCGAGCCGGTGGACACCAGCGAGGCGACGGGCACGGACGACGGCGGCGGGATGCCGGGCGGCACGACCGGCGACGGCGAGCCGGCGGCCGCTCCGCCCGCCCTCCCCGGTCCGGCGGAGGCCGCCCCCGTGGCGGGCGTCGCGTCCCGGTCGGGGTCGGCCGACTAGAGCGCCCGCCGGGCCCGGCGCAGCGCGTCGAGCGCGACGAGGGCGTCGGCGGACCGTCCCGGCGCCGAGCCCAGGGCCGCCACGAGGTCCGCGCCGCAGACCGCGACGAGGTCGGCGGCCGCCGAGGGAGCCAGCTCGGGGACCGGCCGCAGCGGCTCCCCCTCGAGCCGTGCGGCGGCGTCGGCCAGCGCCTGGGCGGCGGCGTGGGCCGCGGCGGCGCGGCTCGGCCAGGGCGGGGCGGGCTCGGGCAGCCGCGCCAGGGCCAGGGCGCGCAGCCGCTCGGTGACCCGGCGTACCTCGCGATCGAGCTCGTCACGCACCGCTGCGTCCCCGTCGCCACCATCGGTGCGCGCGCTCCCTGTCACAGGGCCAAGTGTCCGCCGGGCGCGGCGCCACTTGCGGACACCCCCGGGAGAGGAGGATTCTCGGCAGGAGACGTTGCCGACCCCTGGAGGCACTGCCGATGTCCCTTCGCCCGTCCGAGGAGACCCACACCCAGCTCGTCGCGCGGATACCGCAGGCCACGGGCCGCGACATGGCCCAGTGGTTCCAGGCCCTGGAGGACGGCCCCAGCCTGCTCCGCCAGGAGGAGCGGGTCGACTGGCTGCGGACGGAGCACGACCTGTCGCACGCGTACGCCCAGGCGATCGTGCACGAGCACGTGAAGCAGCGGGCCTCCCGCAGCTTCGACTGAGCCGGGCCGATTGGACGCCGAGCGCGCCCGGGAGTTCGTGCGGGCGAACTCCCGGGCGGTGCTCACCACGTTCCGCGCGGACGGGCGGCCGCAGCTGTCGCCGGTGACCGTTGGCGTCGATGCCGAAGGCCGGGTCATCGTCAGCTCCCGCGAGACCGCGGTGAAGGTCCGCAACCTCCGCCGGGACCCGCGGGTCGCCGCCTGCGTCTTCACCGAGGGCTTCTTCGGCGACTGGGTCCAGGTCGAGGGAGCCGCGGAGGTCGTGCCGCTGCCGGAAGCCATGGAGCTGCTGGTCGACTACTACCGACGGCTCGCGGGCGAGCACCCCGACTGGGACGACTACCGCTCGGCGATGGAGCGCGAGCGACGGGTCCTCGTGCGGTTCGCGATCGAGCGCGCCGGGCCCGACGTCTCGGGCTGACCCGCCGCGGTTATCACCGGCCCAGCCGGGCAAGCGGCGTCGTGTGACTCGAATCGGATACACGATCATGGGCGAGCAGGCGGGCCCGCGCCAGCTCGTCCGGGACGCCGTGCGGGCCGAGCAGGTCGGCTACGACTTCCTCGTCAGCAGCGACCACTACAACCCCTGGCTGAGCACCCAGGGCCACTCCCCCTACGCGTGGACCGTGCTGGGCGCCGTGGCGCAGGCGACCGAGCGCATCCCGTTCATGACGTACGTGACCTGCCCGCTGTTCCGCTACCACCCCGTCGTGGTGGCGCAGAAGGCCGCGACGCTCGCCGTACTGAGCGAGGGGCGCTTCACCCTCGGGCTCGGTGCCGGGGAGAACCTCAACGAGCACGTCGTGGGGGGCGGCTGGCCCCCGGTCGACACGCGCCACGAGATGTTCGAGGAGGCGCTGGAGATCATCCGCGAGCTCTTCGACGGCGGCTACGTGACGTTCCACGGCGAGCACTACGACGTCGAGTCGGCCAAGCTCTGGGACCTGCCCGACGAGCCGGTCAAGATCGGGGTGGCGGTCTCCGGCGAGCAGTCCTGCACCCTGGCGGGGGCGTACGCGGACCTGATGATCGCGACCGAGCCGAAGCCGGAGCTGGGCGAGTACTTCGACGCCGCGGGCGGCCAGGGCAAGCCCCGCGTCGGCCAGCTGCCCGTGAGCTTCGACCGGGACAAGGACGCGGCCGTCACCCGGGCCCATGACCAGTTCCGCTGGTTCGGGCTGACCTGGAAGGTCAACGCCGAGCTGCCGGGCCCGTCGGCCTTCAAGGCGGCCACGCAGTTCGTCAAGCCCGCGGACGTCGCCGAGTCCATCCCCTGCGGCGACGACGTGTCCGCCGTCGTCGAGGCGCTCAAGCCGTTCGTCGACGCGGGCTTCACCGATGTCGCGCTCGTCCAGATCGGCGGGGACGCCCAGGCGGAGTTCCTCGACTGGAGCGAGTCCGAGCTGCTGCCGGCCGTCCGGGAGGCCTACGGCTCCTGACCCCCCCGGACGCCGAAGGGCCGGCCCCCGCGGGGGGCCGGCCCTTCGTGCGGTGCGGGGGTCGAGCGTCAGTCGTTGCCGCGCAGGATGGCGAGCAGGCGGAGCAGCTCGATGTAGAGCCACACGACCGTCGCCATCAGGCCGAACGCCGCGAGCCAGGAGTAGCGCTCGGGCAGGCCGTTCTTGACACCCTGCTCGACGAAGTCGAAGTCGAGCACGAGGAAGAACGCGGCGAGGGCGACGCCGGCGACGCAGAGCAGCAGGCCGAGCCCGCCGATGCCGTAGAAGCCCCAGCCGTCACCCGCGCCGAACAGCGCGCCGACGAAGGACGCGAGCGCCACGCCCATGTAGGCGAGAGCGGCGATCGAGATGACCTTGACGAACTTCGGGGTCGCACGCAGCACGCCGGTCCGGTAGAGGACCAGCATGGCGGCGAAGCCGGCCAGCGTGCCGATGACGGCCTGGCTGACGATGCCGGGCCAGCGGTCCTCGAAGAGCGAGCTGATGCCACCGACGAAGAGGCCCTCGGCAGCGGCGTAGCTGAGGATGAGCGCCGGGTTGGTCGACTGCTTGAACGAGATGACGAGCCCGAGCACCAGGCCGACGATCATGCCGACGAACGCGAGCCCCGGAGCGACGAACCACGCCACCGCCGCGCCCACGAGCAGCACGCCGAAGCAGGCGAGCGTCTTCATGACCGCGTCGTCCACGGTCATGCGCCCGGTCTGGACCGGGCCCGCCGCCGGACGGCGGTACATCTCCTCCAGCGACCCCGGGGTCGGGGTGGGGACGTCGCGGAACGTCGCGCCGCCGCGCGAGAAGCCCTCGCTCCGGCTGAACACGGGGTTCCTGCTTTCCACTGTGACACCTCCGGTGGGCGCCCGCACCGTGCGGGGCCTCGTAGAGATGAACGTCGCGCCGAGCCCGCGTAGTTCCGCGTGGGCGGCCGATCTGGGGGCGACGTGCCGCGGGTGCCCCCGGTGGGGCTCGAACCCACACTGCGCGCTTTTTAAGAGCGCTGCCTCTGCCGATTGGGCTACGGGGGCCGAGCGCACAGGCTACGGGCGGGCGCCCCGCCGCGGGGGCGGATCGCGGCGCCCCGTGGGCCTACAGGTAGGTCTTGCGCTGGTGGATCGCGTGAGCCCCGGCGACGCGGTCGAGGAAGAGCAGGCCGGCGCAGTGGTCGATCTCGTGCTGGTACGCCCGGGCCTCGAACGCGTCGGTGCGCACCTCCAGCCGCTCCCCCGTGCCGGGCACGACGCCGGCGACCAGCACCCGCCCGGCCCGGCGCACGTCCCCGGTGAGGTCGGGCACGGACATGCAGCCCTCGCGCCCCTTCTCCCAGCGGGACGCCTCGACGACCTCGGCGTTGGCCAGCACGACGGCGCCGTGGACTGTCCGTGCCTTCGGGTGCCCGGTGACGTCGAGGGAGAACAGCCTCCAGCCCACCCCGACCTGCGGGGCGGCGAGCCCGACGCAGCCGGGCGACACCCGCTGGGTGGCGAGCAGGTCCGCCGCGAGCTGGACCACGGCCGGGTCCAGCGGGTCCACGTCGGCGCCGGCGCCGGACAGCACGTGCGCTGGGGCGCGCACGACCGGCAGGACGTTGCCCGGGGGAAGCTCCGGGAGCAGCGAGCCCACGGCGTCAGAGCAGGTCGGCGTCGACCGCACGCAGCGACACGTCGACGTCGAGCTCGTCCGCGGCGGCCCGCAGCGCACTGGCGAGCGCGTCGGTGTCGGTGCCCGCGGGCAGGTCGACCTCGGCCACGACGACGTAGAGGTCGCCGGAGAGCCGGGTCGTCAGGTCGGTCACGTTGCCGCCCACGCGGGCGACGACGCCGAGCATCGAGGAGACGATGCCGGGCCGGTCCCCGCCGTGAACGGAGAGGAGGTGGGGCGCCCCGGGTGCCCCCGTGGCCGTGCTCTCCGGAACCGGGCGCACCGCGACGTCCAGCGTGCCGTCCGCGGCGACCGGCGCCAGGGCCTGCTCGACCTCGCCGATCGGCCGGTCGGTGGCCACGACGAGCAGCATGGCGAAGTGCCCGCGCAGCAGCGTCATCGTCGAGTCCTCGAGGTTGCCCCCGAGGCGCGACAGGTGACCGGTGACCTCGGCGACGATGCCGGGGCGGTCGGCCCCCAGCACGGTCACGGCGAGCAGCGGCATCTCGCGGCCTCCGGTCGGTCGGCTACTGGCCCTGGCCGCGGCCGGGACCGGAGATCGCCACCTCGGGCTGCTCCTGAACCTTGGGCAGCGGCGCGAACTCCTGGAACTCGTGGCGCGGGCGCTGCAGCGACCCGAGCGACACGACCTCGCGGCGGAAGAACAGCGCCGAGGCCCAGTCGGCCTGGACCTCGATCTTGCGGCGGAACGTGGGCACGCGGCTCATGTGGTAGATGCGGTGCATCATCCACGCCGGCCAGCCCTTGAGCTTCACGCCGTAGACGTTGGCCACGCCCCTGCGCAGGCCGAGGCCCGCGACCGAGCCGGCGTACTTGTGCTTGTAGTCCTTGGGCCCGAAGCCGCGGATCGCCGCCACGACGTTGTCGGCGAGGACGGGTGCCTGGCGCACCGCGTGCTGGGCGCTCGGGCTGCAGAAGCCACCGGGGCCGGTGCCGGTCAGGTCCGGGACGCCTGCGCAGTCACCCGCGCCCCAGGCGGCCTCGACGCCCTCGACCTGCAGCTTCGTCGTGCACTTGAGCCGGCCGCGCTCGTCGAGCGGCAGGTCGCTGGAGCCGAGGACCGGGTTGGCCTTGACGCCCGCCGTCCAGACGACGGTGTTGGTGTCGAACTCGGTGCCGTCGCTGAGCACGACGTGGCCGTCGACGCAGGAGTTGAGGAACGTCTTGAGCTTCATCTCCATGCCGCGCTTGCGCAGCGACTCCAGCGTCCAGACGCCCATCTCGGGCCCGACCTCGGGAAGGATCCGGTCGGCGGCCTCGACGAGGACCCAGCGCAGGTCCTCGGGCTTGATCGTCTCGTAGTAGCGCGTCGCGAACTTCGCCATGTCCTGCAGCTCGGCGAAGGCCTCGATGCCGGCGTAGCCGCCGCCGACGAAGCAGAAGGTCAGCGCTCGCCGGCGCAGCTCGGGGTCACTGCTCGACTCGGCGAGGTCCAGCTGGTCGATGATGTGGTTGCGGAGGTAGATCGCCTCCTCGACCCGCTTGAACCCGATGCCGCGCTCGGCGAGGCCGGGGATCGGCAGGATGCGCGGGACCGAGCCCAGCGCCACGATGACGTGGTCGTACGCCACCTCGTACGGCTCGCCGTCCTGCGGGTTGACGTGCACCACCTTGCGGGCGTGCTCGATACCGGTGACCTCGCCGGTGACGACCTTGCAGCTGTCCAGCACGCGTCGCAACGGGACCACGATGTGGCGCGGCTCGATGTTGCCGGCCGCCGCCTCGGGGAGGAACGGCTGGTAGGTCATGTAGGACCGCGAGTCGATGACGATGACCTCGGCCTCGTCACGGCGCAGCTTCTTCTGCAGGCGAAGGGCGGTGTACATCCCGACGTAGCCGCCACCGACGATGACGATACGAGGGCGCGCGGCGGACGACTGAGCCATGCAAACAAAGCTACCCGAGGAAAACTCAACGTCCGAACCGGCCTGCGAGTGCCACCCCGTGATGAATCTGTTATAGGGGGCTGCCCAAGCCGGACAATGACCGCGCGCGCCGCAGCACGTCGTCGGCCATCCGGGGGGTGAGCCGGCCGGTGAAGGTGTTCTGCTGGCTCGGGTGGTAGCAGCCCAGCACGGACAGCCCGCCCAGCTGCACCTGCGCACCGTGCCCGAACGCGGGCCGCGGCATGGGCACCTGGATGCCTGGCCGGCGGCCGAGGGCGGTGAGGAGCGCCTGCCAGGCGAAGCCGCCGAGCGCGAGCGCGACCCGGGCGTGCGGCAGCAGCAGCTCGAGCTCGCGGTCGAGCCACGGGGCGCAGGTGTCACGCTCGCCCGGGGTCGGCTTGTTCGCCGGCGGCGCACAGCGCACCGCCGCGAGCATCCGCGCGTCCAGCAGCCGCTGCCCGTCGTACGCGCTCGTGCTGGTGGGCCGCGCGGCGAACCCCGCGCGGTGCAGGGCGGCGAAGAGGAAGTCCCCGCTCGCGTCGCCGGTGAAGATCCGGCCGGTCCGGTTGCCCCCGTGCGCGGCCGGGGCGAGCCCCACGATGAGCAGCCGGGGAGCGGGGTCGCCCCAGCCCGCGATCGGCCGGCCCCAGTAGGCCTCCTCGCGGAACGCGCGCCGTTTCGTCCGGGCGACGTCCTCGCGCCACTCGACGAGCCGTGGGCAGGCCCGGCAGACCGAGACGCGGGCGTCCAGCTCGGCCAGCCCGGCCGCGGAGTCTGCGAGCGCGCGTACGCCGGCCGGCCCTTCGGCGACCGGGGTTGCGGGGTCGGCGAGGTCGCCCGGCCAGCCGCTGCCCGGCGGGACGGGCGACGGCAGCGCGGGCGGCGCCGTCGTGGGCGGTCGGGTCAGGACGGCTCCTCAGGAGGCGGGGGCGGAGAACCCGCCCTCGGGCCCGTCGGCGCCGCCCGGCTCGCTCTCCCCCGACCGGCGCGCCTGCTCCTCCGGGCTCTGCGCGAGCTCGTCACCCTCCTCGGACGCCGCGGCCGCGGGAGTGACGACCGCACCGGCGGTGAGGGTCGGCGCCGGAAGGACCGGCGCAGCGGCGTCGCCGTCCCTGCGGGGCTCGTCCTGCTCGACGTTCGGCACGGTCACGGGAGCGCTCCTTCCCGCGTCGCGGGGCCCGCGACGCGGTCTGCTCCTGCCCGAAGGACGGCCGGCTCACCCGTGACGAGGAGCCGCGCTAGACGATGCCGGCCTCGCGGAGGAACTCCCCGGCGACGTCCTCGGCCTGCTCGCCCTCGACGTCGACCTTGGCGTTGAGCTCGGTGAGCTGCTCACCGGTGAGCTTCTCCGAGATCGCGCCGAACAGCTGCTCGTAGGCCTCCGCGTGCGCCGAGTAGGCCTCCTCGCGCATCGTCATGGCGACGTTGTACGGGGGGAAGAAGGCCTTGTCGTCCTCCAGCACGGTCAGGCCCTGGCCCGCCACCTGCCCGTCGGTCGCGAACACGACCGCGAAGTCGCACTGGTCTCCCTGCCCGACCTGCTGGTAGACCAGCGCGGGCTCGAGCTGGATGACCCGGTCGTTCGGCAGGTCGAACCCGTAGGTCTTCTCGACGCCGGGCAGGCCGTCGTCACGGGTGATGAACTCCGGGCTCGAGCACAGGGCTGCCGCCTCGGGGTCCTGCGCCGCGAGCCTGCCGTAGTCGCTCAGCGAGGCGACCCCGAACTCGGCCACCGCCTGCTCGTTCGCCGCGATGGCGAAGGTGTTGTTGGCGGGGGCCTGGGCGAACCACGTGATCTTGTTGGTCGCGTCCGCCTTCTTCACCGCGTCGAACTGCTCCTGCGCGCCGGCCACGGGAGCCGCGTTGCCGAGGATCGTGATCCACCCGGTGCCGGTGTACTCGTAGTAGGCGTCGATGTCGCCGCCCTCCAGGGCCGAGCGCACTGTCGAGGTTCCGGTGATGTTCGTCCTGTCCTCCACGTCGGCTCCTGCCGCGCGCAGGGCCTGCACGGCGATCTGCCCGAGCACGAGCTGCTCGGTGAACTCCTTGGAGCCCACTGCGATCTTCACCCCGTCGAGGTCGACGCCGGCCGCGACGGAGCCCTCCGTGCCGGCAGTCGCGCCGGTGTCGTCGTTCCCGCCTCCGCAGCCGGTCAACGCGAGCGCTGTCGCGCCGAGCGTGGCCAGGAGGAAGCGGCGGTTGAGGTGCGATGCGGACATGAGCTGCCTTTCGGGTAGCGAGGCCGAGGTCTGCGAGCGGGCACGAACTACTGGCCGCGAGGCCGCAGCAGGTCTTCGGCGACGTGGAGCAGATGGTCGATGAGCAGGGCGAGGACGCCGGCGAGCACGGCGCCGACCACCTGCGCGGAGGTGCGGCCGAGCGTGAGCCCCTGGTAGATCGTCTGGCCCAGCCCACCGGCGTTCACCAGCGCGGCGATGGTCGCCGTGCCGACGTTGATCACGGCAGCGGTGCGTACGCCCGCCACGATCACCGGCGTCGCCAGGGGCAGCTCGATGCGGCGCAGGACGGTCAGCCTCGACATGCCCATCCCTCGGGCCGACTCGATGACGGAGTCGTCGACCTGAGCGAGGCCCACGACGGTGTTGCGGAGCACCGGGAGGAACGCGTACAGCACGAGGGCGACGATCGAGGGCCAGAACCCGATCTCGTTGAAGGCCACGGCGATGAGCACGAGCACGCCGAAGGACGGGACGGTCTGTGCGACGTTCGCCAGCCCGACGATGAACGGTGAGAGCCGCCGCGCCGCGGGGCGGGTGGCGAGGACGCCCAGTGGCAGTGCCAGGGCGATGACGACGGCGGTCGACACCGCGACCAGCTCGAGGTGGCGCACGAGCTGCGCCCGGAGGACGGCCGGGTCGAGCAACCGTTCCTCGATCGAGTCGAGCTCGGCGGTGGAGACCCACGCCCAGACCGCGACCAGGACGAGCACGAGCACCACCGGCAGCCCGGCGAGCCGGAGCAGGGCGCGGGCCGGGCCCTTGCCTCCGGAGGAGTGACGGCCCCCCGGCGGCCCGTCCTCCGCGCGCGGGGCCAGCCCGGCGCCGAGGGGCTCGGTGGCCTGCGCGGTCACCGCGGGGCCTCCGCCGCGTCGGCCCGGCCGGCCGACCGCATCGTCTCGGCCGCGGCCATGATCACCCGCATGTCCACGGTGCCGAGGTACGCCCCCCGCCCGTCGACCACGACGACCCCACCGACCCGGCTGCTGACCATCGCGTCCAGGGCGCCCGCCAGCGTCGCCTCCGGCTCGACGAGGGCGGTGACCTCCATGCCCGTGCGCTCGAGGTCGAGGCCCTCGCGCTGCAGGTCCTTCTCGGCGGCCCAGCGCCGGGGCCGCCGCTCGTCGTCGAGAAGCAGCACGTAGTCCTGGCCGGACCCGCGCAGCGCGCGCAGGGCCGCCTCCCGCCCCTGCCCCACCAGGGCGACGGGCCCGTCGGCGAGGGCGAAGTCACGCACCCTCGCCAGGTTCAGCCGCTTGAGCGAGGCCCCGGCGCCGATGAACTCGGAGACGAAGTCGTCGGCGGGGGCGGACAGCACGTTCTCCGGGGTGTCGTACTGGGCGACGACCGACCGCTCACGCAGGATCGCGATCCGGTCGCCCATCTTGATCGCCTCGTCGATGTCGTGAGTGACGAAGACGATCGTCTTGCGGATCTCCTCCTGCAGCCGGAGGAACTCGTTCTGCAGGCGCTCCCGGCTGATCGGGTCGAGGGCGCCGAAGGGCTCGTCCATGAGCATCACCGGTGGGTCGGCCGCCAGCGCGCGTGCCACGCCCACCCGCTGGCGCTGGCCACCCGACAGCGCCTTGGGGTAGCGCGCGCGGTAGGCCGACGGGTCCAGCCCCACGAGGTCGAGCAGCTCGTCCACCCGGTCGGCGATGCGCCGGCGCGGCCACCGCAGCAGCCGCGGCACGGTCGCGATGTTCTCCGCGATCGTCATGTGCGGGAAGAGCCCGACCTGCTGGATGACGTAGCCGATGCGGCGGCGCAGCTGGTCGGGATCGGCACGGGTGACGTCCTCGCCCTCGAGCAGGATCGACCCCGAGGTGGGCTCGATGATCCTGTTGATCATCTTCATCGTCGTCGTCTTGCCACATCCCGACGGGCCGACGAGGATCACGATCTCGCCGGCGGGGATGTCGAGGTCGAGCGAGTCCACCGCGGGAGCGCTCTGCCCCGCGTACGTCTTGGTCAGCCGTTGCAGGCGGATCATGGCCTCACTCATCGGAGCCCCTTCGAGGTGGTGAGCCGCGTGAGCGCGAGGAACGCCACGTCGAGCAGCAGCCCGACCGCGACGGTGCCGAGAGTCCCCGCGAGCACGAGGTCGAGGGCATTGGGCCCGGTGATCACGCGGAGCGCAGCGAAGATCAGCTCGCCATAGCCGCCCCCGCCGACGATGCTCGCCAGCGCCGCGATGCTCACCAGCAGGATCGCCGACACGCGGACGCCGGCGGCGATCACCGGCCACGCCAGGGGGAGCTCGATCCGCACGAGCGCACGCCAGCGCCCCATGCCCGTCCCGCGCGCGCTCTCCACGATCGCGGGGTCGACGGCGTTGAGGCCCACCACCGTGTTCCGGGTGATGGCGAGCAGCGAGTAGAGCGTCAGCGCGACGATCACGGGCTCCTGGCCGATGCCGAACACCGGAACGAGGAGCGCGTACATCGCCAGCGACGGGATCACCAGGAGCAGCCCTTCGAGCCGCACCACGGAAGCGCTCACGGCCGGGTGGCGGTAGGTCAGGAGCCCCGTGCCGATCCCGATGGCCGTGCCGAGAGCAAGCGCGACGAGCACGAGGAGGAGGTGCTCCTGGCCGAGCTCGAGCATGCGGTCACGGTTGTCGGCGAGGTAGTCGAGGAAATCCAACTCACGCGGTCCTGAATTCGCTCATGCTCGTGAGCCTTTCACACCGCCACCCGCTGCTAACAGCACCGCAACACCGCCGTCGAGGGCCGGACGTCCCTCGGGAGGTCCCGCGCCGGCCGGCGACCGCCGCCGCTCGGCTCGACCCGAGCCTGCTGGCCCGCCTAGCCGGGCAGCCGGGCCTCCACCAGGCTCCAGGCGATCCCGTCGAGGATGTCGTGCTCGCTGACGACCAGGTCGGGCAGGCCGAGCCGGTCCACGACCGCCTCCAGCACGAGCGCGCCCGCGCCGATCACGTCGACCCGACCGGGGTGCATGAAGGGCAGCGCAGCACGCTCGGCGTGCGAAGCCGCGAGGAGCTTGGCCGACACGTCACGCACGTCGTCGGAGGGGATGCGCGAGCGGTGGATGACCGAGGAGTCGTACGCCTCGAGGTCCAGCGCCATGGCCGCGACGGTCGTCACCGAGCCGGCGACGCCGACGAGCGTGTGGGCCTCGTGCAGCGGGACGGTCTGCGCGGCCAGCGCGATCGCGGCCTCGACGTCGGCCCGGGCGGCGGCCACCTGCTCGGCGGTGGGCGGGTCCTCGTGCAGGTGGCGCTCGGTCATGCGCACGCAGCCGATGTCCACCGACCTAGCCGCCCGCACGCCGCTCGCGTCGCCCAGCACGAACTCGGTGGAGCCGCCGCCGATGTCGACGACGAGGTACGGCCCGGCGACCCCGTCCCCGGCCAGTTCGCGGGTCGCCCCGGCGAAGCTGAGCGCGGCCTCATCGGCCCCGGTCACCACCTCCGGCTCGACGCCGAGGATGTCGCGCACGCCGGCGGCGAACTCGTCCCGGTTCTCGGCGTCACGGGTGGCGGAGGTGGCCACGAAGCGCACCCGCTCCGCGCCGAAGGCGCGGACCGCCTCCGCGTAGCGGCGGGTGGCCTCGAAGGTGCGCTCCAACGCCTCGGGGGCGAGCCGCCCGGTGCGGTCGACGCCTTGGCCGAGGCGTACGACCTCCATCCGGCGGTCCAGGTCCAGCAACGTGCCCGCCACGGGGTCGACGTCGGCCACGAGCAGGCGGATCGAGTTGGTGCCGCAGTCGAAGGCTGCGACGCGCTGGGAGGTCATGGGCCGTCCTGCTCCGGGGCGGTGGGGGCGGGTGTCTCGGGAGGTGGCGCGTCGGCGGCGGAGAGGGCGCATGGGCCGCCCGTCCACCAGTCGGGCAGCGCGGCGAGCGCCTCGTCGCCGAGCGGGTTGGCCCCCGGGCCGGCGGCCAGCGAGTGCGCCACGAGCACGTGCAGGCACTTCACGCGCGACGGCATGCCGCCGGCCGTGACGTCGGCGATCTCCGGGACCTGCTCGACGGCGTCGCGCCTGCGCAGGTAGTCCTCGTGCGCCGCGCGGTAGGCCGCGGCCAGCCCCTCGTCGGACTGCAGGCGCTCGGTCATCTCGCGCATGAGCCCCTCGGACTCCAGGGTGCTGACCGCACCCGTGGCCCGCGGGCAGGTGAGGTAGTAGAAGGTCGGGAACGGCGTGCCGTCCGGCAGCCGCGGAGCCGTCTCGACGACGTCGGGCTGGCCGCACGGGCAGCGGTGCGCGACCGCGCGCAGCCCGCGGGGCGGGCGCCCGAGCTGGCGGGCGATGGCGTCCCGGTCGGAGGCGGCGATGTCCTCAGCAGGTGGGGTGGCCGCGGGTGCGGTGGCCGCGGCCGTCTCGCCGAGGTGCGGGGCCGTCACGTCAGCGGCCGCTGTCCGCGGCCTCGACCGACTCCCACAGCGTCCCGAACCACGGCCGTTCGCCGCGCTCGTCCGCCCGCGGGGCGGCCTCCTCGGTGTCCTGCCGGGCCGTGCTGCGGTCCGGCTCCTTGACCACGAAGTGCGACTCCCCCGGCGGGACGCGGTGCAGCCGCTCCTCCGCCTGGGTGCGCAGGTACGCCGGGTCCTGCCAGCGCGCCTTGTCCGCCTCGAGCTGGGCGACACGCTGCTCCTGCTGGGCGGTGCGCTCGCGCAGCGCGGCGATCTCCGAGCGCTGCCCGAGGTACTCGCGCAGCGGGTACGCGAGCGACAGCGCGAGGGCGCAGACCACGAGCGCGAGCACGGCCGCGCGCGTCGTCAGGCCGGAGCCCCGGCGGGACGCCCGTGCAGACGCGCGGGCGCGCCGTGGCGGGGCGTCGGGCCGGGAGCGCCCCGGCTGCCCCGCCGCGCGCCCGGGAGCGCGCGGCGGGGTACGCCGGGACGAGGATGCGGGCATGGCCGGGTGCTCCCCGGTCAGGCCTTCGCGGCCCGCGGGAACGCGGAGCGGCCGGCGTAGCGGGCGGCGTCGTCCAGCTCCTCCTCGATGCGGAGCAGCTGGTTGTACTTGGCGACGCGCTCGCTGCGGGCGGGCGCACCGGTCTTGATCTGGCCGCAGTCGGTCGCCACCGCGAGGTCGGCGATCGTGGTGTCCTCGGTCTCGCCGGAGCGGTGGCTCATCATGCAGCGGTAGCCGCTGCGGTGCGCGAGCGAGACCGCGTCGAGCGTCTCGGTGAGGCTGCCGATCTGGTTGACCTTGACGAGCAGCGCGTTGGCCTGACCGCCGGCGATGCCGCGGGCGAGCCGCTCGGGGTTGGTGACGAACAGGTCGTCGCCCACGAGCTGCACGCGCTTGCCGAGCTCGGCGGTGATGGCCGCCCAGCCGTCCCAGTCCTCCTCGTCGAGCGGGTCCTCGATCGAGACGAGCGGGTAGTCGTTGACCAGCTCGGTGTAGTAGGCCGTCATCTGCGCGGAGGTGCGGTCCGAGCCCTCGAAACGGTAGGTGCCGTTCTCGTGGAACTCGGTCGCGGCCACGTCGAGCGCGAGCGCGATGTCGTCGCCGAGCGTGAAGCCCGCCTTGTCGATCGCGCGGCCGATGAGGTCCAGCGCCGCCCGGCCGTTCGGCAGGTTCGGCGCGAAGCCACCCTCGTCACCGAGGCCGGTGGCCAGGCCCTCGGCCTTGAGCACCGACTTCAGCGACTGGTAGACCTCTGCGCCCCAGCGGAGCGCCTCGCGGAACGTCTCGGCCCCGACCGGGGCGATCATGAATTCCTGAATGTCGACGCCGGAATCAGCGTGCGCGCCACCGTTGATGATGTTCATCATGGGGACGGGCAGGGTGTGCGCGTTGGGGCCGCCGATGTAGCGGAAGAGCGGCAGCTTGGCCGACTCGGCCGCGGCGCGGGCGACCGCGAGGCTGACGCCCAGGATCGCGTTGGCGCCGAGGCGCGCCTTGTTCGGGGTGCCGTCGAGCTCGAGCAGGGCGGCGTCGATCAGCCGCTGCTCGCTGGCCTCGAAGCCGACCAGCTCGGGGCCGATCTCGTCGAGGACGGCCAGGACGGCCTTCTCGACGCCCTTGCCGCCGTAGCGCGACTCGCCGTCACGCAGCTCGACGGCCTCGAAGGCTCCGGTCGAGGCGCCACTCGGCACGGCCGCACGGGCGATGGTGCCGTCGTCCAGGGCCACCTCCACCTCGACGGTGGGGTTGCCGCGGGAGTCAAGAATCTCCCGGGCGCCGACGGCGTCAATGCTCGCCACGTCGTTCTCCTCACGCAGGCTGGGATACGACCGCAGCCTACCGGCGCGGCCCGATCTTCCCGCGCAGGCGCTCCCCCCGCGAGGGTCGCGGCCTCGCGGGCACCGGCACGCCACCCGGCGTGCACGCTGTCGTCGCCTCGCCGGGCAGGGGCCGGGGTGGTGGACGGACCGGACGGGAGTCGCACCGGCCCCCGGCCTGTGACGTGCCCCGGGCCCCGCGATCACGTGGTCGGGCCGGGGTACGGCTGCGACCGGCGGGCCGCCGCGCACATGGCCACGGAGCGCGGGTCAGAGCCCGAGCAGCGTTCGCACGTGCCGGGGCGCGGGCGACCCGTGCGCGAGGAGCGCGTCGTGCACCTGCAGGTCGTCCCAGCCGGGGCTGGCGGCGCGCAGGTGGGCGGCGAGGCGGCTCACCGCGGCGTACCCGACGAAGTACGTCGAGAGCTGCCCGCTGGTCAGCAGCGCGCGGCGCCACTTGCCGACGGCCTCGCCCTCCTCCTGGTGGCCGCGCCCGACCATGAGGGCGAGCGCCTCGGCCTCGGTCATGCCGCGGGTGTGGACGCGGATGTCCAGGATCGCGTTGATCGTCATGCGCAGCTGCATCTTCAGCTGCTGCATCCGCAGCGCCGCGTTGCCGTCGGGGCCGCCCACGCCGGGGTAGCCGCGGTCCGCCATGAGCTCCTCGGCGTAGACCGCCCAGCCCTCGACGAACGCCCCGTTCCACAGGCAGGCGCGCACCGGGGTGGAGCCGCGGTAGCGGCGCGAGTGGGCCAGCTGGAGCACGTGCCCCGGGGCGGCCTCGTGGACCGTGAGCTCCTGGAGCATGTGGGCGTTGTACTCGCGGTAGAACGAGCGCGCCCGCTCCGCGCTCCAGTCGGCGGGCGTCGGGGCCACGGCGAAGTACGTCGGCAGCGGCGCCGTCTCCAGCGGCCCGGGCGGGCTGCAGTACGCGACGGCCACCCCGCGGTGGATCTCCGGCATGACGATCACCTCCACCGGGTCGTCGTGCACGGTCATCAGCCGGCGCTCCGCGACGAACGCCGTCGTGGTGGCGAGCGCCTCGCGGCACAGCGCGACGACGGTGGAGTCCTCGACACCTCCCTCCGCGGCGAGCCGGTCGAGCACCTCGCGCGGCGTCCCGCCGAGCCGGGCCGCGACCTGCGCGATCTCCGCCTCCACCCGGGCGAGGTTGTCCTCCGCGAGCGCGAGGACGTCGTCCGCGGCGGTGTGCTCCCCCAGGTCCAGCGAGAGCGCGAGCTTGCGCGAGAACCGCTCCGCCCCGAGCCGCGGGTCGCCGTCCGCGGAGCCGTCGGTGGCCGCGAGCCGGGCGCGCAGCCAGGCCAGGTGCTCGTCGACCGCCTCGATCGCCGCCGCTCGGGCCGGCTCGACCTCGGCGCGCAGCGCGGGCGCCTCGCCCAGCGTGGCGGCGAGCTCGTCCACCAGCAGCGCCCGGGTGCCGATGAACTGCCCGGCGGCCGTCTCCAGGTGCACGCGCGGGGCCACGCCGAGCGCCGCACGCGCGGCCGCCAGGTTGGCCGGGACGGCCCGCAGCCGGGAGGCGGCTGCGCGGAGCCGGTCGCCCAGCGGCGCGAAGTCGCGGGCCAGCAGCGTGTAGACCGCCGTGCCGGGGTTGGCCTCCAGGGGGTCGTGCGCGAGCGGGCGCAGCTCGTCGAGGGCGAAGGCCCGGGACTCGAGCGCCACCCGCAGCACCTCGCGGTCGACCGCGTCGTCCGCCGACAGCCCGCCCGGGTCGAGCGCGGCCAGCGCGTCGAGCGCGCCGGCGAGGTCCGCGCGCTCCTCGGCGAGCGCCTCCGGGTCGAGCCGCTCCAGCCGGTCGTCGTACCGGTGGTCGCCGGACACCGTCGCGAGCGAGGGGTTGTGGCGCAGGAGGGTGTCCAGGCCGGCACGGGCGACGGGCTCGAAGGCCGCGGGCTCTGTCATGGGGCGATCCTCGCCGAGCGGCGCGCCTCCTGCCGCACGGCCTGCGCGCGACCGGCGGGGAGGCCGGTCGCACGCCGGGGCAGCAGGCGGCACGTGAGCCCGACCGCGGCACGCGGCCGACCCGATGCCCCGCGACCGCACACGGATCGTCGCCGCCCGGGCCCCGGCGGCGGCGAGGCTTGCTCAGGCGCCCGAGGGGTGGCCCGTCCCGGCCGCGCCCGCGGCCTCGACGGCCCGCACCCGGTCCGCGTAGCGCCGCGCGGCGGCCCGCAGCTCCCCCTCCGCGTCCACGCCCTCGGCACGCGCCCGGGCGACCACCGACAGCAGCAGCTCCCCCACGTCCGGCTCGGCGGAATCCACGGCGCCCACCGGGACGTCGAGCCCCGCGCGCTCCGCGCGCCCGATCAGCTTCGACGCCAGCGACAGCGCCGGCTGCGCGAGCGGGACGCCGTCGACGGCCGACGCGCGCCCCTTCTCCGCCCGCTTGACCGCGTCCCACGTCTTCTCGGTGTGCGAGGACGCGACCTCGCCGGTGCCCGCGGCAGGCCCGAAGACGTGCGGGTGGCGGCGTATCAGCTTGGCGACGATCCCGTCGGCGGCGTCGTCGATCGACCAGGGGCCGTCGGCCCGCTCCTCGCCCAGCCGGGCGTGGAAGACCGCCTGCAGCAGCAGGTCCCCGACCTCCTCGACGAGCGCGTCGCGGTCGTCGTCCTCGATCGCCTCGACGACCTCGTACGCCTCCTCCAGCAGGTACTGGATCAGGCTGCGGTGCGTCTGCTCCGCGTCCCAGGGGCAGCCGCCCGGGCTGCGCAGCCGGTCCAGGAGCGCGACGAGGTCGAGCACGTGCGCGCCCGGCAGGTCGGGCAGCTCGACGACGGTGGCTCCGGGCCCGGCGGCCGCGGCCTCGGCGGGGAGCGCGGCCGCGGGCACGAGGCGGACCTCGCCCTCGTCGGCCACGCGGACGCCCGCCTCGGCGAGCGCGGGCAGGTGCGCGGAGAGCGCCGGGTCGACCACCACGCCGGCGGCCGAGCGCAGCGCCTGCCAGGCGGGCCAGGAGAAGGCGCCGGGCGGGACGCGCGGGCTGACGACGACGAGCGTGGGGCGGGTGGGCTCCCCCGTCACCCGGTCCCCTCGCCGGTCAGGCCGGGCGCGGGCGTCGGTGTCGAGCCGGTGGCCAGCCCGCCGCTCTCGAGCGGGACGAGCGTGGCGTTGACGGCGTCGTAGCGGCCGTAGCGCGGGCTGATCTCCACCCCGATCGACTCCGCGAACTGCCGCCGGAACGCATTGACCGCCTGCTGGCGCTCGACCTGCACCTGCTCGGTGGCCGTTCCCGGCACCAGCCGCTCCCCGAGCTCGGTCTGGATGAGGTACCACCGCAGGTAACGGTCCTCGGTCCCCGGCGCGACACCCTGCTCGAGGAAGGCCGACGCCAGGCCCTCCTCCCCGCCGGTGCGCACGAGCTGCCCGCGGATCGCCTCGATCTCGCTCTGGTCGACCGTGATCGGCGGGTCCTGGCGGGCCGCGAGCTCGTCGAGCAGCGCGTACTCGGTGAGGTAGTTGAGGGTGTAGGACACCGCGCGCGGCCGCTCCTGGGCGAACGGGCTCTGCTCGGCGCTCACGAGCCGGTCCGCGACCGTCCGCACCTCCTCGTTGCTCACACGCTGGTCCCCCACCACGACGGCGGAGCCCGCCCCGGACGGGGAGCACGCGGTGAGCGCGGCGGCGGCCAGCAGCGCGCCGACGGCTCGGCGACGCGCGCTCACCGCCCGCTCCCGCCCGCGGCGGCCGGTGCCGGGGCGTCCAGCAGCACGGCGTCGATGAGGTCTCGGCACCAGTCGAGCAGGGCGACGTCGCGCAACGGGGACCCTCCGATCCGGGCGGTGGCCGGGCGTGGCACCAGGATCGTAGATGTGGCGGGCTTCACAAGAGTGCGAGGGTAGAGCCGCTGGAGCCGCAGTTGCTGGGACTCGCGCAACTCGACCGGGCCGAAGCGGATCTGCGACCCCTGCAGCGCGACGTCCCGCAGGCCGGCCGTGCGGGCGTGCGCGCGGAACCGGGCGACGGCGACGAGGTTCTCGACCGGCTCCGGCGGGGTGCCGTAGCGGTCGGCGAGCTCGGCCTTGACCGCCTCGATCGCCTCGTCGTCGGCGGCCTCGGCCAGCTTGCGGTACGCCTCCAGCCGCAGCCGCTCGCCCGGCACGTAGTCGTGCGGCAGGTGGGCGTCGACCGGCAGCTCGACCTTGACCTCGGCCGGGGCGGTGTCGGCCTCGCCCTTGAACTCCGCGACCGCCTCGCCGACCAGGCGGACGTAGAGGTCGAAGCCGACGTCGGCGATGTGCCCGGACTGCTCGCCGCCGAGCAGGTTGCCCGCGCCGCGGATCTCCAGGTCCTTCATCGCCACCCGCATGCCGGCGCCGAGGTCGCTGTTCTGCGCGATCGTCGCGAGCCGGTCGTGCGCCGTCTCCGTGAGCGGCTTCTCCGGCGGGTAGAGGAAGTACGCGTACGCCCGCTCCCGGCCACGGCCGACGCGGCCGCGCAGCTGGTGCAGCTGGGACAGGCCGAGGGTGTCGCCGCGCTCGACGATGAGGGTGTTGGCGTTGGAGATGTTGAGCCCGCTCTCCACGATCGTGGTGCAGACGAGGACGTCGACGCGGCGCTCCCAGAAGTCGAGCACGACCTGCTCGAGCTGGTGCTCGTTCATCTGCCCGTGGGCGTGCGCCACCCGGGCCTCGGGGACGAGCTCGCGCAGCCGGGCCGAGGCCCGCTCGATCGACTCCACCCGGTTGTGGATGTAGAAGACCTGCCCCTCGCGGAGCAGCTCGCGGCGGATCGCCGCGGAGATCTGCTTCTCGTCGTAGGCCCCGACGTAGGTGAGCACCGGGTGCCGCTCCTCCGGCGGGGTGAGGATCGTCGACATCTCGCGGATGCCGGTGATCGACATCTCCAGGGTGCGCGGGATCGGGGTGGCGGACATCGTCAGCACGTCCACGTTGGTGCGCAGGTGCTTGAGCCGCTCCTTGTGCTCGACGCCGAAGCGCTGCTCCTCGTCGACGATCACGAGGCCGAGGTCCTTGAAGTGGACGTCGCCCATGATGAGCCGGTGGGTGCCGATGACGACGTCCACGCTGCCGTCGCGCACCCCCTCCTGGACCGCCTTGGCCTCCTTGTCGGTCTGGAAGCGGCTCAGCGCCTTGACGTTGACCGGGAAGCCGGCGTAGCGCTCGCTGAACGTCGAGTAGTGCTGCTGCACCAGCAGGGTCGTCGGCACGAGGACCGCGACCTGCTTGCCCTCCATGACGGCCTTGAACGCGGCGCGCACCGCGATCTCGGTCTTGCCGTAGCCGACGTCGCCGCAGACCACGCGGTCCATCGGGACCGGGCGCTCCATGTCGCGCTTGACCTCGTCGATCGTCGACAGCTGGTCAGGCGTCTCGGCGTAGGGAAAGGCGTCCTCGAGCTCGCGCTGCCACGGGGTGTCCGGGCCGAACTGGTGCCCCTGGGTCGCCATGCGCGCGCTGTAGAGCTTGATCAGCTCGGCGGCGATCTGCTTGACCGCCTTCTTCGCCCGGCCCTTGCGCTTCTGCCAGTCCGCCCCGCCCATGCGGTCGAGCGCCGGCTGCTCGCCGCCGACGTAGCGCGTGACGAGGTCGAGCTGGTCGGTGGGGACGAACAGCCGGTCGCCGGGGGCGCCGCGCTTGCTCGGGGCGTACTCGATGACGAGGTACTCGCGGGTCGCCCCCTGCACGGTGCGCTGGACCATCTCGACGTAGCGGCCGACGCCGTGGTGCTCGTGGACGACCGGGTCGCCGGGCTTGAGCTGCAGCGGGTCGACCTGGTTGCGCCGCCGGCTCGGCATGCGCCGCATGTCCTTGGTCGACGCCTTCTGGCCGTTGACGTCGGTCTCGGTGAGGATCGCCAGCTTGAGCTGGGCGGAGACCAGGCCGTGCTCGATGCAGCCGGTCGTCACCTCGGCGACGCCGGGCGAGGGCTCCTGCCGCAGCCCGACGTCCAGCCGCGCCGGCACACCGGCCTCCTTGAGCCGCTCGACCGTGCGCTCGGCCGGCCCGTGCCCCTCGGTGACGTAGACGACCCGCCACCCCTCGCCGAGCCACCCCTTGGCGTCGGCGATCGCGCGCTGCACGTCGCCGCGGTAGCCCTCGACCTCCTTCGCCGACACCGGAAGCACGTTCTCGGCTTCGCTGATCTCGAGGTCGGTGTCGAAGGGGGTCACGGTCCACCAGGCCCGGCCGCTCGCCAGCGTGGTCGCCCGCACCTCGGACAGGTCGCGGTAGGACGAGGCGCCCAGGTCGATCGGCGCCTCGCCCCCGGCTGCCGCGGTCGCCCACGACGCGTCGAGGAACTCGCGGCTGGTGGCCACCAGGTCCGCTGCCCGCGCACGCACCCGCTCCGGGTCGCACACGACGACGTACGTCCCGGCGGGCATCGCCTCGGGCAGCAGCTCGAGGTCGTCCACGAGCGCCGGGATCAGCGCCTCCATGCCCTCGACCGCGATCCCCTCGGCGAGCTTGTCGACGACCTCGGCCAGGCTCGGGTGGGCGGCGCCGAGCGCGCGCGCCCGCTCCCGCACCTCGGGGGTCAGCAGCAGCTCCCGACAGGGCGGCGCCCAGAGCCCGTGCTCGGCGACCTCGAGGCTGCGCTGGTCGGCGACCTTGAACCAGCGCACCTCCTCGACCGTGTCGCCCCAGTACTCCACCCGGAGCGGGTGCTCCTCGGTCGGCGGGAACACGTCGAGGATCCCGCCGCGCACGGCGAACTCGCCGCGCTTCTCCACCATGTCGACCCGGGTGTACGCGGCGGCGGCCAGCCGCTCGACCGCGTCGTCCAGCGCCAGCTCGTCGCCGGGGCGCAGGCTGACGGGCTCGAGGTCGCCGAGACCGCGGACCAGCGGCTGCAGGACGCTGCGGACGGGCGCGACGACGACCTGTACCGGGCCCGCGGAGGGGTCGTCCGCCGAGGGGTGCGCCAGCCGCCGCAGCACCGCGAGCCGGAGGCCGACGGTGTCGCTGCGGGGGCTCAGCCGCTCGTGCGGGAGCGTCTCCCAGGAGGGGAAGTGCGCCACGTTGTCCGGGCCGAGCAGCGACCCGAGCGCGGTGACGAGGTCCTCGGCCTCGCGGCCGGTGGCCGTGACGGCCAGCACCGTCCGCGCGGCGCCGAGCGGCGCCGGGGCGGCCAGGGCCGCCACCGCGAACGGGCGGACCGGCGCCGGGGCGGCCAGCTCGAGCGTGGGGCTGGCGCCGTCCCGCGCTTCCCGCACGGCGCGGGCGAGGGCAGGGTCGGCGGCGACGGCGGTCAGCAGGCCGCTCAGGGTCACGGGCGCTCCTCAAGCGGCACGTATGCGGCAGCGCCCATGAAGCGGCGCATCTCCAGCCTACGGCCGGCCGAGCGGGGGGCCGCCACCCGACGGCGTGGAGTTGGCCGGGGGTGCCTCGGGCAGGCCGGCCCGGCAGTAGGGTGCCGCCCACGGACAGCGCCGTCCGACCGCCGCCGCTCAGGCGGACGACGCGAGGAGAACCCGTGACCGACGCTGACGACATCCCCGCCGGCCTGCGCGCCGACATCCGCAGGCTGGGGACGATCCTGGGCGAGACCATCGTCCGCCAGGAGGGCCAGGAGCTGTTCGACCTGGTCGAGCGGGTACGCCGGCTCACCCGCGACGACGGAGACGCCGCCGCCAAGCTGCTGGCCGAGGTGGACGTCCCCACCGCGGCCCGGCTCGCGCGCGCCTTCTCGATGTTCTTCCACCTGGCCAACATCGCCGAGCAGGTGCACCGGGCGCGCGACCTGCGCCGACTGCGCGCGGAGCAGGGCAGCTGGCTCAAGCAGGCGGTCGACCGGATCGTCGACGCCCGGGTCCCGCAGGACGAGGTGGCCGAGATGGTCCGCCACGTCTCGGTCCGCCCGGTCTTCACCGCCCACCCGACCGAGGCGGCCCGGCGCACGGTACTCACCAAGCTGCGCCGCATCGGCGAGCTGCTCGAGCGCGACGACTGGCAGTCCGACCCCCGGTCCGTCCGCCGCCTCGCCGAGCTGGTCGACCTGCTGTGGCAGAGCGACGAGCTGCGCTCGGAGCGGCCGGAGGTGCTCGACGAGGCGCGCAACGCCGTCTACTACCTCGACGAGCTGTTCCGCATCGCCGTGCCCGACGTGCTCGAGGAGCTCGTCGACGAGCTCGGGCGCGCGGGGGTGGCGCTGCCCCTGGAGAGCCGGCCGCTCACCTTCGGCTCCTGGATCGGCGGCGACCGCGACGGAAACCCCAACGTCACCCCGCGGGTGACCTACGACGTCCTGCTGCTCCAGCACGACCACGCGCTCAACGCCGTCGGCGAGCAGATCGACCAGCTGCGCGCCGAGCTCTCCTCGAGCCTGCGCAACGTGGGGGTCACCCAGGAGCTGCGCGACAGCCTGGCGGCCGACCTCGAGCGGCTGCCCGAGGTGCCACCGCGCTATCTGCGGCTCAACCAGCAGGAGCCGTACCGCCTCAAGCTCACCTGCATCCGGCACAAGCTCGAGCACACCCGGCGCCGCCACGCGACGGCCGGCCCCCACGCGCCGGGGCGCGACTACGCCTCGACGACCGAGCTGGTGCGCGACCTGGTCGTGGTGCGCGACTCGCTGCTCGCGCACAAGGGCGAGCTCGTCGCGCACGGCCGGCTCGAGCGGCTGGTCCGGACCCTGCAGGCGTTCGGGCTGCACCTGGCGACCCTGGACGTCCGCGAGCACTCCGACGCCCACCACGACACCCTCGCCCAGCTGTTCGACCGGCTGGGCGAGAGCTCGACGCCGTACGCCCAGCTCAAGCGGGAGGACCGGCTGGCCCTGCTGCGCCAGGAGCTGGCGAGCCGCCGCCCGCTGGCGCCCACCCCGCCGCCGCTGGACGCGGCGGGCCAGCGGGTGTTCGCGGTCTTCACGACCGTGCGCGAGGCCTTCGAGCGCTTCGGCTCCCAGGTCACCGAGTCGTACATCATCTCCATGACCCGGGGCGCCGACGACGTGCTGGCCGCGGTGCTGCTCGGCCGCGAGGCCGGCCTCGTGGACCTGGCCGGAGGCGTCGCGCAGATCGGGTTCGTCCCGCTGCTCGAGACCGTCGACGAGCTGCGCGCGGCCGACGAGATCCTCGAGGACCTGCTCTCGGACCCGAGCTACCGGAGCCTGGTCACCCTGCGCGGCGACGTGCAGGAGGTGATGCTCGGCTACTCGGACTCGAACAAGGACGCCGGCATCGCCAGCTCCCAGTGGGAGATCCACCGCGCGCAGCGCCGGCTGCGCGACGTCGCCCGGCGCCACGGGGTGCGGCTGCGGCTGTTCCACGGCCGCGGCGGCACTGTCGGGCGCGGCGGCGGCCCGACGTACGAGGCGATCCTGGCCCAGCCCTGGGGGACGCTCGACGGCGAGATCAAGGTGACCGAGCAGGGCGAGGTCATCAGCGACAAGTACCTCCTGCCGTCGCTGGCCCGGGAGAACCTCCAGCTCACGCTGGCGGCGACCCTGACCGCGACCGTGCTGCACCGGACCCCGCGCGAGACGACGGTGCCGCTGCTGCCGCAGTTCGACCCGGTCATGGACCTGGTGTCCGAGCGGGCGCAGCAGGCCTACCGCGCACTCACGCGGGACGCCCAGATCGCGGCGTACTTCTCCCAGTCGACGCCGGTCGAGACGCTCGGTGATCTCAACATCGGGTCCCGCCCCTCGCGCCGCCCGTCCTCCGACGCAGGCCTGTCGGCGCTGCGCGCGATCCCGTGGGTCTTCGGCTGGACCCAGTCGCGGCAGGTCGTGCCGGGGTGGTTCGGCGTCGGCAGCGGCCTCGCGGCGGCCTTCGAGGCCGGCCACGGCGCGCTCGTCGAGCAGATGTGGTCTGAGTGGCACTTCTTCCGCAACTTCCTCTCCAACGTCGAGATGACGCTGGCGAAGACCGACCTGCGGATCGCGCGCCACTACGTGGAGACCCTGGTCGACCCCGCGCTGCGCCCGATCTTCGAGCGCATCGTCGAGGAGCACGACCGGACCGTCGAGCAGGTGCTCCGCATCACCGGTGAGTCCCAGCTGCTGGGCAAGAGCCCCTCGCTCGCCCGCACGCTGCAGGTGCGCGACGCCTACGTCGACCCGATCTCCTACCTGCAGGTCGCGCTGCTGCGCCGCGTGCGGGCAGCCGGGGAGGACGTCGACCCCGAGCTGCGCCGCGCGCTGCTGCTCACCGTGAACGGCGTGGCCGCCGGGCTGCGCAACACCGGCTGATGGCTGCGGCCGCGTGGCCGCCGACGTGCAGAGGGGGCGGCGAGCATCAGCTCGCCGCCCCTTCTGCACGCCGCCGACGCTTGGCTCAGGCAGCTTCGAGAGCGCTCACGCGGAGGGCGAGAACATCCAGTCGCTGGCGGTGACGAGCCCGCCGAGCACGCCCCCGGTCTCCCCGAGCTCGCTGAGCACGATCGGCAGGTTGCTCGTGGCCAGCGGCATGGACTGGCGGTAGACCGTCTGCCGGATCTCGGCCAGCAGCGGGTGGCCGAGCCGGGAGATGCCGCCGGCGATGACCACGAGCGAGGGGTTCATGAAGTTGACGAGCTCGGCGAGGACGGTGCCGAGCCGCTGCCCGCCGGTCTTGATGAGCGACAGCGCGACCGCATCGCCCTCCTGGGCCGCCTCCCCGACGTCCAGGGCCGTCAGCGTCTGCGTGTGCGCGAGCCGGGCGGCCAGCGCAGGCGACTCCCCCGACGTGGCGGCCATCGTGGCGTCCCGGCTGAGGGCCGCCCCGCTGAACATCGTCTCCAGGCAGCCGGTGTTGCCGCAGGCGCACACGTGCCCCTCGCCGGCCCGGATGTGCCCGATGTCGCCGGCACAACCGGCGGCGCCGCGGTAGACGTCGCCATGGATGACCGCAGCGCTGCCGACGCCTGTCCCTATCTTCACGAAGAGGAAGTCGTCCATCCCCTTCGCGACGCCGCCCCAACGCTCCCCCTGCGCCATCATGTTCACGTCGTTGTCGACCGTGACGCTGCAGCGGAACCGGCGGGAGAACTCGTCACGCAATGGGTAGCGGTTCCACCCCGGCATGAGCGGGGGGCTGACCGGGATGCCCTCCCGGAAGCTCACCGGCCCCGGCACCCCGATCCCGATGCCGGAGATGGTGTCGCAGCCGACCGTGGCCTGGGCCTTCGCGATGAGGTCGTGGACGTGCGGGAGGACCCCGTCCGGCCCGCTGCGGATGTCGCAGGGCTCCTCGAGGAAGGTCAGCAGGTTGAGCCGGCTGTCGCCGATGGCGACGCTGACCGACGTCGCCCCGAGGTCCACGGCCAGGAAGCGCAGCCCGCTGTTGAGCGAGACCTGTGGGGAGGGCCGGCCGCCGCGCGAGACGCTGAGCCCGCTCTCCTCGATCAGGCCGGACGCGAGCAGCTCCTCGAGCTCGACGCCGAGCCGCGCCCGGCCGACTCCCACGAGGCCGACGAGAGCGGCCCGCGAGGCGGGCCCCTCGTCGCGCAGCAGGCGGAGGATCTTGCACTGCACATCCGTCGCCGGACGCATTGTGCCTACACGCGCCATATCCATGCCCTTCACCCGCGGAGTCTCGGGCAATGGCCTAATGAGCCCGCCATGCCGCCGGCGGCACCGACAGAAGTGTCACCAACTCTTTGGCGAGTCTAGACCAAAGCCCGCTGGTCGGGGAGTACCACAACGTCCGAAACATCCACCCATTGCCCGGTCCGCGCGGACGCGAGGACGGCCTCGGTCAGCCGGGCGCCGCGCAGGCCGTCGGCGAACGTCGGCATGCCCTCCGGCCGCTGTCCCCGGACGGCGGCGTAGACGTCGCCGATGAGCGCGTCGAAGCAGTCCTGGTAGCCCTGCGGGTGGCCGCTCGGCAGGTAGGAGTAGCGCGCGCCCTCGGGGCTCATCAGCTCGCTGCCGCGCGGCACCACGCTGGAGGAGTCACGCCCGCCGACCCAGAGGGTGTCGGGGTTCTCCTGGTCGAAGCTGTAGGACTCGTTGGCCCCGTCGATGTTGAACCAGAGGCGGTTCTTGCGGCCGAGCGAGACCTGGCTGACGACGAGCGTCCCCGTGGCCCCGAGGTCGGTCTGGAAGAGAATGGCGGCGATGTCCTCGGTGGTCACCGGGGCCATATTCCCCTCGTCGTCGGCAAAGCGCGCGAGCGGCGTGGCCGTCGTCGCCGAGAGGCGGGTGATGCGGTGACCGGTCACGAATTCGACGAGGTCGCACCAGTGAATGCCGATGTCACCGAAGGCCCGCGACGAGCCGCCGAGCGCGGGATTGACTCGCCAATTGTTGTCGGTCTCCCGCGCGAGCCAGTCCTGCAGGTAGGAGCCGTGGAACAGGTGCAGCTTGCCGGCGTCGCCGCGAGCGATGCGGCCGCGCGCGTCCCGGACCGTGGGGTAGTAGCGGTAGACGAACGGCACCGCGGTCACCACGCCGGCCTGCTCGGCCAGCTGGGCCAGGCGCGCCGCGTCGGCGACGTCGGTCGCCAGCGGCTTCTCGCACACCACGTGCTTGCCGGCGGCGAGCGCCTGCTCGACGAGCGGGGCGTGCAGGTGGTTGGGAGTGCAGATGTGGACCACGTCGATCTCGTCGCTCGCGATCAACTCGTCCGAGGACGCGAAGAACCGGTCCGCGCGCATCCGCTGCGCGGCGGCCTCGGCGATCTCAGGAGTCGCATCCGCGACCGCGATGGACGTCGCCCCGGCCCGGGCCGCAGCGCGCACGTGCACCGCCCCGATGAAACCCGTTCCCACCACGCCAACGCGCACAGTAGCCGTCATGCCGCGAAGTAAAGCAGTGCCTTGCACGAGTTTCAACCCCCGCTGCGAAAGTTCTGCACGGTACATATCGAAGTGCCAGGGCATGTGTCATCGCCGGGCGACCAAAGTCGGTCGTCCGGGCTCGTAGTCCGTGCGAAAGGGGCGGCGTCGTGGGACTGGAACGGTGTCGAGAACCGCTCGCCGGCTGCCCCGTCAGACCGCCCGAGGGGCCGGGCTCAGGCGGCGCCGGAGGGCCGGGCCGGGCCGGGCGGAGGCGATGCCGAGCTGCCCGCGGGGGCCCTGCCGGCGCGAGCGGCGTCGGCGCGGACGGCCTCCGGTGCTCGGCCGGTGCCCCGCGCCGGGCGGGGGCGCGAGAACTGCATGGGACGGAACCTCCTCATTGAGGTCGGGAGGAGCGGGGTGCCGGAGCCGGGACGGCGCCGGCACCCCGCTCAGTGGCCGCGCGGGAGCGGGTCAGGACTTGGAGCTGAAAGCGGCGTCGAAGGCGGCGGCCGGCGGCTCGATCTGGACGAGCTTCTTGATGAACTGCAGGGCGTCGGGGCCGCCGATGAGGCGGTCCATGCCCGCGTCCTCCCACTCGATGGAGATCGGGCCGTCGTAGCCGATCGCGTTGAGCATGCGGAAGCACGCCTCCCACGGCACGTCACCGTGCCCGGTGGAGACGAAGTCCCAGCCGCGGCGCGGGTCGGCCCAGGGCAGGTGCGAGCCGAGCCGGCCGTTGCGGCCGTTCAGCTGCTTGACCGACTCCTTGCAGTCCACGTGGTAGATGCGGTCCTTGAAGTCCCAGAGGAACCCGACGGGGTCCAGGTCCTGCCACACGAAGTGGCTCGGGTCGAAGTTGAGCCCGAACGCCTCGCGGTGGCCGATCGCCTCGAGAGTGCGGACGGTGGTCCAGTAGTCGTACGCGATCTCGCTCGGGTGCACCTCGTGGGCGAACCGCACGCCGACCTCGTCGAAGACGTCGAGGATCGGGTTCCAGCGGTCGGCGAAGTCCTTGTAGCCGGCCTCGATCATGTGCTCGGGCACCGGCGGGAACATCGCGACGTAGTGCCAGATGCTCGACCCGGTGAAGCCCACGACCGTCTTCACCCCGAGCTTGGCCGCCGCCCGGGCGGTCAGCTTCATTTCCTCGGCAGCCCGCTGGCGCACGCCCTCGGGGTCGCCGTCGCCCCACACCCGGGGGTTGACGATGCCCTTGTGCCGCTCGTCGATCGGGTTGTCGCAGACCGCCTGGCCGTTGAGGTGGTTGGAGATGGCGTAGACGCTGAGGTTGTACTTCTCGAGCAGCGCCTTCTTCTCCTGGACGTAGCCGTCGTCCTCCACGGCCTTCAGCACGTCGAAGTGGTCACCCCAGCAGGCGATCTCGAGGCCCTCGTAGCCCCACTCACTCGCCCGGCGGGCGACCTCCTCGAAGGGAAGGTCGGCCCACTGGCCGGTGAAGAGGGTGATCGGTCGTGCCATCTGCCGTTCTCCTCGCGTCGTTGGTTGTCGGACGGTCGACGTCCGGCTGCCCCGGGGACGGGTCAGCCGGCTGCTGCCGGGCGCGGCTGCCCCTTGCGGGCCAGACGCAGCAGCAGGTCCTTCACCTCGGTGGCCCCGACCCGGTCTGCTCCGACGCTCGCGTCGGAGCAGACGAGGACGGGACCGTCGGCGTCGCTGTCGGGCAGCCGTCCGTGGCTGCCCTTGACCGGCGACGGGTCCAGCGGGATGACCTGCATCGAATAGCGCAGGCCCACCTTCTTGCGCACGAGCGCCGCGCCGGCCTTCGCCTTGGCGAGCTTGTCCTCGGGGTTGAGGAAGAGCTCGGCGGGGTCGTAGCCGGGCTTCTTGTGGATCTCGACGGTGCGGGCGAAGTCCGGCGCCCGGTCGTCGTCGAGCCAGTAGTAGTAGGTGAACCAGGCGTCCGGCTCGGCCACGAGGACCAGCTCGCCCGAGCGCTCGTGGTCCAGGCCGTAGCGCGCCTTGCCCGCCTCGTCGAGCACCTCGGCGACGCCCGGCAGGCTCTCGAGCATCGAGCGCACCCGCGGCAGGTCGGACTCGTCGGCGACGTAGACGTGCGCCACCTGGTGGTCGGCGACCGCGAACGTCCGCGACGTCCACGGGTCGAGCAGCTCGTAGCCGTCCTGCACGTAGACGTTCAACAGGCCCTCGCGGCGCAGCAGCCGGTTCACGTCGACCGGCCGGCGGGCGGCCGTGATGCCGTACTCGCTGAGCGCGAGGACCGAGATGCCACGCCCGCGCGCGTCGTCGAGCAGCGGCTTGAGCGCCGTGTCCACCGCGCGTGCGGCGGCGATGGCCTCGGGGCCGTCGGGCCCGAAGCGCTGCAGGTCGTAGTCGAGGTGCGGGACGTAGGCCATCGTGAGGTCGGGGCGGTTGCGGGCGAGGATGCGCCGCGTCGCCTCGATGATCCACGTGGAGGAAGCGATCGATGCCGTCGGCCCCCAGTACTGGAAGAGCGGGAAGGTCCCCAGCTCCTCGGTCAGCTCGTCGTGCAGCTGCGGGGGGTAGGTGTAGCAGTCCGGGGACTTGCGGCCGTCGGCGTGGTAGACGGGCCGCGGGGTGACCGTCAGGTCGGTCGAGGCGCCCATCGCGTACCACCAGCACACGTTGGCCGAGGTCGACCCGGGGTGCTCGCGGCGCGCGGCCTCCCAGACCTTCTCCCCGCTCACCAGCTTGTTGTGCTGGCGCCAGAGGAACACCTCACCGAGGTCGCGGAAGTACCAGCCGTTGCCCACGATGCCGTGGTCGCGCGGCATCAGCCCGGTGAGGAACGTCGACTGCGCCGAGCAGGTCACGGCGGGCAGGACGGTGCCGAGCGGAGCGGTGAAGCCGGACGAGCCGACCGCCTGCAGGTTGGGCATGTGCGCGAGCAGCCGCGGCGTCAGCCCGACCACGTCGAGCAGGAGCACGGGCTTGCGGCCCTCAGTCATGCGTTCTCCTCATCCGATCTCCTGCAGGCCGAGGGCCAGCAGGTTGTCCCGGGCCCAGGTGAGCTCGGCGGCGATGCCCGCGACCAGGCCGGCGTCCCCCTGGGGGCGCAGCCGCTCGGGCAGGACGTGCCAGGTGTAGGTCTCGACCTCGACCGTATCCGTGCGGGCCGCCGCCCCCGCGAACAGCGTGCGCAGCGTGTCCTGCAGCTCCTCGCGGGTCGAGCGCAGCGGTGGCTCGGGGTCCGCGTGCAGCGGGACGTGGAAGTGGACCCGCCAGGCGGCCCCGGCGGGCAGCCCGGCCACGCCGTCGCCGGCGGCGAGCGCCGCGTCCAGGTCGTCCCGCCCGGCCAGCTCGCCACCCACCCGCTCGCGGGTCTGGTGCAGGTAGCGGGGCTCGACGAACGACGCGAGCGCGGCGCGCGTGCCCGGGTCGGACGGGTCGTCAGCGTGCAGCGCGGCCGAGGCCTGCAGCTTCACGACCGACAGGCCGAGCGCGTCGAGCCGCGCCACGAGCCCGTCGGCGTCCTCGAAGGCCACTGCGAGGTGGCAGGCGTCGAGGCAGAGCCCGATGCGCTCGGCGTCGAGCCCGGCGAGGAACGCGGTCACCTGCTCGCCGGTCTCGACCACGCAGCCCGGCTCCGGCTCGATGGCGACGCGGATCGTGCGGCCGGTCTCGGCGGCGACGGTGGCCAGCTCGCCGGCCAGCACGTCGAGCTGGCGCCGCGCCGCCGCCTGCGCCGGCGCCCCCCACGGCTCGCGCCAGGCCAGCGGAAGCGTGGAGATGCTGCCCCGCGCCACGTCGTCGGGCAGCAGCGCCGCGAGCAGCCAGGCCAGGTCCACGGTGTAGCGCAGCCGCTCCGGCTCGGACCAGTCCGGGGAGTAGACGCGCAGCTTGACGACCTCCTGGCCGAAGCCGGCGTACGGGAAGCCGTTCAGCGTCACGACCTCGAGGCCGCGCGCGTCGAGCTCGCTGCGCAGCCGGGCGAGGGCGGCGGCGTCGCTGCGCAGCGTCGTCGCCACCTCGCGGGCGAGCCAGAGCCCGAGCCCCAGCCGGGGCACCCCGAGCCGCTCGCGGACCGGCAGGGCGTACGCGTCCAGCTGGCGCAGGACGCCGTCGAGGTCCTCGGCGGGGTGGACATTGGTGCAGTAGGCCAGGTGGACCGTCTGCCCGTCGGGGTGCCGGAATCGCATCGGGCTAGCTGTCCGCCGCGTCTCGGGCCCCGCGCAGCACCGAGCTGCCCTGGAACATCGCGCCGGCGCCGGTCTCGAAGCTGTCGTCCTGAAGCGTCAGCCGGCCGCTCTGGGCGTAGAACTCCACCGGGTTGCGCCACAGCACCCGGTCGACGTCGTCCTCGCTGAATCCCGCCTCGAGCATCGCGCGCCCGGTCTTCAGCGTCTTGAGCGGGTCGCTGCGGCCCCAGTCGGCGGCGGAGTTGACCAGCATGCGCTCGAGCCCGTGCTCCTGCAGGATCCGCACCATCCGGTGCTCGTCCATCTTGGTGTCCGGGTAGACCGAGAAGGCGGCCCAGCATCCGGAGTCGCGGACCATGGCGACCGTCATCTCGTTGAGGTGGTCGACGATGACGTGCTCGGCCGGCACCCCCGACTCCTTCACGACGTCGAGCGTGCGCCGCGTGCCGGTCGCCTTGTCCCGGTGCGGGGTGTGGACGAGGACCGGCAGCTCGTGGTCCTTGGCCAGCTCGAGCTGGCGGGAGAAGGCCTCGTCCTCCTCCTTGGTCATCGAGTCGTAGCCGAGCTCGCCGACGGCCACGACCCGGTCCTTGGCGAGGAAGCGCGGCAGCAGGTCGAGGATCTCGACGCAGCGTGGGTCGTTCGCCTCCTTGGGGTTCAGCCCGATCGTGCAGAAGTGCTCGATGCCGAACTGCGCGGCCCGGAAAGGCTCCCATCCGAGCAGCGAGTCGAAGTAGTCGACGAAGGAGCCGACGTTGGTGCGCGGCTGTCCCAGCCAGAAGGCCGGCTCGACAAGCGCGCGGACGCCGGCGGCGTGCATCGCCTCGTAGTCGTCGGTCGTCCGCGAGGTCATGTGGATGTGCGGGTCGAAGATGCGCACGAGGTCAGCCTTCCTGGGCGGAGGCGGCGGTGTGGCCGGCCAGCGCCCGCTCCGCGGCGGCGCGGCGCTCGGGGACGGGGGACGAGAGCTCCTCGCGCAGCCCGGCCGTGTCGACGGCGTCGGGGTAGCGGTCGAGGACGAGCCAGATGTCGGCGGGCACGTCACGGCCGGCGGCGATCCGCTCATGGGCGAAGTCGGCGAGCATGCGGGCCAGCTCGGCGTCGGCACGCTCCTGCAGCCCGCTGAAGGAGGCGAGCGGGACGCCGACGAAGACGCACTTGAGCACGGCCTGCCGGAACATGTCCGCGTCGAGGTGGGCCGCGGCGTACGGTCCGACGGCGGCTCCGACGATGCGGGTGTCGTTGGTGCGCAGCGCGTCCGTCACGACCGGCAGCGCCCGGTCGCCCAGCACCGGGTCGAGCAGCGGCAGCGCCCGGAGGACGCCGCGGCGCTCGGCGGCGTCGCCATAGGTGTAGAGGTCCTGCACCTCGCGGGCCAGCTCGTCGGCCCCCGCTGCCGAGCGCGACAGGTCCAGCAGCAGCAGCGAGCGGGCCGCGTCGTCGACGGTCCACCCGGCGACCTCGGGCGCGGTGCTCGCGACGGGGCCGCCCCCGCAGGAGCGGCGCACGGCCGGGAAGAGCGCCGCCACGGCCCGCGGGTCGGCCGACACCTTCGCCCGCGCGTCGGCCAGCCAGCCGGCCTGCTTCTCGTCGAGGCCGTCCAGCGCGCCCGTCACGGCGGCCTCGAGCGCCGGCGCGTCGACGCGGACGCCGTCGGCGGGGGTCTGGGACTGGCTCATGTCGGGGACACCTTCCGCGAGAGGGCGCGGGCCAAGGGGAAGATCGCGGCCACGGGCAGGGCGGCTGCGAGCGCACCGCTCCGGGCGGCGAGCGCAGCCTGCAGGGGCATCATGCCGTGGATGCCGGCGCCCACAGCACGCCGGACCGTGGCCGCGGAGGGATCCTGGACGGCGGCGAGGTCCCGCTTGCCCACGGTCGCGGCGTAGGTGCCCGCGCCGGCCACCGCGGCGAGCCGGTAGGCGGCGCGCGCCCGCGGCCGGCCCGGCGCCACGGGCCCGGCCGCGGTGGCCAGTGCGACGAGCGCCGTCGACGCCAGGGCCGCGGCGGGGACCGCCGCCGAGCTCGAGCCGCTCACCTCGTCCCGGCTCAGCTGCGTGACGGCGAGCGTGTGGCCCCCGACGCTGAGCGCGGCGGGCAGGGCCGCACGCGCGCCGCCGGCGCCGAGCAGCACGTCGAGCGCCCGGGCGGTGCCCATCGCGAGCGGGCCGGCGGGGGTGGGCTTGAGGAGCAGGTCGTACGCCCAGACGGTCGCCGCGAGCGGGACCGCGACCCGCAGCGCGGGACGCCCGGCGCAGGCTGCCGCGGCCAGGCCGAGGCCCGTGAGCCCGGTCGCGACGGCGAGCGCCTGCCCCGGGGTCACCCGTCCGGAGGGGATGGGCCGCTCAGGGCGCTCGACGGCGTCGAGCTCGCGGTCGGAGTAGTCGTTGAGCGCCATGCCGGCCCAGTAGAGGCAGGCCGACGCCACGGGCAGCGCTGCGGTGCGCCGGCCGAGCGGCCAGCCGGCCGCGGCGGCCCCGGCGACCGAGTCGCCGGGCACCGTCAGCGCGGCCGGCAGCCGGACCAGCTCGGCGAGGTCGCGCAGGGAGGTCACGCCGACCGCCGGGCGAGCCCGCGGGCCCACTCGACCAGCTGGTCGTACTGGGTCGCGAGCCGGTGCTCCGTGGAGCCGACCGGGTCCTTGAAGAAGAAGGCGAGGGCGGGCAGCGGGCCGGACTCCCCCGCCTGCGCCGCCCGGGCCACCAGCCGGGCCAGGTCGAGCACGAGCGGCGCCGCGAGCGCCGAGTCGCACCCCTGCCAGGTGAACTGCATCGTCATGCGGACGCCGAGGAAGCCCTCGAAGGCGATGTGGTCCCAGGCCGTCTTCCACTCGCCCATGTCCGGCACGTTGTCGATGTGGACCGGGGCAACCACCTCGTACCCCAGGGTCTCCGCGACGCTGCGCCCCTTGCTCCGGGTCTTGCTCAGCACGGCGTGCGGGTCGGCGAGGGTCGCCCCGTCCCCGCCGCCGAGGATGTTCATCCCGACCCACGACTGCACGTGCAGCTCGCGGGTCTGGAACATCGGGGCGAGGGCGGACTTGACGAGCGTCTCCCCCGTCTTGCCGTCGCTGCCCGCGAACGGCAGCCCCTCCTGCGCGGCGAGCTCGGTCAGCGCGGGGAGGCGGGCACCCGTCGAGGGCGTGAAGTCGACGAAGGAGGCACCGGCCCGGAAGGCGGCGTAGGCGTAGAGCGAGCTGATGGGCAGCACGCCCGCGCCCTCGGCGAGGGCCGCCTCGAGCGCCGCGAGCGAGGCGTGCGCGGGGTGCGGCTCGGCGGGCGGCTCCGTGGAGGCGACGTTGAGGACGACGACGCGGTCCACGCCGGTCGCCTCGCCGAAGGCCCGGATGTCATCGGCCAGCCGGGCCGCATGGCCCGCCTGCGTCTCGCCCTCGCGCCGCCCACCGGGCCGGATGCGCGCGTCGATCTGCTCCAGCTCGTCGGCCAGGACCGCCGGCAGGTGGCGAGGGACGACACCTCCCTGCGCGAGGGCCTCGGCGCGCTTGGCCAGCGGCAGCGACACGACGTCGTGGCCGCCGAAGACGAACCCTTCCAGAGCGGGCAGGCCGGCCTCCTCGAAGACCCGGCCTCCCGTCACCAAGCCGTTGCGTGCGGCCAGCCCTGCCCGCACCGCGAGGGCGCCGACCATCGCAGTGGTCGCCACCGACCCCCGCGCGCCTACAAGCCACAGTCCGGTGCTCACCACGTCCTCCTCGGAACTGCCGTAGTCCTCGAAGCTCCCGGACAGATACCCCGTGTTCTGCCTGGAGCGCTGTTGAGCGTCATCGGGCGCTCCCTTCTGCTGTCCGGCTGCGGCGGGCCGTGCCGCGCAGCCGACGATCCGATCTTGCGTTGCGGGTCACATGACGCGCAGTCGTTCGGTTCTGTTTCCGCCGATCGATCGCAACCGGCGGCGCAGGTCCGGCGAGCGGCTCGGGCGAGCGGCGGCTCTGCTCGGCCCGAGCCACAGCGCCCCCTCGTCCCGCGGGCCGAAGCCGTGTCGGGGCGAGGGGGCGCGTCGAACGTTGGGGCCGCGCCGGGACGGGGCTCGAGGCCGACGTCCCGGCGCGGAGCTCAGCCTGCCGCCGCGTCCACCGCGGTCCAGCGGCTCTCGGACGCCGCGCTGGTCTCGACCGCCTCGAGCACACGCTGGACCTGGAGCCCGTCGGCGAAGGACGGGGTCGGGGCCTGGGACGTGGCGATGTCGGTCAGCAGGTCGCGGGCCTGGTGGATGAAGGTGTGCTCGTAGCCGATGATGTGGCCCGGCGGCCACCACGCATCCATGTACGGGTGGCTCGGCTCGGTCACGAGGATCCGGCGGAAGCCGGCGCTGTCGGCCTCCAGCGAGTGATCGTGGAACTGCAGTTCGTTCATCGACTCGAAGTCGAAGGCGATGCTGCCGGCGGAGCCGTTGATCTCGATGCGCATCGCGTTCTTGCGCCCCGACGCGAAGCGGGTCGCCTCGAACGAGCCGACGGCGCCGCCTCCGAACCGGGCCAGGAACAGCGCGGCGTCGTCGACCGTGACCTGCCCCCGCTCGCTGCTGCCCGAGGCGCTCAGCCCGCTGGACGCGCTGGGCAGCGGGCGCTCCTTGACGAAGGTCTCGGTCAGGCCGGAGACGCCGGTGATGCGGTCACCGGTGATGAACTGCGCCATGTCGATGATGTGCGCGCCGAGGTCACCGAGCGAGCCGGACCCGGCGTGCTCCTTCTGCAGACGCCACACCAGCGGGAACTCGGGGTCGACGATCCAGTCCTGGAGGTACTGGGCACGCACGTGGTGGATCGTCCCCAGCCGGCCCGACTGCACGAGGTCACGGGCGAAGGTGATCGCGGGGACCCGGCGGTAGCTGAAGCCGACCATGGCGCGGACGCCGCGCGCGGCGGCGCGCTCGGCCGCGGCGGTCATCGCCTCGGCCTCCTCCACGGTGTTGGCGAGGGGCTTCTCGCAGAGGACGTGCTTGCCGGCCTCGAGAGCCGCGATCGCGATCTCCGCGTGGCTGTCGCCGGGCGTCACGATGTCGACCAGCTGCACGTCGTCACGCGCGACGAGGGCGCGCCAGTCGGTCTCGACCGACTCCCACCCGAGCCGGTCGGCGGCCGCGCGGGCGTTGGCCTCGTTGCGACCGGCGAGCGCGACCATGCGCGGGACGAGCGGGAGGTCGAACACTCGACCGACGGTGCGCCACGCGTGCGAGTGCGTGGCCCCCATGAAGGCGTAGCCCACCATGCCGACACCGAGCGTCGGCTTGCCTGCGATCGTCACTGACCGGTCCGTTCATACATCGTTGTCAGGTTCGGAGGAGTGCACGGGGCGTGCCCGAGCTGCGTCCTCCCACCCCCGGGATCGGGAGTGGATGGACGTCCGGCGGACTGCGGGGCCGGGCCAGCGCCGGTGCTGGCCCGGCCTCCGCAGGGACTGCCGTTCAGGGTGCAGGGCGCATGGCCCCGGAGCCCCGAAAGGTCAGGAGGCGAAGCCGAACTTGTAGTCGGCCGCGTTCTCCTTGGTGATCGTCTCGGAGGTGAGGATGATCCGCGAGGGGACCTCGTGCTCGACCAGGTCGCTCATGCCCTTGCCCTGGCCGATGGCGCGCGCCAGGCGGATGGCGGACGCCGACATCGAGGGGCTGTAGGTCACCGTGGCCTTGAGGACCGTGTTGTCGGCCGCGATGTCCTTGACGGCGGTGCCGGAGCCCGCGCCACCGACCATGATGAACTCGTCGCGGCCGGCGTTCTTGACCGCCTGGAGCACACCGATGCCCTGGTCGTCGTCGTGGTTCCACACGGCGTCGAGCTTGGGCGCGGCCTGGAGCAGGTTCGAGGCGGCGCGCTCGCCGGACTCGACGGTGAACTCGGCCGGCACACGCGGGCCGAGCTTGAGGCCGGCCGCCGCCAGGGCGTCCTTGAAGCCCTGGCTGCGCTCCTGGGTCAGCGGGAGCGAGTCGATGCCGGGGATCTCGCCGATGACCGGGTTGCTGACGCCCTTGGCCTTCATCTGCTCGGCGATGAAGTTGCCCGCCGCGACGCCCATGCCGTAGTTGTTGCCGGCGATGAACAGGCGGTAGGCCAGCGCGTCCGAGAACTCGCGGTCCAGGTTGATGACCGGGATGCCGGCCTGGGTCGCCTTGCGGCCGATCTCGGTGAGCGCCTTGCCGTCGTGCGGGAGGATGACGAGGACGTCGACCTGGTCGTTGATGAGCGTCTCGACCTGCGAGATCTGCAGGTTGACGTCGTTGGTGCCCTCGGTGGCGTTGAACGTCACCTCGGGGAAGGCCTCCGCCTGCTCGCGGGCGTAGGTCGTGATGGCAGCCATCCAGCCGTGGTCGGCGGCGGGGGCCGAGAAGCCGATCGTGACCGGGGTGCCGGGCGCGTCGGACGCCTGCGACGACGGGGCGGCGACGAGGCCGCTCACGTCGTTCTCCTCGTCGTCCGAGCTGTTGGTGCAGGCGGTGAGGACCACGCCGGCCCCGATCGCGGCGCCCCCGAAGAGGAAGCCGCGACGCCCGAGGGCACGGCTGATCTGCTCGTCCTTGCTCATGATGTTCTCTCTCCTGTGAGAGCCGCGAAATGGGCTGTGCTGGAAGACGTCCAGGTGTCCCTGGGCGGAGTGGAACGTTCGGGTGGAGCTGGTGCGGTGCTAACTGCGGGACGTCTTCGCGACGCGCTGCTGCAGGAGCACCGCCGCCACGATGATCAGGCCCTTCGCCACGGCCTGCGTCGAGGTCGTGAGGTTGTTGAGGGTGAAGATGTTGTTGAGCGTCTGGAAGATCAGGACGCCGAACACCGTGCCCACGATGGTGCCGCGACCGCCGCTGAGCAGCGTGCCGCCGATCACGACGGCCGCGATGGCGTCGAGCTCGTAGAGGTTGCCGTGCGTGCTCGTCCCGGCCGAGGTGCGGGCCAGGATCATGATCGTCGCGATGCCGCAGAGGAAGCCGAGCAGCGCGTAGAGCATGACCGTCTGGCGCTTGACGTTGATGCCGGCCAGGCGCGCGGCCTCGGGGTTGCCGCCGATCGCGAACGTGCGCCGGCCGAAGGTCGTGCGGTTGAGCAGCAGCCAGCCGAGGACCGCGACGACGGCGAACATGATGACGAGCACCGGGATGCCGCCCGGCTCCGCGCCGAAGAAGTCGAGGAAGCCCGAGGGCGTGTCGATCGACTGGGTCTTGCGGTCGGAGAGGTTCTCGGCCAGTCCGCGGTAGGTCGCCAGGCCCGCGAGCGTCGCGATGAACGCGACCACCTTGCCGTAGGCGATGAGCACGCCGTTGATGACGCCGCAGGCCGTGGCGACGACGATCGAGGTGAAGATGATGCCGAAGGTGCCGATGTCCTGCGTGCCCGTGGTCGTCGCCCACACCGAGGCGAGCGCGACGATGGCGCCCACCGAGAGGTCGATGCCTCCGGCGATGATGACGAAGGTCATGCCGACGCTGATCACGCCGCCGACGGCGGCGAGGCGCAGGATGGTCCAGACGTTGTTCGTGGTCGCGAAGGTGTCGCCCTTGGTGATGAGCCCGATGGCGCAGATGACCACGAGCGCGAGCACCAGCCCGCTGTTGCGCCCGGCGCTGCTGTCCGCGAGACGGGCGAACGCAGACTTGGGAGCAGTCGACTCGGCAGCCGCACGCTCGACGCGGGCGTGCTCGTCCGCGACCGGCGCCCCGGCGGCGGCGCCGAGGTCTTCGTTGCGGGGGGTCAGTTGCTCCCTCACTTGAGGGCTCCTTCCAAAGTTCCGGCCATGACAAGGTCGAGCACCTTGTGTTCGTCGAGCTCGGTCGCGGGTGCCTCGCGCACGATGTGGCCCTCGCGGATGACCAGCACACGGTCTGCGAGGCCCAGGACCTCGGGGACCTCGCTGGAGACGAGGAGGACGCCGACGCCGGAGTCGGCGAGACGGCGGACCAGAGCGTAGAGCTCGGCCCGGGCGCCGATGTCGACGCCTCGGGTGGGCTCGTCGAGCAGGAGCAGGCGGCAGCCCTTGAGCAGCCAGCGGCCGACGACGGCCTTCTGCTGGTTGCCACCGGACAGGTTGCGCACCGGCCGCATCGGGCCCGCCGGGCGCAGCTCCAGCGCGGTCGACTGCTCGGCGGCGTCCTTGAGCTCGCGCCGGCGGTCGAGCCAGCCGAGCTTGGAGTAGCGCTTGAGCGTCGCCGCGGAGATGTTGTGCGCCACGGGGTGGTCGAGGAAGAGTGCCTGGCTCTTGCGCTCCTCGGGCGCAAGGCCCATGCCGAGCTTCACCGCCGCGGGGACGTTGCCCGGGCGCAGGGTCTTGCCGTCGAAGACGACCGTGCCGCTGTCCTGGGCGCGCGCGCCGTAGATGGTCTCGAGGATCTCCGAGCGCCCGGCGCCCACGAGCCCTGCGAGGCCGACGATCTCACCGGCCCGCACCGAGAACGAGACGTTGTTGAACTCGCCCTTGCGGGTCAGGCCCTCGACGCGGAGGAGCTCCTTGCGCTCGGTCAGCGGGGTGCCGGCCTGCCGGGGCGGGAAGGCGTACTCGACCGAGCGGCCGGTCATGAGGCGGACCACGTCGTCGGTCGGCGTCGTCTTGGCCGGCAGGTTGACCGCGACGGTGCGGCCGTCCTTGATGACCGTGATCCGGTCGCCGATCTCGCGGATCTCCTCGAGACGGTGGGAGATGTAGACCACGGCCACGCCCGAGGCGCTGAGGTCGCGGATGGTGCGGAAGAGGTTCTCCACCTCGTCCTGGTCGAGGACCGCGGACGGCTCGTCCATGATGATGAGCTTGGCGTCGTGGGACAGCGCCCGCGCCATGCTCACGATCTGCTGGCCCGCGGCCGAGAGCCGGCCGACCTCACGGTTGACGGGGATCTCGGGGTGGCCGAGCCGCTTGAGCATCTCCCGGGCCGTGGACCGCTCGGAGCCGCGCTTGGAGAAGCCGACCGTCGAGGGCTCGTGCCCGAGCCAGATGTTCTCCGCGACCGAGAGGCCGGGGATCAGGTCGAGCTCCTGGTACATCGTGGCGATGCCCGTGTTGATCGCAGCGACGGGGCTGGAGAGCGTGACCTCCTTGCCCTGCCACTCGATCGTCCCCTCCTCCGGCGTGTGGGCGCCGGCCAGGGTCTTGATGAGCGTCGACTTCCCCGCGCCGTTCTGGCCGAGCAGGCAGTGCACCTCGCCGGGCAGCACCTCCAGGTCGACCCCGTCGAGGGCGCGCACGCCCGGGAAGATCTTGACGATGCCCTTCATCCGCAGCAGCGGAGCCGTCATGCCCACACCTGCACCCTCTGAGGCCTGCAGCACCGCGGCTGTCGCATGCCGGTCTCCCTCTTCCACGATCTGGTCGGACTTACGTCGCAGGTCAACCTTGCTTTGTTCGCAGCGACTGTCAAGAGCTTCCGTCCCTGCAAAAGTCCTTCGTTACAACGATGTTGTAGACCGGGGTTTGGAGCGACCCCCGTCCGGCCCAGCACGCTCGCCGGGCGCACCGCAACGTGGCCTGCGTCACAACCCCGCGCTTCCGCCATGGTGCCTCATCCGAACGACCTGACGGTGGAGAACCGCGCGCGGTCGGCGCGCGCTCATCCGCCGTCCCCGCCCGCCGAAGGCACCTGTCGGCACCTCGGGACGGCTGGTCGGACTGGTGGGGCTGGTGGGGCCGGCGAGCGCTGTGCCGGCACCCGTGGTGCTGCGTCTATATGTAACTGACTACCTGACGCCCGCCGGTGCGGGCGGTCGAGTCGCCGACTTCGTGACCGACTCGGTATGCGGCGCGCTCCGGACGTGCCGCCCGGACCCTCCGGCAGTGCTCCTGCCTGCTGCGTCGATGCCTCCTCGCATCTTGCGGCCGCCGTGCGCGCCGCGGGCATGGCCGCGACGGCGCCCGCGACGCCGTTGCCGGGCGGCCCTGCGGCACCGGCCGGGCGCACAGCGGAACGTAACGACGTCGGGTGCCCGGGTCAAGGAAAGTTTCCTGCCTAAACGAAACCGTCCGTGCTGAGGAGCGCCCGTCCGGGTGGCCCGCGGACGCCCCCGGGGCCGACCGCAGCGCGGTACGCGAGGATGGGGGCGTGCAGCAGCGCGCCGGGGACGACGGCTCCCGCCTGCGCGTCCTCTACAGCTTCCCGCACACCTGGGGAGCGCCGGGGATCGGCAGCACGGCGTACGGCCAGGTCACCGCCCTCGCCCGGCAGGGCCACGCCGTCACGCTCGTCACGACCGCGACGCAGCGGGCCGTGCCGGACGGGGTGCGGGTCGTGCGGACGCTCTCCGCCGGCCGGCTGCGCCTCCCCCACCGGGCGCTTGGTGGCGTCGAGCGCGCGCTGGCCTACCACGACGCCGTCACGGCGGCGCTCCTGCGCTCCAGGCCCGCCTTCGACGTCGTGCACGCCTGGCCGCTGGGGTCCCTGCGCACTCTCACCGCCGCACGAACGTTCGGCGTTCCCGGCTTCCGTGAAGTGCCGAACTGCCATACCGAGCACGCGTACACCGTCGTCGCCCGGCTCAACGCGGAGCTCGGCCTGCCCACGCCGCCCGGGCACTCGCACACCTTCGCCGCCGGCCGGCTGCGCCGGGAGGAGCGGGAGTACGCGGCCGCCGCCCGGCTGCTCGTGCCGAGCGAGTTCGTCGCGCAGACCTTCCTCGAGCGTGGAGTGGCCCAGGGGCTGCTGGCCCGGCACCGCTACGGGTTCGACCCCGAGCGCATCCCGCTCCGCGGGCCGCGGGCCCCGCGCGTGGGCGGGCTGCGCGCGGTGTTCCTCGGCCGGTGCGAGCCGCGCAAGGGGCTCCACGTGGCGCTGCGGGCCTGGTTCGCCTCACAGGCCGCGGCGGAGGGGACCCTCACGGTGGCGGGCGCGTTCGTCCCGGGCTACGCCGAGGCGCTCGGGGCCCAGCTGAGCGCCCCCGGGGTGCGGGCCGTCGGGCCGGTTCAGGACGTCTCCGGCCTGCTCGCCGAGTCCGATGTCCTCCTGCTGCCGTCCTTCGAGGAGGGCAGCGCGCTCGTGACCTACGAGGCGCAGGCCGCGGGGGTCGTGCCGCTGGTCAGCGCGGCCGCGGGCGCCCACCTCGAGGACGGGGTCTCGGGCCTGGTGCACGCCCCCGGGGACGAGGCCGCGCTCGTGCGCCACCTGGACCTGCTGACGACCGACCGGGCACGGCTGCACGCCCTGTCCGGCGCCGCCTCGGCCCGCCGCGACGAGCTCACGTGGGACGCCGCGGGCCGGGTCGTGACCGGGCACTACCGCTCGGCCCTGGCCTGACCGCGGGCTGGGGCAGGGCCACGGCCAGCAGCGGAGCAGGGACGCGCCACTACTGGTGAAGCAACGATCAGCGAAGCGCTTTGCCGGACCCTCCGGTCAGCGGTGCAGCTCGCGCAGCTCGGCCTCGACGACCCGTTCGAAGAAGGCGTCGCGGTCGGCCGCACCTCCGGCCGGGTGAAGCACCGACCGGGGGCCGCTCAGCTGCCCCGCCGGCGGGCGCAGCCGGTCGAGGGCCCGCCCGCGCAGGAAGGCCCCAGCGTGGACGAGGGTGCCGTGCAAGGTCCGGTCGACGGCCCGGGCCGTCGTACGCGCCAGCGACCCGGCGCGGCGCACCCGCTGCACCGGGCTGAGCCGGTCGACCCCGCCGAGGGCCACGCGCAGGGGCAGGGACGGCTGCAGCAGCGGGATGACGCGGTGCACGCCGGGGATGGGGAGGAGCCGGTCGGCCCGCCGCAGCATCAGCGCGACCATGCTGTCGGCCGCGGCGTGCCGGGCGCGGTCCAGCACCAGGCCCAGGTCGGGCACGGCCCGCGCGGCGAGGGAGATGTCGGCCAGCCACAGCAGCCGGTCCCCGCCCGCGATGCCCGCGTGCACGCACAGGTGGACGAGCGTGTCGACGGGGTCGAGGACCGGCACGTGCTGCCCGGCCACGTCCACCCGCCGGGCGCGGTCGAGCAGCGGGCCGGTCGGCAGCCGGAAGCGCGCCCGGACCTCCGGCCGGTTCACCAGCTGCCAGTGCAGGTCCACCGTGGACCCGCCGGGGGCCTGCAGGTGCAGCTCGCCCAGCACGCGCTCGCGCAGCAGCCGCCAGTTGCGGTCGAGCACGACGAAACCCGCGCCCTCGAGGACGGCCAGCGCACGGCCCAGGGCCGCGGGGTCGACGAGCACGTCGATGTCGCCGTACGGGCGGAAGTCCTCGCGCGGGTAGACGGAGGCCGCCAGCACCGGGCCCTTCAGGGCGGCCCAGGCCAGGCCCGCCCCGTCGAGGGCTTCGGCCACGAGCCCGAGGTCGTGCACCGCCCGCACGTGCCCGGCCCGGGCAGCCAGGTGCTGGGCGCGCAGGCCCTCGACGAGGGCCGACGTCGCGCCCCCCGGCGCACCGGCGAGCAGGCCGGCCCGCACCATCGGCCCCACCCGGTGGTGCCGGGCGCGGGTCAGCACCTCGGCCCGGCCGGCAGGGCCCAGCTGCTCGACGGCCGAGCGCAGGGCCGGCTCCTGGCCCGCCGCGCCGAGCGCGCAGCGCAGCGCGCCGACGACGACGGCCACCGGCGCCGGCCGTGCCGGCCGTGCCGGCCGTGCCGAGAGTGCCGGCCTCACCGCCGGCCTCTCACCAGCGCGCCCGAGCGCCGAGGGCGCGGCGTACGCGCCGGGTCAGCGCCCGGCGCCTGGCGCGCCACGGCGAGTAGTCCCGCAGGTCGAGGGAGGCCGTCTGGGCCGTGCGCGCGGAGTCGCGCATCTGCGCCTCCCAGTCGGCCAGCCGCGTCACCCCGAGGGCCTGGGCGCTCAGCGGACGGCGGCGCAGGAAGTCGGCGTCGCTGCGGAAGAGCGTGTGCGGGGAGCGCGGGTCGTCCATGTGGTCCTCGCGCACGAAGGGGAAGCTCCAGCCGGAGACGGCCCCGCGGCGGGCCAGCGCCAGGCAGTACTGCGTGAACGACTGCCCCTCGGCGAGCAGGCCCTGCGCGGTGACGAGCGCGCGCGGCAGCAGGTAGCCGCTGCCCTGGACCCAGTGGTTGCGCAGCACGCGGTGGCCGCCCGGGAAGGCCTGGATCTTGCGCTCGGCGAGCTCGGGCACGAAGTCCTCGTCGGGGAACCGCCACGACCCCAGGGCGCCGAACCCGGTGAAGTCCGCGTAGGGCCGGCGCAGCCGCTCGAGCCAGTCGGGCGCGACGAGGCAGTCGTCGTCCACCTTGCTGACGAAGTCGGCGTCGCTGGCGTCCCACAGCCAGTTGGTGGGCGTGCGCAGCCGGACGTTGTCGCGGCTGTGGTGGAAGCGGTGCACGCGCGGGTCGGCGGCGAAGGGACGGACGGCCTCGAGCGTCGCCTCGTCGTCCCCGTTGTGCCACAGCCAGACCCGCGCGTGCTCGTCGCACGAGTCGAGCAGGCGCGGCAGCGAGAGCGAGACGTAGTCCGCGCTGTTGTACGTGATCATCAGGATGTCGACCGAACGCAGCGCCCGCCCGCTCATGCGGCGGTCACCCCCGCCCGCCCCGCCGCCTCCCGCATCAGGGGGCGCGTGCGCCCGGTGGCGCCGGGCCCCGGCTCCTGGGCCAGCCGCCAGAGCGCCCCCGACGCCCCGATGACGACGAACAGCGTCATCGCGAACGTCGTGAACCCCAGCGAGTCGAAGGTCGCGGAGGCGACCAGGCCCACGGCGACCGCGGCGGCGAGCGCCTGGCCCAGCGAGCAGGCCTGCTCGTCGGCCCCCTGCCGGCGTGCCCGCCGGGACAGGCTGAACGCGAGCGCGAAGAGCGCGAGCAGCGCGAGCAGGCCGAGAGCCCCTCCGCTGACGAGCGTGCCCAGCAGCTGGTTGTCGAGCAGCACGTACCGGTCGGGCAGGAACGTCCCCTGGCCGCGGCCGAGCCAGGGCCGCTCGGAGATGTAGCCGGAGACGGCGGCGTAGTCGCTCGTGCGGTTCTGGATGCTGGGGTCCGTGGAGGCGTTCGTGAAGAGGGAGCGGATCGTGCCGAGCAGCCCCGGCTGCGTGGCGCGCACCGCGACCAGGGCGATCAGCGCCCCGATCGCGAGGTTGGCCTGCGCGCGCAGCCGCCACGGCGCCATGACGACGACCAGCCCGACGAGCAGGGCGAGAACCGCGGACCGGGAGATGGAGAAGGGCACTCCCACCCCGATGACGAGCGCCAGCAGCCAGCGCCAGCGGCGCTCGGCCCGCCCCTGGGCGAACAGCGCGTAGTGCAGGGCGATGGGCAGCACCATCCCGAGCAGCACGCCGAACTCGATGTAGTGCCCGGCCGTGCCGGCGACCCGGGAGAGGTCACCGGAGCCGCGTGCCCCGATGCCGATGAGGTCGCCGTTGCGGGCGAGCCCGGGCACGGCGATGTGCCGGGTCAGGTCGAAGCCGGCCAGGTGCTGGAGGGCGCCGACGACGGACATGCCCGCGGCGGCGAGGACCAGCGTGCGCAGCAGCCGGTCCAGCGAGCGGCGGGTGGGGACCCCGTCCGCGACGACCAGCGCAGTGCCGACGAGGGCGATGGTGACGAGCAGGCCGCGGTCGGCGCTGCGCCCCTCGACGCCGTCGAGCCCGCGGTCGTAGGCCGCCGCATAGGACAGGACATAGGCGAGCAGGTACGCCGCGAGCCCCCAGCGGACCGGCTGCCGGCCCCGGCTCGCGAGCCCCGGCACCAGCCGCATCGCGCACCACCAGGCGAACAGGCCGAAGCCGAGCAGCAGCGCGGGCCGGCCGGCGGCGCCGAGCCCGGCGACGACGAGCCGGGGCGGGAAGGCGTACAGCAGCAGGACGAGGAGGCCGACGACGACGCCCGCGTCCGTCGCCGAGCGCAGCTGTGCCCGGCCACCGCCCGGCACGTCGCCCGGCACGCCGGGCGGCGGCACCGGGCGGGGGGCGAGCAGCGGCCCGGCGGGGGAGGGCCCGCTCAGTGCCTCGACCCCGCGTGCGGCCGGCGCGGCAGGACGACCGACCGGGCCTCCCCGTCGCCGTCCTCGCGGGCGCCGGGGGCCTCCGGCTCCGGCCCGAGGCCGGCGAGCGCGCGCCGGCGGGCGAGGCGCTGGGCCCGCGTGCGGTGGGCTCCCTCGACGGCCAGCGCGCAGCCGACGGCGAGGGCCAGGCCCACTCCGAGCACGATCGCCTGCACCTTGCGCAGGCCGTCCTTGCCCGCGCTCGGGGTCTCCCCCACCGCGAGGTCGGTGACCTCGAAGAACTGGATCTCGGGCGAGCCCGCCTCCTGCTGGAGGTCGACGAGCTCGCGGCGCAGCACCTGGCCGAACAGCTCGGTGGTGCGGCTGGCCCGCCCCGCGCTGTCGGCGACGACGTTGACCTGGAGGAACGGGGACCGCGTGACGGCCTTGACCGTGTAGCCGCCGGTGCCGCCGCCGGCCGCGAGCTCGAGCCGGACGCGCTCGCTGCCCATGACGGTGGCCATCGTCTGCGCCATGGTCTGGGCGCCGCCGGAGAGGAACGGGTTGATGGTCACTTCCTGCACCTCGTCGCCGGACTCGTCCGGGGCGAGCGCGCCGATCCCTCCGACGAGGGTGACGTTCGGCGGGGTGACCTGCACCTGCGCCGTGGTCGCGTACTCGGGCTGGATCCGGCTGCCGGCGAGGGCCGCCGCGACCACGGCGAGGAACGCGATCGGGAGAGCGACGTACCACCTGCGCAGCACGAGAACCGTCAACTGCCACAGGTCCACGCGTTCCTCCTCGAGCACTGCTTGTCGGTACGACGAACAGCGTGCCATCCGCGCCCGGCCCGGGGAGTCGTTCCTCTGGTACTTTCCCCCGGCCGGGCCCATCCCGGCGTCCGCGGCGAGGCCGCGGCGGCCCCGCCGCCCGCCCCGCTCCCCGACGGCGCCGCAGCCGACGTGCTCGCGCCCTGCCCGCCGAGGTGCTGCCCGTGACCGAAGGCCCGCTGCGCGCCTGCCTGTTCGGCACGCCCGGCACCGCCTACAACCTCGGCGTCGGCGCCCTCCGGCTCTCGCTGCTGCACGGCGTGCTCGAGCGGCGCCCGGAGGCCCGGCTGGTGGCCTTCGACGACGGCTGGGGCGTCCGGCCCGCGACGCTGCAGCTGCGCGACGGGCGCAGCGCGGCGTACCGGCTGTGCGGGGCGCGCAACAGCCGGCGGCTGGACCGGCCGGAGAGCTACGCCCGGATGCGGCTGGCCGTGCGCATGGGTGGGGTGGGCAGCGTCGGAGCCCGCCTCGTCCGCGGGGCCGACGCGGTGCTCGACGTGAGCGGCGGCGACAGCTTCGCCGGGACGTACGGCCCTTCCCGCTTCCGCACGGTGGCGCTGCCCAAGCAGCTGGCGCTGGAGGCCGGGCGGCCACTGGTGCTGCTGCCGCAGACGTACGGCCCCTTCCCCGACCCGGCCATGCGTGCCGAGGCGGCGGGCATCGTGCGCGCCGCGCGTGCGGCCTGGGCCCGTGACGAGGACAGCCTCGACGCGCTGCGCGACCTGCTGGGGGACGCCTTCGACCCCGCCCGGCACCGGCTGGGCGTGGACATGGCGTTCGCGCTGCCGGTACGCCGCCCCCCGGCCGCGATCGCCGACGCGGTCGACCGCTTCGTCGCCGCCGACGACGCGCCGGTGGCCGGGGTGAACGTCAGCGGCCTGCTCTCCAACGACCCCGGCGCCGCCGCGCGCTACGGCCTGACCGTCGACTACCCGGCCCTCACGCGGGCGCTCGTCGAGCGGCTCTGCGCCTCCGGCGCGCGCGTGCTGCTCGTGCCGCACGTGCTCGGCCCGGCGCACCTGGTCGGCCCCGACGCGCCGCTCGAGTCCGACACCGGTGCCTGCCTGCACCTGGCCGCGCAGCTTCCCGCTCGCCTGCGCGAGCGCGTCCACGTGGTCACCGGCGAGGTGGACGCGACGCAGGCCAAGTGGGTGATCTCGCGCTCGTCCTGGTTCACCGGCGCGCGCATGCACGCGACGATCGGGGCGCTGTCGTCGGGTGTGCCGACGGCGGCGCTGGCGTACAGCATGAAGTTCCGGGGGGTCTTCGCGTCCTGCGGGGCGCAGGCCGGCGTCGTGGACGCCCGCCGGGTGGACGACGGGGCCGCCCTGGACGCGCTGATCGAGTCCTGGGAAGCGCGGGACAGCGCCCGGGCCGGCCTGGCACGGTCGGTCCAGCAGGTCGTCGACCGGGCGGCACGGCAGATGGAGGAGGTGGTCGGCGTGGTCGAGAGCGGGCGCGACGGCTCCTCGGCGCGCACGGACGGCGGCGCGTGAGCCGACGGCTCCCCGCGCGGGCGCCCCGCGACATCACCGAGGTCGCCGAGGGGCGGCTCTGCTCCGGGTGCGGCACGTGTGCCTTCGTCTCCCCCGATGCGGTGCGCATGGTCGACGACCTCGCCGCGGGCCGCCGGCCGCTCCAGCTGCTGCCCGCCTCGTCCTCGTCGACCCGAGCGGCGCTGCGCGCCTGCCCGGGGGCGGCGCTCGCCCACGACCCGCAGGCCGTGCCGGCAAATGCCGACCCGGGCCTGCTGCCCGGCTGGGGCCCGGTCCTGGAGATCTGGGAGGGGTACGCCGGCGACCCCGAGCTGCGCTACGCCGGCTCCAGCGGCGGCGCCGCCAGCGCCCTCGCCCTTCATCTGGTCGAGTCCGGCGGTGCCGCGGGCGTGATCCACACCGCTGCCCGGGCCGACGCCCCGCTGCTCAACGAGACCGTGATCAGCACCTCCCGGGACGAGGTGCTCGCCCGCGCCGGGTCGCGCTACGCCCCGGCGAGCCCGTGCGACGGCCTGGCGGCCGCCGACCGCGCCGGCACATCCGGTGCGGCGCCCTACGTGTTCATCGGCAAGCCGTGCGACGTGGCCGGGGCGGCGAAGGCGGCGACGGAGCGGCCGGGGCTGCGCGAGGGGGTGGCGCTGACCATCGGCGTCTTCTGCGCGGGCACCCCGTCCACGGCGGGCACGCTGGAGCTCGTGCAGCGGATGGGGTTCGCACAGCCGCAGGACGTGGAGTCGATCCGCTACCGCGGCAACGGCTGGCCCGGCGAGGCCGTAGCCGTGGGCACCCGCGACGGCGAGAAGTACGAAGCGAGCTTCTCCTACGCGGACTCCTGGGGTGCCGTGCTCCAGCGCCACCGGCAGTGGCGGTGCCACGTGTGCCTGGACCACACCGGCGAGTTCGCGGACGTGTCCGTGGGTGACCCGTGGTACCGCGAGGTCGAGCCCGGGGAGCCGGGGCGCAGCCTCGTCGTCGTGCGCACCGAGCGCGGCCGGCGGGCGGTCGCAGCCGCACGGGCGTCGGGGGCGCTGGTGCTCGAGCGCGTGGCCAACGACGTGCTGCCGCGCAGCCAGCCCAATCTCGTGCGCACCCGGGGCGCGGTGTGGGGGCGCATCGCGACGATGCGCCTGCTCGGCTTGCCCGCGCCGCGCTACCGGCACATGCCCGCGTTCCGCTCGTGGCTGCGGGACCTGACGCCGCGGGACAAGGCCCGGTCGTTCGTCGGCACGGCCCGTCGCATCCGGGCCCGGGGCATGCGCCGGCCGGCGACGGTGTCGGAGAGCGCGCCGCCACGGCAGCGCACCGACGCCTCCTGATCTCGTCCCGCTCCGCACCACCGCCCTGGGAGACCCCGTGCGCAAGCTCGTGAAGCCGATGGCCCGCCGTGCCGTGGAGCTCAGCTCCCGCGGCACGGAGCGCGGCGCTCACATCACCCGGTTCGTCATGTACGACCGGCTGGCTGAGGTCGGGCGCGGGCTGCGCCCCGCTGCGGGGGCGAGGACCCTCTCGATCAGCCGCTCCACGCAGCTCTGCGGAGTGCTCGGCTTGGGCGAGACCAAGATTACTGAAGCTGACTACCCCGAAGTAAACATCCTTTCCTTGCCCTATGCCGACGGCAGCTTCGACTACGTCGTCAGCGACCAGGTGTTCGAGCACATCGAGGGCAACCCCTTCACCGCGATGGCCGAGACGCTGCGGGTGCTGCGCCCGGGCGGGGTGGCCGTCCACACGACCTGCTTCATCAACCCCGTCCACGCCTGGCCCGGGGACTTCTGGCGCTTCACGCCCGAGGCGCTCGCCTTGATGGTCGGGGACCGGGCCGAGGTGGTCGAGTGCGGGGGCTGGGGGAACCCGTACGTCTGGCTGGTCGCGGGCCTTGGGCTGCGCAAGACGCCGGTGCCGCGGTCGCCCCGGCACCCGCTGCACTGGGCAGCGACGAAGAACTCGCCCACGTGGCCGGTCGCCACCTGGGTCGTGGCCCGGCGCCCGCAGGCGGAGGTCGACGCGTGAGCGGGGCTGGCATCGGGGGCGCGGTCCGGCGCCGGCTCGTCGAGGGGCCGGGCTCGCTCGGGGAGCGGGCCCGCAGCCGGCGGGCGCAGATGGTCCGCGAGTGCTTCCCGGACCTGGCCGAGATGGACGTCGTCGACCTCGGCGGGCGCACGTCCACCTGGGCGTCCGCGCCGGTCCGGCCGCGCAGCGTGCTCGTGCTCAACCTCGAGCGGCAGCCCGAGCTGCCGCAGGAGGGCTGGCTTCGCGTCGAGCACGGCGACGCCTGCGACCTGCCCGCCCACCTGCGCGGCCGGTCCTTCGACGTGGTCTTCTCGAACTCGGTCCTGGAGCACGTCGGGGGCCACGACAGGCGTCTGCGATTCGCGGAGTCGGTGCACGCGCTCGCCCCGCGCCACTGGGTGCAGACTCCGTACCGCTATTTCCCCGTGGAGCCGCACTGGCTGTTCCCCGGAATGCAGTTCCTGCCTCTGGCGGCAAAGGCGAAGATCGCCCGGAACTGGCCCCTGGTGCACACCCGCCCGGGCGACGACCGCAGTGCCGTGCGCGACGCCCTCGGTGTCGAGCTCTCCAGCATCACCGAGCTGCGGCACTACTTTCCCGGCTCACAGGTCCGTACCGAGCGGATCGCTGGGCTGATCAAGTCCATCGTCGCGGTGCGCGCCTAGCCCCGCAGGATCTCGGGCGTATGACGCCCGGCACAACCTGCCGACCCGTTCGGCCCAACATTCAGGGCCGGGTCGCGATTGGATCACATCGAGCAATCCCCAGCAATAGTCCGGACGAGTGAGAAGTGCGTCGAGGAATTCAGGGACAAGGCCGCGGGCCCCGATGCACCTGGCATCGAATCCAGCCAGCGCCCGTTCGGAGACCCTGTCATGACCCGCTTCCCCCGCCCGTCCCTGCCCGGAACGAGCAGCCGTTCCGTGGCCGTCGCGGTGACGCTCCCGGTGGTGGCGGCCGCGCTCGTCACGACGCCGGCGGCGCCCGCCGCCGCCGCGTCGACGTACCTGCAGGTCAGCACGAGCGCTGACCGCAGTGGGGGGGTGCCGCTCGACGGCCGGACGCTGACGGGCAAGGTCTACGTGTTCGTGCCGGTGGTGGCCGGGGGCACCACCGCCTCCTTCTGGGTCGACGACCCGGCGGCGAAGGGCAAGCCCGCGCAGGTCGAGAGCAGCGCTCCGTGGGACCTCGAGGGCGGGGCGGCGACCGCCAAGCCCTGGGACCTGCGCTCGTTCCCCTCGGGGCAGCACACCATCACGGTTCGCTTCTCGGTGGACGGCAAGGAGGTCACCGAGACCGCGTCCGTCACGGTCGTGTCCCCGGTGCCCGCCGCTCCGGCCGCGCCGGCGCCGGCCGCCCCGGCCCCCGCCGTGCCGGCGGCCCCCGCCCCGGCTCCGGCAGGCGCCTCGGCTCCCACAGCGTCCGCGCCCGCGGCGTCCGCGCCCGCGGCGTCCGCGCCCGCCGCCTCCGTGCCCGCCGCCTCCGTGCCCCCCGCCGCGCCGACGACGGCCGTGGAGTCCCTCGCCGCGGCCGCGGTGGTGCCCGCCGGCTACCCCAGCGCGTCGAACACGGGCGTGCCGAAGGGCACCAAGCTCACCAAGAGCGGCGGGATCACCGTCACGAAGGCCGGCACCGTGATCGACGCCCTCGACGTCTCCGGCTCGATCAACGTCAAGGCGAACAACGTGACCATCCGCCGCAGCCGCATCGTCAACGGCGGGGCCAACTACCCGGTGCGCCTCTTCTCCGGCTTCTCCGGCCTGGTCGTCGAGGACACCGAGATCAACGGCAACGGCAACGCGTCCGTCGGCATCTGCTGCAACAAGTTCACCCTGCGCCGGGTCAACCTGCACAACTCCGTCGACGGCGTCCGGGCCGACGGCAACGTGGTCGTCGAGGACAGCTGGATCCACGACCTCGCCCGCACGCCCGGCTCGCACAACGACACCATCCAGACCCTCAAGGGCAGCAACATCGTGATCCGGCGCAACACCCTGCTGCCGTACGACGCGGCTGCGGGCGACCCGCACAACGCCGCCTTCATCATCAGCGCCGGCACGAGCGGCGGCGCGGTGGACGACGTGCTGCTCGAGAAGAACTACGTCAACGGCGGCAACTACACGCTCTACCTGGGCAAGGGCGGCGTCCACCCGGTCACCGACGTCACCGTCCGCGGGAACCGGTTCGGCCGCAACTTCCGCTTCGGGCCGGTCACGGCCCTCGGCGCGGACACCACGTTCGACGCCACGAACGTCTGGAACGACACCAACCTGCCGGTGCGCTGACCCCGCGCACGCAGCGATGCGGCCCGGCCTCGCCCGACCCGGGGAGGCCGGGCCTCGCCGGTCCCTCGAGCCGCGGGATGGCGACGGCATGAAGAATCCTCCGTTCGGGTGACACCTCCCGCGCCTCCGCACTAGGTTGCCGGCATCGGCGCCCGACCGGCGAGCCGGCGGTTGCGCACCTGCGGCGGTCGTGCACCCGCGTCCGGGGGGGACGGGCCGCCGATGCGCCCGGACCTCTCGAGCACGGCCGACCTCTGCGGAGACCAGACCATGCCCCGCCACGCCCTCGCGCCCTCGTCCCGCCCGCGCCTCCTGCTGCTCCTCGCCACCGCGCTCGCCCTGGTCGCCGGCGCGGCTGGAGCCGGGCTCGGCGGGCGCGGGGCCACCGCAGCCACGCCGTACCTCAAGGTGAGCCTCGACGCCGACCGATCGGGGGCCGTGCCGCTGCACGGCGCGAAGCTCCGGGGCAAGGTGTACGTCTTCGTCCCCGGATCGAGCTCCGTCACCGCCGCCTCGTTCTGGATCGACGACCCCGGCCGCAGGGGCGCCCCGGACCAGGTCGAGGACAGCGCCCCCTGGGACCTCGGGGGCGGCACGCCGAACCCCAAGCCGTGGGACCTGCGCTCACTGGCCGCCGGGGCGCACACCGTCACCGTCGTGCTGACCGTCAAGGGGAAGAAGGTCGTCGAGACCGCGACCCTCACCGTCGCGCCGGACGTCGTCAACGCGCCGAGCAGTGGCGGGGCCCCCAAGCCGACACCAGCACCGACACCAGCACCGACACCAGCGCCCTCCCCGAAGCCCACGCCGGCTCCGATCCCCGTCCCCTCACCGACTCCCACGCCCGCCCCGACGCCGGCCCCGACCCCCACTCCGACCCCGTCCCCCGCGTACTCGGGTGTCCCGTCGGGCTTCCCGAACGCGTCGACCACCGGGGTGCCTGCCGGGACGGTGCTCACCAGAGTCACGGGCGGCCTCACGGTGACGAAGGACGGCACCGTCATCGACGCGCTGGACATCACCGGGGCCGTCACGATCCGCGCGGACAACGTCACCATCCGCCGCAGCCGGATGACGAACGGCTCGTCGAACTACGCGGTACGGCTCTACTCCGGCTACGCCGGGCTGATCATCGAGGACTCCGAGATCGACGGCAACGGCACCGCCGGCGTCGGCATCTGCTGCAACAGCTACACGCTGCGCCGGGTGAACCTGCACGACGCGGTGGACGGCGTGCGCGCCGACGGGGACGTGCTGGTCGAGGAGTCGTACCTGCACGACCTGGCCCGCACGCCGGGCTCGCACAACGACACCGTGCAGACCCTCAAGGGCAGCAACATCGTGCTCCGGCACAACACGCTGCTGCCCTATGACGCCGACGACAAGGACCCGCACAACGCGGCCTTCATCATCAGTGCCGGAGCCAGCGGCGGGCCGGTGGACGGAGTGCTGCTCGAGCGCAACTACCTCAACGGCGGCAACTTCACCGTCTACCTCGGGGCCGGGGGGTCCCACCCGGTCACCGGCGTCGTGCTGCGCGGCAACCGCTTCGGCCGCGACTTCCGCTACGGCGCCTACTCCGCGGTGACGGCCGAGACCGACTGGGACCGGACGAACGTGTGGCACGACACGGGGCTGCCGGTGCGGTAGCCCCTCGGCACGGGCCGCCCCTCTCGTAGGTTGGACCTGCGAGATCCCAACGACGGGAGGGCAGCGTGCAGCAGGGGCGGGGACCGGGGCTGCTCCTGGGCGGAGTCGCGATCGTCGCGTTCCTGCTCGGGGCCGGCGTCGTCGCGGGCGTGTTCCTGCTGCGCGACGACCCCGACGTCGTGGCCGGCGGTGACGGCGGCGCGCCCAGCGCCTCCGCGAAGCCGCTGCCCCCCTCCGCGCCGCGGCCCGCCGGACGGCCGGGCCCGGACAACACCGGAGTGCCGGCCGACGTCACGCTGCGCCCGAGTGACATCGTCGACGTCACCGCGCCCGGGACGGTCCTCGACGGCCTCGACCTGGGGTGCCTGCGCATCAAGGCCGACGACGTCACGGTCAAGCGGTCACGGATCCGCTGCGACGCCGACGACCTGCCGGCCGTGCGCGCGGACGACGGCGTGGACCGGTTGCTGCTCGAGGACACCGAGATCGACGGGATGGGCGTCACGAGCATCGGCATCGGCTTCGCCCGCTTCACCCTGCGGCGGGTCAACGTGCACAACACCGTCGACGGCGTCCGGGCCGGCGACTCCTCGGTCATCGAGGACTCCTGGATCCACAGCCTGGCCCGCAAGCCCGGCACGCACAACGACGGCATCCAGAGCATCCGTGGCAACGGCATCGTCATCCGGCGCAACACCATCGACGTGTTCACCGATGGCGACTTCATGAATGCGGCGTACATCATCAGCGCGGGCTCCGAGCGCAGCGTGACCGACGTCCGGGTGGAGGACAACTACCTCAACGGCGGCAACTACACCGTCTACCTCGGTGACAGCGACGCGAAGAGCGTGTCCGGCGTGGTGTTCCGGCACAACGTGTTCGGCGGCGACTTCCGCTACGGGCCGCGGGTCGCGATCCCGGAAGGGACCGTGTGGGAGGGCAACAGGCTGGCGTCCGGCGCCGAGGTCCCGGGCAAGACGGGCAAGGGCTGAGCAGCTAGGCGCGGGGGCTGCGTGCAGACACGCGGGACTTCAGCCGCAGCCAGGTGCCGACGTAGCGCACGTAGAACTCCGCGAGCACGTAGCCGGCCTGGTCGGCGCGGCGGGGCAGCCGGGGGTCGACCGCGGCCCGGCGCACCGCCCCGATCGGCGGGACCAGGCCACGCAGCACCTCGTCGGGGGTGACGAGCGGCCTGCCGGCGAGCTCGCGGGCGTCGCGGCTGCCGGCGACGACGCGCGCGAGCTTGGCCCCGAGCTCGCCGAAGGTGCGCCGAGCAGGGTGGCGCACCGCGGCGGCCGGGGCGTAGCGCCAGGAGTGGCCCGCCGCCGCCGCTCGCTGGCCGAACTCGCGGTCGCCACCCGAGCGCAGCCGCTCCTCGAACTCCCCCACGGAGGCGAACACCGACCGCCGGGCGAAGAGGTTGGCCGTGGCCGCAAAGCGCAGCTGGTCGACGTAGCGCTCCTGGGGGAAGGCCTTCACCAGCTCGTAGGCCTCCACCGGCGACAGCCGGCCGGCCGCGGCCGCGAACAGGGCGATCGACCCTCCCACCAGGTCGACGGGGGGCGTGCCCTCCAGGGCGAGCAGCCCCTCCTCGAGCCAGCCGGGCACCGGGCGGCAGTCGGCGTCCGTGAACGCCAGGACGTCCGCGCGAGCCGCGCGCAGCCCCGCGTTGCGGGCGGCGTACGAGCCCGGGCGGGCCTCGCTCAGCCAGCGCAGCTGCAGCCGCTCCCCCGGCATCGTCGCCGGCCTCGGGGTGGACGAGCCGTTGTCGACCACGAGCACCTCGAAGCACGAGGCGTCCAGGGTCTGCTCCTCCAGCGCGCGCAGGCAGGCCGCGAGGTGCTCCCACTGGTCATAGACGGGGACGACCACGCTCACCCGCAGGCCGCCCGCCCACCCGGTCGTCACCTCCGTCCCCGCTGTGCCAGCACGAGCCGCACGCTCTCACGAGTCGGCCGCCAGGCCAAGGTGAGCGCGGCGTGGGTCAGCGCGGCGGGCAGGCACACGGCGAGGAGGACGACGAGGGGCGGCCCGTCGACCAGCGCCTGCAGGCCGGTGGCCGCCGCCCCGGTCGCGGCGGCGAGCACGGCCGGGCGCCACACCGCGCCGCCGACGTCGCCCAGCGAGAGCGGGGTGTCGCGGACCGCGTTGGCGAAGCCGGGGACGGCGAGCACCAGCTGGCCCACGGCGTACGAGACCGCGACGCCGAGCGGCCCCCACGGCAGCCCGGCGGCGATGGACGCGACCATGAGCGGGCGGCTCACCAGGGCCCATCGGGCCATGCGGCCGGTGGAGCCCCACGAGACGTAGATCCAGCCGTTGGTGTTGCCGACGACGTGCACCACCCCCGCGAGCCCGAGCGCGCGGAAGATCGGGACCGCGTCGTCCCAACCCGGCCCGAGCAGCAGGGCGACGACCTCGGGGGCGCAGACCACGAGCAGCACGACGAGCGGCATGCCGACGAGGGCCAGCCCTCCGACCGCGCTGCGGTAGAACGCGCGGTACTTCGCCGGCTCGGCGCGCAGGATCGACAGCACCGGGACCGCGACGGAGGCCAACGGCCCGTTGAGCTGCTGCAGGGGCAGCAGGAGCAGCGTGTAGGCCCGCGAGTAGAGGCCGAGCGAGGTCGCGCCGCTGACCTTGCCGATGAGGACGTTGTCGGCGTTGCGCGAGATGTAGTTCAGCAGGTTGAAGGTGCTCACCCCGCCGCCGAAGGAGAGCATCTCGCGGATGCCGGCGCCGCGGCGCGGGCTGCCCGGCCGCCAGCGGCAGAACGTCCAGAGCAGCGCCGCCCGCGTCCAGCCGGCGGTCAGCGGCAGCACGGCCAGCGCCCAGTAGCCCGCGCCGGCCTCTGCGGCGGCGATCGCGGCCACCACGCCGACGGCGAAGGACCCGGTCTCACAGACGGCCAGCGCCCCGAAGCGGAGGCGGCGCTGCAGGAGCGCGGCGTGCTGCACCGAGAGCCCGCCGGCTACGAAGCCCAGCGCGAGGACCGCGGTCAGCCCGGTGAGCTCGTCGCGGCCGTAGAAGGCGGCCACGAGCGGGGCGCACGCCGCCACCAGGGCGGCCAGCACGGTGCCCAGCGCGGCGTTGACCCAGAAGAGCCCGGTCACCTGCCGGTCCTCGAGCTTGTCCCGCTGGACGGTCGCGGCCGCCAGCCCGAGGTCCTTCACCTGCTCCGCGAGGCCCGTGACGGCGACGACCATGGCCACCAGGCCGAAGTCGCCGGGCAGCAGGAGCCGGGCGAGCACCGCCGTCGACAGCGTCTGCAGGACCAACCGGCCCCACTGCCCGCCGAGCGTGACCGCGAGGCCGCGAGTGGCCCGGCGCCCGAGCGCGGGCCGCAGGCTCCCGCGCTCGAGCGACTCCGCGCCCCTGCTGCTCCCCACCGGCCCGCTCAGCTGCCCGGCAGGGTGAGGACCTCGTGGGCGTCGGTGAACGCGAACCCGCCGGACGGGCCGCCGCCCACCACGTGCACCTTGCCGTCGAGCACGGCGGCCGATGCGCCGTGGCGCGGCGTCGGGATGCGGCGCAGCACCTTCCACGCGTCCGCGGCCGGGTCGTACTGCTCGACGACGTCGAACGCGCTGCCGTCCGGCGCGACCTCGCCGCCGATCAGGAGCGCCTTGCCGTCGACGACCACGCTGGCCATCGTGCGCCGGCCGGTCGGCATGGCCGCCTTCGCGGTCCAGGCCCGCGTCGCCGGGTCGTACGCCTCCACCGTGGTGTGCGTCGCGACCGAGGTCGCGCCGCTGGCCAGTCGGGTGCGGCCGCCGAAGACGTAGAGCGCGCCGCCGAGGACCGCGGTGCCGGGGTTGTCGCGGGCCGTCGGCAGGCTCGGCGCCACCGACCAGGTGCGGGACGCGGGGTCGTAGACCTCGACCGCCCCGGTCGACGCCCCGTCCTCGCTCATGCCGCCGACGACGTAGACCTTGCCCTCCACGACCTGTGCGCTCGCGCCACCGCGCGCGGTCGGCATCGCGGGCAGGGCCGACCAGGCGTCCGCCGCCGGGTCGTACGACCAGCCCGCCGCCTGCGCCCCGCCGAACGCGTCCGTGGAGCCACCGAGGACGAGCAGCTTGCCGTCGAGGGTGGTGACCGCGGGGTTCTCGACCGCCGCGCCGGGCATGTCGGCCTTCCGCGTCCAGGCCTTCGCCACGTCGTCGTAGACGTAGAGGCGGCTCGAGTGCGAGCGATCCGTCTTGCCGCCGACGAGGTACATCATCCCGTCGATGACGGCCGCGCCGGAGTCGAGCAGCTTCTCGGGCAGCGCGGGTGCGTCGGCCCAGCAGCCGATGTCCTGGGGCTCGAGGATCGTGATCGCGTTGCCGCCGAACTCGCCGACCACGATCGTCCCGTCCGGGCCCTGCGCGATCGGCAGCGGGTCCTTGAACCCGCCGACGAGCCGCTTGGCCGAGGTCACGCTGCGCCCGTCGGCGCTCAACTGGACCAGCGTGACGTCGTCGCCGACGCTGTAGTTGGTGATGAGCAGGGACGTGTCCAGCTGGCCGCAGAAGGCGCTGCCCCGGTACTCGACGATGCCGTTGGCCGAGCGGTTGGGGCCGAGGTCGAACAGCGGCGCGGCGTAGTTCGCCGCGGCCGGCACTCCCTGGTAGCTGCCGTCCTTGAAGACGCACTCACCGCGGGTCGGGTTGGGAGTGCCGTAGTAGCGCCCCTCCTCGATGAGGTTGAGGTCGTCGTTCTGCAGGCCGGGGTTGTTGCCGCCCTGGTTCCACGGCCGGGTGTCGCCCATCCCGGTGCACGGTGCGGACGCGCTGGCCGGGTAGCTCCCGACCACGCCGAGACCGTTGTTCGGCCCGTAGATGAGGCCCTTGGACGAGATCACGAAGTCGTAGGTGTTGCGCAGGCCGGTCGCGAACGTCTTGACGTCGCAGCCGAGGCCCGACCTGGACATGTCGCTCGGGTCGGCGCAACGGCCGTTGAACCCGGGGGCCTTGACGTTGGCGACCAGCAGCGCCGCCGACAGCGGCTGCTCGGCGCGGTCGCTGAACTCGGTCTTGGCGGTGTTCGGCGCACCGGCGCCGGTGTTGCCGCCCTGGGCGATGTAGAGCCGGCCGTCGGGCCCGAAGTGCAGTGAGTTGGTGCTGTGGTTGGCGAACGAGCGCGGCAGGCCGGTGATGACGTCGGTGCGCTCGGCCAGCCCGGGGCCCGACAGCCGGGTCACCGTGCCGGAGTCCACCTCGCCGGCGTCGACCACCGGCGAGGAGTGCGCCACCCAGACGATGACGTTGTCCGGGGTCGAGGCCGGGTCGACCGTGAGGCCCAGTGCCATGCGGGTCCCGAGCGTGCTCACGATCTGCCGGTCCACCACCTTGTGCTGGGCGTCCAGGGTGAGCACGTGGATCTTGCCGAACATGCTCTGGACGTACAGCTTGCCGTCCGGCCCCATCGCCATCGACGTGGGGAACGGGACGTCGTAGGAGGTGCGGGTGAACGGGTAGTCCGGCGAGCTGGCGATGTCGAACTCGCCGCCGAGGCTGAAGGAGGAGAACGGGTACGTCACGGCCTGCGCCGCGCTCCGGTGCGTCGCGAGGATGCCGCCGAAGCTGCGCGTGCCGACCCGCGGGTCGATGCCGGCGGCGTCGAAGCTGAAGAACTCGCCGGGCGCGGTGAAGGTGGACAGCGGGGTGAGGCCCGCGTCACCGACCTTGTAGTAGGCCGTCACGGTCCGCTTCGTCGGGTCCGACCTGATCGCCAGCTGCACCGGCTGGTCGGACGCCACGGCGGTGATCGGCGAGTTCTTGCGCGACACCTCGACGCCGGCGACCTCGAGCACGTGCTCGAAGCGCAGGCCGTTCGGGGTGGAGGCGATCACCATGCGGTCGACGTTGTCCTGGCCGTAGCCGAACCAGACCCCGGCCTGCTCGTACCTGCCGGTCACGGCGGGCATCCCGGCGATGGTCGCGCTGATCGTCGCGATCTCGCTGTCGCCGTCGAACCCGACGCCGACCATGTTGTCCTGGTCGTTGTCGCCGAGGTGCGGGCGGCCCGCCGTCGTCGTGACGTTCAGCGTGCCGGTCTCGAGGTCGACGTCGAGCAGGTCACGGCGGTAGGCGTTGCCGGAGTCCTTCTTCAGGATCGTCGTGAACCCGGTGCCGAGCCCGTCGGCGTCCAGCATCGCGCCGCTGTCGTAGCGCCAGGCGAGGTTGTAGGGCGTGTCGACCTTGATGAGGTCGCAGGCCACCGGGCTGCACCCGCCGGTGTCGCCGACGGTCAGCTCGACGGTGAGGACGCCGTCGAACGCGCCGGGAGCCGTCGCCCGCACCGTCGCGGTGAAGTGTCCGGGAGTGAGCCCGGCCGGGTCGGCCACGAGCTGTACCGCGGCGGGGGCGGTGGCCGTCGGGGCCACCCGCAGCCAGGGCGCGTCGCTCGCCAGCGTCACGGCGGTGCCGGGCTGCTGCGCCGACAGCTGGGCCTGGCCGCTGACCGTCGCGCCGTTCTGGTCCGTGGCGAAGGCGATCGACGGCGCCGACCAGGTCAGGGCGTTCGTGCCGTTGTCCGTGGTGAAGGTCGCCGCGACCAGCTTGGTGCCCGCCGCGGAATCGACCTTCGCGGTGATCGTGTGGGTGCCGTCCGGGATCGCCGTCGTGTCGAACGCGGCGGCAGAGTGCGTGACCGAGCCGGGCGCGTAGTCGAAGGGGGCGGTGGCGTCGACGCGCACCGGCTCGCGGGCCGCCGCCGGGTCGTCGAGGTACCAGGACACGCTCGTGACGCCGGTGTCGGGCGCGAGGAACGGGTAGACCGCGCTGCCGGTGAGGGCGGCCCCGGCCAGCGGGACGGGCGCGGTGCGCTTGGCGTTCCTGCTGAAGACGACGGAGTACGCCGTGTCCCCCGCCCCGGCCGGCACGTCCACCGTCACCGGGATCACCAGCTGGGGCAGCGAGGGCGCGGTGACCGTGACGCTGCCGCTGGAGGTGCCGACCGGCAGCCCGGCCGGGTCGACCGTGACCGAGAGCGTGGCGGGAGCGGTGCCGGCCGCGGGCGTGACCGTGAGCCACGGAGCGGACGCCGCAGCGGTGTACGCCGCCGACGCGCCGGACAGCGCCACGGCCCGCGTCACCGGGCCGGAGCCGGCGGCCGCGGTCACCGCGAGGGACGCCGGGTCGGCGATCAGGGCCGGCGCCGGGCCGGCCGCACGGACCGTCAGGGTCACGCCGAGGACGGCGGGCGTCGCGCCGGTCGACGTCGCGCGCAGCGTGGCGCTGTGCGTGCCCGGGGCCAGGCCGGCGGGGTCTGCGGTCACGGCGACGGTGCCGCTGCCGGTGATCGAGGCGGGGGCGCGCAGCCAGGCCGCGTCGCTCGCCAGGCCGACGGCCGCACCCGTCGGGGCCGTCAGCTGGACCTGCGACACCGTGGCGGTCGCACCGGCCTCGGTGGTCAGGGCCAGCGTGGGGGCGGCCCAGGCCAGCGCCCTCGTGCCGTTGGACGTGGTGAAGGTGGCGGTCACGGTGGAGACGTCGGAGCCGCTCGTGACCTTGGCCGTGATGGTGTGCGAGCCGTCGGCGAGAGCGGTGGTGTCGAGGGCCGCGGCGGCGTGGGTGACCGAGCCCGGCGCGTAGTCGAACGGGGAGGTCGTGTCGACGCGGACCGGGGCGCCCGCGGTGGCCGGGTCGTCGAGGTACCAGGACACCGACGTCACACCGGCGTCCGGGGACAGGAACGGGTAGACGCCGCCGGAGACCGTGGCGCCGTTCAGCGCGACGGGCGACGTGCGCTTCGCGTTCCTGCTGATGAGCACCTGGGACCCGGAGGCCGCGCTGCCGGAGACCGGGGTGACGGTGACGCTGACGGGGACGACGACGGGCTGCCGGCCCTCGGCGGTGACCGTGACGTTGGCCGTGGCGCTGCCGACGGGCAGCGCGGAAGGGTCGGCCGTGAGGGTCACCGCGGCGGGAGCCGTGGCGCCGGCGGTCGACAGGCGCAGCCAGGCGGCCGAGGACGTGAGCGCGAAGGGGACGGCGGGGCCGGACACTGACAGCGTGGCGGTCTGCGCGGCGCTGCCCTGCTGGGCTGCCAGCGCGAACGACGCCGGGCTCACGGTCAGCGCGGGCGCCGGGGAGGTCTTGGCGAAGGCCGCCGACAGCACCTGGATGGCGCCGCTGCTGGGCACGATCTCGGCCGTCACGGTATGGGTGCCGACCGGGAGGGTGCGGGTGTCGAAGGGCAGCGCGCTGTCGTCCCTGGCCGTGCCGGCGAAGTCGTGCGGAGCGCCCTTCTCGACGAGCCGCGGGGCCTTGGCGCGCTCCGGGTCGTCGAGGTAGAAGCGCACCTCGCGGACGCCGGTCGACGGCGCGGTGAAGATGTAGACGTTGCCGTCGGGCAGGCTCGCGCCGGCCAGCGGTGCCGCGCCGGTGCGCTGCGGCGAGAGGCTGTAGGAGAGCGTGACGTCGGACGCGGCCCCGGCCGTCGCCGGGGACAGCCCCGCCAGGACGGCGAGGGCCGCCACCAGCGCGGTGACCGGAGCGAGCAGCCGGGAGCGCGGGCCACGCCACGCGAGCCGGCGCAGGTGCGGGGTGCTGTGGGTCATCGGGCTACTTCTCTCCGAGTGCGCGTGGTGTCGCCGCGGGCCGCGAGTGCGCGACCGCCCCCCGCTCCGGCAGGTGGACGACTCGCCGGGTGAGGTCGATCGTCCGCCGCTGCACGCCGAGCAGCTCGTCGTACAGGCCGACATAGCGGATCGCCTGCTTGTCCCAGTAGAGCGTGCGCTCGATGCGCTCGCGCCCGAACGCCCCCATCTCCTTGCGCTTGGCCGGCGCGTCGAGCAGCGCGGCCATCTGCTCGGCCAGCTCCTCCTCGGTGCGGACGTAGACCGCCGCCCCGCGGGCCGAGCGCCGGGTCTCGACCAGGTCGGTCGCGACCACCGGCAGGCCGTGGGCCATGTACTCCAGCGTCTTGTTCATGGTGGAGCGGTCGTTGAAGTCGCACTTCGGGTCCGGCGTGATGCCGAGGTCCGCGGTCGACAGCCAGCGGCGAACCTCGTCCGGGCCCACCCGCCCGGTGAACGTCACCCACGGGCCGATCCCGAGCTTCCCGGCCAGCTCGCGCAGGGCGGGCAGGCTGTCGCCGTAGCCCAGCAGGCCGAACTGGCAGTCCGTGCGCCCCAGCTCGTGCACGTAGTGCGCGATCGCGCGCAGCAGCCGGTCCACCCCGTCCTGCGGCCCCATGATGCCGAGGTAGGTCACGAGGAACCGGCGGCCCGCCCGCAGCTCCGGAGCGGCCGGGCCCGGGCGCAGCCGGCTCGGGTCCGGGCAGCTCATGACGATGCGCACGTCGGCGGCGGAGCGCCGGCCACGGGTCATCGCGATCTGGCGGTAGGACGTGTTGGTCGCCACCACCTTGTCCGCGACCCGGTAGGACGCCCGCTCGAGGACCTTGACGGCCCGGTAGAGCAGCCCCTGCCGGCCGAACCGCGCCTCGAACACCTCCGGGCAGAGGTCGTGCTGGTCGTAGACGAAGCGCTTGCCGAAGGGCTTGTAGAGCAGGGCGAGCAGCCAGTACGTGTCCGGGGGGTTGCACGCCTGGATCACGTCGAAGCCGTGCCGGCGCAGCACGTGCAGCGACAGCAGCGCCGTACGGATCCAGCAGTAGGCGAACTCCCAGACGTACGACAGCGCTCCCGCGGTGGCGGGGGGCGGGGCGTAGGTGTGCACGTGGACGCCGTCGAGGTCGAAGTGCGCGGCCTCGCCCTCGCCGCGCGGGCAGATGACCGACACCTCGTAGCCCGCCGCCACCAGGGACGAGCACTCGGCGCGCACCCGGCGGTCGATGGAGTACGGCATGTTCTGCACCACGACGCACACCCGGCCGGCGACCTCGCCCGTCGCCCCGGAGGCGGCACCGCCCGCGCGCGACTGGACGGCGGGCTGGTCCGCACGGGCCGCGCCGTGCCGCGCGGAGGACAGCCCGAGCCGCGACCGACGCCGCTCCACGTGCTCGAAGGTGGTCACCGCTGCACTCCCGTCACCGTCGACGTCCAGCCCTGCATCCACTCGCCACGTGCGCGCCACAGCTCGGCCCAGAAGCCGAGCGGGATCTGCTCCCGCCCGCTGCGCCCGCCGTGCCCTGACCCCGTGCGCCTGCGTACGGCCGCGAGCCGCGACGCGCAGGCGCGCAGCGCGACCCCCGCGAGCAGCAGCCCGGCCCCGAGCGGCCGCACGGGCTGCGGGAGATGACGCCGCACCAAGGTCACCTTGCCAGTGAAGAGCAGAACGGCCCTCCGCAGGCCGACGCTGGAGGCTCCCACCTGATGGGAGTAACGCGCGGCAGGGGCGAAGACCACCGACGCACCCAGCGCCGAGGCGCGCAGGCAGAGGTCGACGTCCTCGCCGTACACGAAGAACGAGCGGTCGAAGCCGTCGACCGTGTCCCACAGGCCGCGCTCCACGAGCATCACCGCCCCGCTGACGGCGGGCACGGCCCGGTCCGCGGCCAGGGCGCCGGCCCGCCATGGCCCCGAGCTCTCGGGGTCGAGCAGCGCCGAGCCCGCGAACACCGTGGAGAGGCCCGTCGCGAAGCAGAACGTCGACCACAGCGTGGGCCGGCCGCACCACGACCTGGGGTCGGGGCTGCCGTCGGCCCGCACGGCGAGGCCGCCCACGATCCCCGGCCGGGGGTGGCGGGCCGCGGCAGCGAGCAGCTCGCGCACGGCGCCGGGCTCGAGGCGGGCGTCGGGGTTCACGAACAGCAGCCGGCGGGAGCGACGGGCCGCGGGCGTGCCCGAACCCACGTGGCATCCTCCGGCGAAACCGCGGTTGTCGAGCAGTTGCACGAAGGTGACTTCAGGAAAGTCCCGGCGCACGAGAGCCTGCGCCCCGTCGTCGGACGCGTTGTCCACCACGACCACCGCCGCCTCGAGCCCGGCGAGGGCGGTGCGCACGCTCGAGAGGCAGCCGGGCAGGTCGGCCGCGCTGTGGAACGCGACGATCACCACGCACACGTCGAAGCACACGTCGAGCGGCGCAGCGCTGCCGTCCCCGCCCGCCCGCTCCCCCGGGAGCCGGTCGCCCGTGCCGGGGGCCGCAGCGGCCCGGCTCACGCCTGTCCCCGTCGCGCGTCCCGCGCCCAGCCCCGCCCGGCGGCGGAGCGCGCCATGCCCTTGGCGGCTGCCGTCGCCACGACGAACACGACCAGGCCCGGCCACCGCGAGGGGCGGCCGACGAGCCGCGCGAGCCGGGCCAGCCGTCCGGACAGCGAGCGGTCGTGGGCCGGGGCCAGGCCCTGCCGCTCGAGCTGCGTGTTGCCGGCGTAGACGCGGGCGCGGACACGCACCACGTCGCGCAAGCGGGCCGGCGGCCGCACGGTGCACGCGGCGTCGGAGGCGATCCGCACCGCCGACGGTGGCACCGCGCTCGTGACCCAGCGGTCGTCGGCGACGACGTCGGGGAAGTCCCCGGCGCGCCGCCGCCCCGCCTCGGACAGCAGCAGCGCACCGCGCCCGGAGCGCGCGGCCACGACCCACGGCAGGTCCTGCCAGGTGCGGTAGTAGAGCCGCGCCGGCAGGGTGGCCGCGGACAGGTCGAGGTCGCGGGAGGGCACCGCCAGCTCGGCGCCCTCGGCCACGTGCGCGGCCAGCCGGCGCACCGTCGCGGTGGTGCAGACGACGTCGGCGTCGAGGTAGAGCCGCGGGAAGCCGTCGACCGCGCGGTCCGCAGCCCGCAGCGCCGCCGCCTTGGAGGCGACGTCCAGCTCCAGGACCTGCACGTCGTGCCCGAGCCGGGCCGCTGCGGAGCGCGCACGGGCCGCGGTCGCGTCCGTGCAGCCGTTGCAGGCGACGACCACGTCGAGCTCGCCGGGCGCGGCGTCGCCGAGCAACGCCTCGAGGCACCGCTCGATCGTCGACTCCTCCTGGTGGGCGGGGACGACCACCGTCGCCAGCGGCAGCACGCCGACGCCGCTCGCGGCCTCCGGGGTAGCCAAGGCGGCGGGCACGGGGGGCACGCGGGGCACAGGGGGAATGGGGGGAATGGCGGGCATGCCGGGCCCGAGGTCGCCCGGCACCGGCGCCCAGGCCCGCCGCGCTGCGGGTCGGCCCATGTGCATGACTCCCCCTCGCTCGACCACCCCCCGGCGGAAGGCGCCTGCGGGCCCACGCCCCGGCCTCCAGCCCCTGAACCTAGGACACCGGGCCGTCGAAATCCATGACGACGGCGTTAGTTTCCGCTTAACCATGCGTTCGGACGGCTCACGCCACCCGAACTGCCCGGACGGCCAGTGTCCCGCTGATCGGTACGCGTGCGCGCGCTTTCGCCCAGATGCTGCAGGGCGCAACCGCTCGCTCACCCGAACGGGCTGGGCCGTCTGCCTCAAATCGTTCGCCAGGGGCTGCGGACCGCGGGCCCGGCATCGGAGCCTGGTCCGGGACGCGCGCCCCGCCGGGGGGATGCAGGAGATCGCGCCCAGGCAGGGGGACGCCGTGCTTCGCGGACATGGGCGGGCGAGCGCACAGTGCCTGCGCAGCAGGCTTCGCGCCCGCCCCAGGGCGCTGCCCGTGCTCGCCTGCGTGCTGGCCACCGTGCTGGCCGCGGCCTCGCCGTGGTCGCCCGGCGTGCAGCCCACGCAGGCCGCGTTCGGCGCAGGGGCCGCCGGGACGGCCGCCGCATGGACGCCCCAGGGGTGGTCCATTCGCCCGATGCTGGCCGCGGGTGCGAACTCAACTGCTGGAAACAGCCTTCCTGCGTCGATGGTCGGCACGAGCTTTCGCCCGACCGGCACCTCCTACGCGGCGGTCTCCGTCGGCGGCGGATTCGGCTGCGGGCTCGCGGTGGGTGGCCAGCTCTCGTGCTGGGGCTCCAACGGGTTCGGCCAGCTGGGCACGCGAGCGTCCGCCGGCGGGTCGGCTTCCACCCCCGAGGTGGTGGGCAGCGGGTGGGGGTACGTGGCTGCCGGCTCCTACTCCGCCTGCGCCGTCCGCTCCATGGCACCCGACGCCGGGACGTTGTGGTGCTGGGGAGCGGCCGGGGTCGGCCACGGCCTGCTCGGGAACGGCGCCGAGCAGGGCGGGTCGAGGCCGGTGCGCGTGGGCGCGCGCGACGGGTGGGCCCGGGTCTCCGTCTCCGACCTGGCCGCCTGCGCGGTGCACACGGACGGGACGCGCTGGTGCTGGGGGTCCGACGCGTACGGCGTGTTCGGCGACGGCGCCGTGACCCCGGCCCCGGTCACGTCCCCACAGCGTGCCGACGCCTACGACGACTGGCTCGACGTCCGGATGTCGGCCGGCGGCGGCTGCGGCCTGCGCCGGGCCGGCCTGCACTGCTGGGGCACCACCGCCTTCGGCACCGTGGGCGCCGCCGCAGCGGGGCCGCTGCAGCTGACGCCACGCCTGGTCTCCCGCGAGTTCGTCGACTACGACTTCGCCGGCAACAACGGGTGCGGCATCAAGGGCGACGCCACCCTGTGGTGCTGGGGCATGGGCGCGCTCAACCGCAACGGCGGAGGCGACGGGGCCGACGCCGCGCTCCCCCGCAGGGTGCTGCCCGGCCGGGCGTGGCGCGCCGTGCGGGTCACCCCGGCGTACACGTTCGCCACCGACGCCGAGGGGACGGTCTGGGCCTGGGGCGGAGCCGCCGAGCCGGCGGGGCCGGCGTCGGGCTTCCTGCAGGCCGCGTACGCCGGGCTGGGCGCGACGCCGGTCGCGCGGCTGGCCGCCGCCGGCTCGGGGTCGCTGCAGGCGGCGGAGGAGACGGCGTTCGCGCTGCTCGGCGCGGTCGACTGGGTGGCCGGAACGCCCCGCACCGCCTGGGCCGGGTCCGCTGCTCCCGCCGGCGCGGCGGTCACCCTGCCCGGGGCCCGCGAGATCGGCACCCGGTTCCGCGTGACGTCCGCCCAGCAGGCCGTGGGCGTGCGCGTGCACCTGGCCACGGCCGACGTGGCGGCGCAGACGGCCCGGCTGTGGCGGTCCGACGGGACGCTGCTCGCGACGTACGCCTTCCACCGCTCGCCGGTACCGGGCGACGGGGTGGGGTCCTGGCTGTACGCCACCGGCGAGCCGGTGAGCCTGGCCCCCGGGGCCGACTATGTGGTGTCCACGACCGTGCCCCCGGGCGGCCGGGCCGTCGCGGAGGCGGGGGCGGGCGCCATGCCGCGGGCGTCGGGGCCGCTCCAGCTGCCCCCCGGCTGGGGCGTCACGGGCACGTCGGCCGGCGACCTGCCGGTGGACGCGCCCGCGGACGCAGCGGGGTACGTGGTGGACCCGGTGCTGCTCGCCCCCCAGTCGCCCTGACCGGACGGCGCGGGGCGCTCAGTCGTTGAACGCGCTCTGCGCGCGCTCCAGGCCTTCGCTCAGCAACTCCTCGACGGCGTCGGCCGCCCGCTCCAGGAAGACGTCGAGCTCCTTGCGCTCGGGCGAGGAGAAGGGCTTGAGCACGAAGTCGGCGGGGTCCTGGCGCCCCGGCGGCCGCCCGATACCGAGCCGCACGCGCAGGTACTCCCCCGTCCCGAGCGAGCGACGGATCGACTTGAGCCCGTTGTGCCCGTTGTCGCCGCCGCCCAGCTTGAGCCGGATCGCGCCGAAGGGCAGGTCGAGCTCGTCGTGGAGGACGACGAGCCGCTCGGGCGGGATCTTGAAGGCCTGCGCGAGGGCGGAGACCGGCCCGCCGGACTCGTTCATGTAGGAGCGCGGCTTGGCCAGCACCGCTCGCGGCCCGCCCGGCCCTCCGATGCGCCCCTCGAGGACGTCCGCCCGCCCCCGGCGGTGCGGCCCGAAACGGCCGCCCGCCCGGGAGCCGAGCACGTCGAGCGCCATCGCCCCGACGTTGTGCCGGGTCGCGGCGTAGTCCGGCCCGGGGTTGCCCAGGCCGGCCACGAGCCAGGGGCCTTCGCCACCGGCGGCGCCGGGAAGGGTCCCGGCCAGGCGTCAGCCCTCCGCGCCGGCGGGCGCGGCGTCGGTCTTGGCCTCGTGCACGATCCCGAGCTCGGCCTCGGCTCCGGCCAGGTCGGCGTCGAGCTGCTCGGCGGTCGGTGTGCCGGTGATGCGCAGGATCGACAGCTCGGGGTCGCCCTCGAGGGTGGCGCCGGCCGGCAGCGAGATCTCCTTGGCCAGGACCTGCGTGCCGGCGGGCATGCCGTCGATCGACAGCTCGACGAACTCGGGCAGGTGCGTTGCCTCGGCGACCACGGACACGGTCTGCAGGTCGACGACGAGCAGCCCGTCGCCGGCCGGCTTGCCGGTGACGTGGATCGGCAGCTCGACGCTGACGGCCTCGCCGCGCTCGACGACGACGAGGTCGACGTGCTCGATGAAGCCCTTGACCGGGTCACGCTGCACGTCCTTGGGCAGGACCAGGACGGGCTCGCCGTCGACGTCGAGCGCCAGCAGGACGTTGGGCGTCTTGAGCGCCAGCATCAGGTCGTGGCCGGGCAGCGAGACGTGGCGGGGCGCGGTGCCGTGGCCGTAGATGACACCGGGGACCTTGTGGTCGCGGCGGATGCGGCGGGCCGCGCCCTTGCCGAACTCGGTGCGGCTCTCGGCGGCGATGCGGACCTCGGACACAGCGGTGCTCCTCGTGACGTACGGACGCAGCCGTCCCGGGCGACGGGACGCCCACGGCGGGCTACCACGGCGGGCTCGCAGGCACGAGCGGCGACGCGGGGGGCGAGGGCACGCAACGGGTCCGCTCGTCGATCACGGAGCCGTACGGATCCCTCGCCGGGCCGGACCAGCATACTCGCCCGCACGTCGCCACTCGTTCGTGTGATTGTGCAGGGAGGAAGTAGCCCACAAGGGGACAGCCGTCCCCGGAGCCCGGGCGGCCGCGGACCGGCACTGCCTACACTCGGGCCAAGATCACATGGAGCAGGGCGCCGGCCTCTCGACAGCGACATCTGGCCACGCCCGACAGAGCCAGCGAGCGCCTGACAACGCTTGACGACGACTGACGACGACTGACGACGACTCACGACGACTCACGACGACTCACGACGACTGGCGAGGCCTGAGCAGCCAGGCAACAGCCAACGCCGGATTGCGCGGACACCAACGCGACACCGCCCGCACGACGGCCGGCCAAGCGCGACAACGCCCGCTGTCGCCGGGCGACGTCCCACCGCCCAATCACGCCCAATCACGCCCGGGGGGGCCCATGCAGGACCACACGACCCAGCCCTCCGGCCTCTCCCGCCGGGACGCGCTGCGCCGCATGGCGGTCGTGGGCGGCACGCTGGCCTGGAGCGCGCCGGTGCTGCAGACGCTGAGCCTGTCGGCCGAGGCGACCACCAAGCCCTCCCCCAAGCCCACCGGCTGCGACTACTACATCGTCAAGGCCGTCTTCTGGGTCGACAAGACCTCCTGCTTCGAGCAGACCTTCGTCGTCACGCCGATCGGCACGACCGCCAGCCGCGAGCTCGACGACATCAAGACGGCCTGCTCGGACGCGCGGGTCACCGAGTGGGTGTCCGACGTCTTCCGCTACGCCTTCAGCGGCGCGGTCGACATCGACAGCCAGGACGCCCGCAAGCTCACGACGAGCCAGTCCTCGGCCTACGCGGCGCTCAGGCCGTCGTCCTGGCGGACGACCACGCAGAACTCCTACACCCGGACGTTCCGCGACGGCTGGAGCAAGAAGGTCTGCCGCCCGAGCCGCCCCTCCTGCACCCCGTGCATCGGCGGCAAGGTCAAGCTCTGGATCACCCCCTGCGACAAGTCGGCGACCTGCTCGGGCACCATCACCCTCCCGTTCTGACGCGGCTGCCCGCTGCCGGGGCGCATCCGTCCCGGCAGCGGCGCCTCCCCGGCCTCTAGCCTGCTCCGGTGCGCACACCTCGCCGGCTGCTCCTGCTCGGCGCGGCCGCCGTCGTCCTGCTCGGGCTGCTCGCCGGCGCCGTGGCCCTCCGGCTGGCCCACACCGGCGGCACCGCCCGCAGCGAGCTCGAGGCAGCCCGCTCGGAGCTGCTCGCCGCGCGGGCGGCCGCCGTCGCCGGCGACGTCGACACGGCGAGCGCGGCCATGGGGAGGGCGAGCCTGCACGCCGGGCGCGCGCGGGAGCTCACCTCGGACGTCGTGTGGCGGCTGAGCGCGCACGTGCCGTTCGCGGGCCCGCCCGTCCGCACGGTGCGGGCGATCGCGTCCGCCCTCGACGAGCTGAGCGGCGAGGTGCTCCCCCCGCTGGTCGAGCTGGCCGGCGCCGTGGTGCCGGACCGGCTGCGCACGGGCGCGTCCTCCTTCGCCGTGGCCCCGCTGCTGGGCGCGGAGCAGCCGCTGGCCGCCGCAGTGGCCGCCGGGAAGCAGGTCCGCGCCGACGTCGCCGGCTCCCCCGACGTACGCCGCCCGGCCCGGGTCGGCGAGGCGCGCGCGACGCTGCTCGACGCGGTCGACGAGGTGCTCGGGACGCTGCGGGTCGCCCACACCACCGCGCAGGTGCTCCCGGCCGCGCTCGGCGTCGAGACGCCGCGCCGCTGGCTGCTCGCGCTGCAGACCCCCGCCGAGGCGCGCGGGACCGGCGGGCTGCTCGGCGGCGTCGCGGTCGCGACGGCCGAGCGCGGGCGCGTCCGGGTGACGACGGTCGAGTCCAACCGCGTCTTCGCCGCCGACCGCCGCGTCGAGGTGCCGCTGCCCGCCGGCTACTCCGCCCAGTGGAAGGCGTGGTCCCCGACGTCCGTCGCCGTCAACGGCGGCGTCAGCCCCGACTTCCCCACCGCGGCACGGATCTGGGCGGCACAGTGGGAGGCCCGGCGAGGGCAGCCGGTCGACGGCGTCGCCACGCTCGACCCGCTGGTGCTCGGCTACCTGCTGCAGGCCACGGGCGGCATCACGCTCTCGGACGGGACACAGCTCGACGGCTCGACCGCAGCCGGCTTCGTGCTGCAGGAGCAGTACGCGCGCTACCCCGACGACGACGAGCGGGACGCGCGCGTGCGAGAGCTGCTCGAGCGGACGCTGTCGCGCGTGCTCAGCGCGGACGTGCCTGCCCGAGCCGTGCTGGACGCCCTCGCTCGCGGGGCACGCGAAGGACGCGTCCTGGTCGCGATGCCCGACCTGCCCGAGGTGCAGGCGACCCTGCGCGGGCAGCCCGTCGGAGGCGCCCTGCCGGCCGCCGACACCGCCTTCCTCCGCCTGACGGTCAACGACGCGGGCGGCAGCAAGCTCGGGCCGTACCTCACCCGGTCGCTGACCTACGCGAGCGGACGGTGCAGCAACGGGCTCCAGGACGTCACCGTGACCCTCGACCTCGGCAACACCGCCCCGCTGCGCGGCCTGCCGGCGTACGTCACCACCCGTGCCGACCTCGGAGGCGGGCCCGGCTCACCCGTCGGCCAGCGCCGTGACTACGTGTCGTTCCACCTGCCGAGCGGTACCCGGCTCGCCGCCGCGCAGCTCGACGGTCGCCCCGTCGGCATGGAGGTCGGGGCCGAGAGCGGCCTGACCGTGTTCTCGGCCTACCTGACGGTCGACCCGCAGACGACCCGTCGGCTGACCCTCTCGCTGCGGTCCCCGGCCGGCGCCCGCGCGCCCGTCGTCACCACTCAGCCACTCGTGCTTCCACCGAAGGTCATCACTCGTTACACACCGTGTTGACGCCTTACGCCGAACAGGGCTTTCACCCGCCGGATCAGCCACGGAGTGCAGCCAAGGCCGGTGATCACCCCTACTCTGGGACACGAAGGGTGGGGGTAGAGAGATGGCAACACACGGAGTGTCAGCACGCGCAGTTCCGGCACGGGCCCTGGGGGTGGGGCTCGCCGTCGTCGCACTGACGGCGTCCGGCGCAGCGACAGTGGCATGGGCGGACTACGTGCCGACCACCGGCAACGGCACGCTCACGGCGTCCGACGTCTGCGTCGGCAGCGCCGCGACGTTCGCCGCGAACGGCTTCGCCGCAGGCGGCACCGTGACCGTCACCGTCGGCTCGGGCGGGGCGGCCGCGACGGTCGTCGCCGACGGCGCCGGCGCGGTCAGCCACACCCTGACGCCGAGCACGGCCGGCACGTACCCGATCAGCGCGACGGGGCCGACCCCGCCGCCCAGCACGGCCACCCGCACCGTGACGGCGACGCTGACGGTCAGCGAGTGCCCGGCGGGGACGGGCGCCAGCGCCTCGCCGAGCCCCACCCAGGTGCCCGTCGCCGACGGCGGCACGGGCGCCGAGGGTGCCGCGGGCACCGGCGCCTCCGACAGCGGCAGCGGCGCCCTGGGCAGCGGCGCCGACGCCCTGGCCAGGACCGGCGCCGCCGGCGTGGCCACGCTGGTCTCGGCGGGCGGCCTGCTAGTGGTCACGGGCCTCGCGCTCGTTCTCGTGCGTCGCCGTCGCCTCGCCGCCTGACATCGACGTATTCATGGCGGGCGCCGTGGCTCCGGCAGACGTGGATCGATCTCCTGTTGGCCTTCCCGGGGGGGACCTGATGACGCGAGTGGTTGTCGCTCACGATTACGTCACGCAGCGCGGCGGCGCCGAGCGGGTGGCGCTGGCCATGCTGCGCTGCTTCCCTGGAGCACCGCTGGTCACGAGCGTGTACGCCCAGGAGCGCACGTTCCCGGGCTTCCGCGCCCACCAGCTGCGCACCAGCCCGCTGCAGGGTGTCCCGGCCTTCCGCCGTGACCCCCGGCTGGCCCTGCCGCTGCTGGCGCCGGCATGGCAGCGCACGACGGTCGACGATGCCGACGCCGTGGTGGCCAGCAGCAGCGGTTGGGCGCATGCCGTGGGGACCGCGCCAGGCGTGCGCAAGGTGGTGTACTGCCACAACCCGGCCCGCTGGCTGTACCAGAGCAACGAGTACTTCGCCCGGGCCCCCTGGCGCAGCGCCGCGCTCGCGGCCGTCCGCCGGCCGCTGTCCAACTGGGACCTGCGCGCAGCCCGTAGCGCGGACCGCTACCTCGCCAACTCGACGGTGGTGGCCGAGCGCATCCGCCGGGTCTACGGCATCGAGGCCGAGGTGCTGCCGCCCCCGGTGGCCGTCGAGGTGGACGCCGAGCGCGACCCCGTCCCCGGCATCGCGCCCGGCTTCCTGCTCACGGTCGCCCCGGGCGTTCTCGTCTCCGAGTTGGACGGTCACGCCCTGCTGCTGCACCCGGACGCGTCGAGCGCGCTGACCCTCAACGAGTCCGCCAGCGCGATCTGGGCCGCCTGCAGCGACGGGGCCTCGACGGTGGACGAGCTGCTCACCGCGCTGCACGAGGAGCTCGGCGTCGAGCCCGACACGGTCCGCGCGGACGTCGAGGCCGCCGTGGCGCGCCTGCTCGACGAGGGATACCTGCTGCGGCAGGCATGAGGGACGAGCGCCCCCGGCGGCTCGCGCTCGACGTGCTCGGCAACCGCTGGGACCTCGAGCTCCCGCCCGGCCGGGTCGGGGACGCCATCGCCGACGTGGTCGGTGACCTCCTCGTCGGCGGCCCTGCCGGGGACGACCGGGCGCAGGCCCCGCCGGCGCAGCGCACCTGGTCCTTGCGGGCGGCTCCCGGCGCCTCCGGTGTCGAGGGCTGGGAGCTCGCGTCCGCGGGACGGCGCCTGCTGTGGTCACCGCGCCCGGACACACTGGCCGTCGACGCGCTCCGCCTGCTCAACAGCGCGGCGATCGAGGCGGAGGCGACCTTCTCGGTGCACGCCGCCGTCCTCGCGCTCGACGGCCGGGCGGCCGTGCTTCCCGCGGACTCCGGCACCGGCAAGACGACGTTCTGCGCCGCGGCGCTGCGGGCCGGGCTGACCTACCTCACCGACGAGGCCGCGCGCTTCCCGGACGCGTCGTCGGCACGGGTGCTCGGCTACCCCCGGCCGCTGAGCCTGCACCGCGCCTCCCAAGCCCTGCTCGGCCTCGAGCCGTCCGGCGTGAGCGACGCCACGGAGGGGCTCTACCGCGCCAGCGCACTCGGGCCCGTGGGGCGTGCGCCCGAGAGCCGGGTCGCAGTGATCGCCCTGCTGGACCGCCGCCCGGGGCCGACCCGTCTGGAGGCGATCCCGCGCAGCGCCGCCGCCGAGCTCCTGCTCCGCCAGTCCTTCAACCACTACCGCGACCCCCGCGGGGCCTTCCTGCGGGCGACACGCCTGGCCGCAGCGGCGACCACCTGGGCCCTGGGCTACGAGGAGGCCCCCCAAGCGGTCGGCCTGCTGCGCCAGGCGCTCGCCGAGCCGCCGCCCACCCGCTGAGCCGCCCCGCGGGACGCCGTTGGGCCAACGGTGGGAGAACTGGCAAAACGGGGAGCAGCCCCATGATCGCCCCTACACTGGGACGCGTCGTCGGGCGGGGGGCTCGACGGCGGGGGGTTCGGTGGGAGGAGACCACATGGCGCTCGACCGTGTCATGGAGTCGCCCGATGCTGGGGCGGGAACCTCTTCCCAAGGGGTGAAGCCGTACGCGCCACCCCACCTCGTGTCCGCGGCCGACGGCACGGCTCAGCACGGCACGGCTCCGCACAGCACGGCTCCGCACAGCACGGCTCCGCACAGCACGGCTCAGCACAGCACGGCGGCTCACAGCACGGGAGCCGACGGCACAGCGGCTGCGGCTGACGCGCTCCCCGCGCCTGCTTCGAGCGCGTCCATCCCCCGGCCGCGCGCGGCACGGCCCGGGCTCCGCGGCGCCGGGGGCGGCAGCTCGCTGGGCCCGGCGCCCTGGGTCCGGGACTACCGGCGTCGGCTGGCCCTGACCGACGCGCTCGCGGTCGGCGTCTCGGTGCTGGCGGCGCACACCCTCCGCTTCGGGCTCGGGCCCGCCGAGGGCACCGTCTCCCTGCGCACCGTCGGCAGCGTGGACTACGCGTTCATCTCGTTCGCGCTGATCGTCGCCTGGCTCTCGGCCCTCGCCGTCTACAACAGCCGCGACCCCCGCGTCATCGGCAACGGCGGCGACGAGTACCGCCAGGTCGTCAACGCCTCGCTACGGCTCTTCGGGCTGCTCGCGATCGCGGCCTACATCTTCCACGTCGAGCTGGCCCGGGCGTACGTCGCCGCGGCGCTGCCGGTCGGGACCCTGCTGCTGCTGCTCGGGCGCTGGGGGTGGCGGCAGTGGCTGATGCGCCAGCGCGCGGCGGGGCGCTGCTCGACCCGGCTGCTCATCGTGGGCTCGGCCGAGCACTCGGCGCACCTGGTCCGGGCGCTGCACCGGCACCCGCTCGCCGGCTACCGCGTCGTGGCCGCGTGCGTGCCCGGCGGTGTCGCCGGGACGCGCCTGGCCGGCACCGACGTGCCCGTGGTCGGCGACCTCGACGACCCGCTGGGACGGGCGCGTGCCGTCGACGCCGACACGGTCGCGGTCACGAGCTCGGACGCGATGGGCTCGGACGCGCTGCGCCGGCTCGGCTGGGCGCTGGAGGGCAGCGGGGTCGGGCTGGTCGTCGTCCCGTCCCTGACCGACGTGGCCGGCCCGCGCATCCACACCCGCCCGGTCGCCGGCCTCCCCCTGCTGCACGTGGAGGAGCCGCAGTACGACGGTGTCTCGCGCGCGGCCAAGCGCGTCTTCGACGCGACGGCGGCCTCGCTCGGCCTCGTCGTGCTCGCGCCCGTCCTGCTGGTCATCGCGGCGCTGGTCAAGCTCACCTCCCCCGGCCCCGTCCTCTTCCGCCAGCAGCGCGTCGGCGTGCACGGCGAGCCGTTCACCATGCTCAAGTTCCGCTCGATGGTGGTGGACGCCGAGGAGCGGCTGGCGACGCTGCTCCAGCACAACGAGTCCGACGGACTGCTGTTCAAGATGAAGGACGACCCGCGCATCACCCGGGTGGGCAAGGTCCTGCGCCGGTTCTCCCTCGACGAGCTGCCCCAGCTGGTCAACGTCGTGCGCGGCGACATGAGCCTCGTCGGCCCGCGCCCGCCGCTGCAGCGCGAGGTCGAGGCCTACCACGACGACGTGCACCGCCGGCTGCTCGTACGCCCGGGCATCACCGGGCTCTGGCAGACGAGCGGCCGGTCGGACCTGTCCTGGGAGGACTCGGTGCGCCTGGACCTGTACTACGTGGAGAACCGCTCGATGATCGGCGACCTGCAGATCCTCTGGCGCACCGCCCGGGCGGTCCTCGGCGCCAACGGCGCCTACTGAGGGCGCGGGCGCCTGGCCTGCGCCCCGTCCCCTGGCCCGGCCCGGCCTGCCCACCGTTCAGCCCGTCGTCCCAGCCCCGTCGCGCATCGAAGCGGCGGGGCTTTCCTGCGTTCCGAGCCGCGTCGAGCGGGCGACATGCGTCACAGTCACAGATGCGACAATGCTGGACACAGTGACCGAACTCATCGCTTCGGGGCGCCCGCATGCACCCGAACGGGTTGCCTCCGCGCGCGTGATGCCGCATTGTCACCCCTGAACCTCCTCCCCATCACCCGCGCAGGGGATTGCTAAACCCCTCGGGGTCTTGCTGCCACGCTGACACCCAACTCGGGAGACTCATGCGCCCCGTCCTCCTGGCGGCCGTCATGGCCGCCACCAGCTCCATGCTCGCCGCATCCATAGCAGCTCCCGCCAGCGCAGAATCCGGCGCAGCGGTCTCGGCCGCCGCCGCACCGGCCGACCTCGTTCCCGCGGTGCACATCTGCGGCGAGGTGGACCCGGCCCGGGTGGTCTCGGCCGGGAAGGCCCTCCCGGACCCGACGGTCACGAAGCTCGTCTCGGGGATCCGCCCGGACGCGATCGTGTGGCAGGCCAACCGCCTGTACGTCCTGGACAGCGGGACCCGGGTGCTGATCTACGACGCCTCCCGCACGCTCGTGCGCACGGTGCCGCTCGGGTTCGAGGGCTACGGCCTCGCGGTGGACCCGACCGGCGCGTTCTACGTGCTCAACTACCCCTTCGAGGTGCGCAAGTTCAGCGCCGACGGCGC
>NZ_JAANNO010000005.1:289709-292343 GCF_011250645.1 Motilibacter aurantiacus
CGGCGTGACGATGCGCGAGGGCGCGGCCCGCATCTTCGACCAGAACGGCACCCAGACCGGCACCGCCGCCGTCAGCGGGAAGGCGTTCAGCACCGCCGCGGACGGCTCGGTCATCGGCACCGACGGCAAGTACGTCCGGGTCTTCGACGCGACCGGACGACAGGTCCAGGCGTTCGGCGACAAGGCGTCGGAGAACGACCCGATGCCGATCGGCGCGCCGCTGCACTTCTACATGCAGGGCGGGGCGCTGCGCCTGCCCGACGGCCGCTTCCTCGTCGCCGACGCCGGCCGTGGCATCTCGCTGACCGACCGCTACGGCGTCTACATCGGCACGGCGAGCGAGGACTACCTCCGCGAGCTGACGCAGCTGGCGACCCTGGCCTTCGACGGCACCGGCGTCTACTACACGACCGGCCCCAAGTTCACCGGCAACCAGGGCATCAACTACATCCCCCTGGCCGACCTCATCGAGCTCGCCCAGCGCCCGACCAAGTCCGAGCCGCGGCTGGGCTACGGCGCAGGGCTCGCCGTCGAGGGAACGAGCGGGAAGTACTTCGCCGCCGGCAAGACCCCTCGGGTCCGCGCGAGCTTCGACGCCTGGTGGAAGACGGTCGGGAACTTCTCCCTGGACTACCGGGTCCGCGACCGGGAGCAGGTGACGGCCGATGCGGACGTCGCCTACACCCGCGTCCCGCTGACCGCGGACGTCATCGACAACGGGCTGAGCCTGCAGCTTCCCGCCGCGCAGCCCGGGGCGTACGAGGTCGAGGCGTTCATCACCCGTGACGGGGACCACCTGTCCGGGACCTGCGTGAGCTACACCGTCGGAGCCCCCGGACACGCGCTGGACCTCGCCACCCTGCCCGGGCACGCCGACGCAGGCGGCCCGGACCCGGCGCGCGGTGTCGCGCTGGCCGACGTGCTCGGCACGGGCCTGTTCCGGGAGGCGCTGAACTGGCGCGAGATCATGCCCGACCCGAGCAAGCCGCTGCAGCTGGAGAAGTACGACGCCAAGTTCGCCGCCGGCGCGGCCGAGGCACGCAGGCGCAACGTCCCGTTCCTCCTGCTGCTCGGTGAGGGCAGCGAGGGCGGCCCGGAGCACGCCATGGTCAACAACGGCCAGTGGGAGTCCCGGGTGCGCGAGATCGTCACCCGCTACAAGGACCTCATCGACTACTACGAGGTCTGGAACGAGCCCAACATCACGTGGGACTCGGGCGCCGGCTACGTGGAGAAGATCCTCAAGCCCGCCTACCGCGCGATCAAGCAGACCGACCCGGTCGCGACCGTGGTCGGTGGCAGCATCGCCGGTCTGAACGCCGACTACTGGCGCCAGATCGGTGCAGCCGGCGGCTTCGACCACATGGACGTCATCGGCATCCACCCCTACACCGGGCACAACCGCTCCTTCGAGGAGGAGGGCGTCGGCACGCTGCTCTCCTGGATGAAGGCCGACCGCGCTCCGTACGGAGCACAGGACAAGCCGATCTGGGTCACCGAGCACTCGTGGTGGTCCGACGGGCAGGCGAACCTGTTCGGGCAGGCGGACTACAGCGTCCGGGCGCAGCTGCTCTACCGCGAGTGGGGCATCCAGCGCTGGGCCTACTTCCTGGCGCAGGGGACGTGGGGCAACTTCAACCTCGGCTTCCACGCCATCCACGGCGAGGACTACGTCAAGCCGGTCGCTCTCGGCCTCATGACGCAGAAGTCCGAGGTCGGCTCCCGGCCCTTCGTCGGCCGGGTCGACGTGGGCACCCCGCACGTCTTCGTGCAGCGGTACGGCAGCGCCGCCAGTGCTACGGACAACGTGCTCGCGGTGTGGAGCGACGACCTGCCCGTCCCGATGCAGCTGGTGAACTCCGGTTCGGCGGTCACCGTCACCGTCGTCGACGAGCTCGGCAAGAGCCGTGCGGTCAACCTGGCCGCCAACGGGACCGCTGCGCTCAACGTCAGCGGCGCCGTGCAGTACGTCCACGTGCCCAACGGTGCGAGCGTCGCCATCGCCGCGGCCGAGACGTACGGCGCCAACGTCGCGTCGTCGACGTCCGGAGCCACGGCCAGCGCCAGCTCGGACTCGCCGTGGAACCCGGCTCACCGGGCCATCGACGGGACCACCGACGCGCGCGGCCAGGGCACGTTCCTGTCCAGCTCGGCCTGGGCCTCGGCCCCCGGCGACAACTCCCCCAGCCTGACGGTGACGCTCGCGCAGCCGACCAACGTCAACCGCGTGGTCCTGCAGACCTCGAGCATCGGGTCGACCCTGACCGGCATCCGCGACTTCACGGTCTCCACGCGCAACACGGACGGCAGCTGGACCCAGGTGGCCAGCGAGACGGGCGTGTTCTACCAGCGCAGCCGGCTCGTCTCGTTCCCCGCGCGTGTCGCCACGGCAGTGCGGGTGGCGGTCAGCGCGGTGAACTACGGCAGCTACACCGGCGGCGCGAAGCCGACGTTCTGGCCGACGGACGCCGCGAGCCTCCGGGAGCCGATGGAGGCGTGGTACGGCCCGGCCATCGTCCGTGAGCTCGAGGTGTACGGCCCGGGCACTGTCACCGGGAACCCGGACCCGAACCCCAACCCGAACCCGAACCCCAACCCCAACCCCAACCCGAACCCCAACCCGAACCCCAACCC
>NZ_JAANNO010000005.1:292381-351088 GCF_011250645.1 Motilibacter aurantiacus
CGACCCCGAGCCCACGCCGGTGACGCGTCAGATCACCAACGTGCTGCTGGGCGGCCTGAGCCTCGGGAGCGGCGCGTCCACGTCGCTCAACGTGCTGGGCAAGGGAGCGATCCCGACCCAGGGCGTGAAGAGCGTCAACGTGGCCATCGTGGTCTTCGGCGGGCCGGGGGGCGCGACGCTGAACGTCACCGGTTCGGGGACGCCCAGCGTGGTCTCGGTCCCGGCGATGCGCGCGTCGACGGTCGCGCTGACGGTGCCGGTCGGCTCGGACGGCACTGTCCGCATCCAGAACACCGGCACCGGCTCGGCCAACGGCTCGGTCTTCGGGGTGGCCTGGACGGGCTGACGCCCGCCCGCTGCGACACGCAGCGGCTGCTTCTGCAGAACGGCCCCGGCTCGTACGAGCCGGGGCCGTTCTGCGTGCCCTCCGGCCCGCGCTGCGCTGCTAGGGTCGGTCCTCGATCGAGATCGAGTGGGGGCAGTCGCGTGAAGCTCTACGTCAACGCGCGTTTCCTCACCCAGCGGGTCACCGGGGTCCAGCGCTACGCCATCGAGATCAGCCGCGCCCTGCTCCGGGCCGGGCTGCAGCCCACGTTCCTCGCCCCGTCGAGCGCACCCGCTTCCGAGCTCGCCGACGAGCTCTCCGTGCAGCGCCGCGGACGTCTCGCCGGGCACCCGTGGGAGCAGTTCGAGCTCCCGTACCTCGCCCGCGACGGGATGCTGGTCAACCTGACGAACACGGGCCCGGTAGCTGTGCGGCGCCAGGTCGTGACGATCCACGACGCGGCCGTCTTCACCTTCCCCGAGGCCTACTCCCCCGTCTTCCGCCGGTGGTACCAGGTGATGCTGCCCGTACTCGGTCGGCAGGCGCGCGCCGTCATGACCGTCTCCGAGTTCTCCCGCAGCCAGCTCCTCGAGCACTGCCGCGTCCCGGCCGCCAAGGTCACCGTCACCTCGGGCGGAAGCCAGCACGTGCTCGGCACCGAGCCCGACAACGAGGTCCTCGAGCGCCACGGCCTCACCGGCCGTCCGTTCGTGCTGGCCGTGAGCAGCCAGAACCCGACGAAGAACTTCCCCCGGCTGGCGCAGGCGCTGTCGCAGCTGGACGGCTCGGGCTTCGACATCGTCATCGCCGGCGGGACGAACTCCCGGATCTTCAACGAGTCGACGTCCCTGCCGGACGCCGTCAAGCAGCTCGGCTACGTCACCGATCCCGAGCTGGTCGCTCTCTACCGGGCGGCCGGGTGCTTCGTCTTCCCCTCTCTCTACGAGGGGTTCGGGCTCCCGCTGGTCGAGGCCATGGCCTTGGGCTGCCCGGTCGTCGCCTCCGACGCCGGGCCGATGCGCGAGATCGCCGGCGACGCCGCGGTCTTCGTCGACCCGCAGAGCGTGGAGTCCATCTCCGCAGCCATCGCGCGTGTGATGGCCGATGCTGACCTGCGGGAGAGCATGAGCCGGCGCGGCCGCGAACGGTCGCAGCGGTTCGACTGGGACGCCGCCGCCGGCCGGCTGATCGAGGTCATCGAACGGGTCGAGCAGCGAGGCGCACGGCCGCAGCCACGTCGATGAGCCGCCCCAGGACGTCGGTAGCTGCGCGGCTGGAGCGCAGCACGGGAAGCGCGAACGGGCGTGCGATGCCGCCGGCCGTCGCCGGAGGGCCGAACTCCTCCACAGCGGCCGCGCGTGCGGCGGGGGTGGCGACCGGCAGCGGGCGCGGAACGTGCCCTGCGGCGTGGATCTCCTCGTACATCGCGACCATCCCTGCGGCGATCGCGTCCCACGTGCGCTCCGCCGCGAGCGCCGCGCCCGCCGCGCGCAGGGCCTGCCATCGCTCGGGCGTCGAGACCAGAGCCGCCACGGCCTCCCCCAGCGAGACGACGTCTCCTTCAGGAACCAGAATTCCTGCGTCCCCGATCACCTCGGGGATGGACCCGCTCGCGTAGCCGACGACCACGGCACCCGCGGCATGCCCCTCGACGATGACACGCCCGAACTGCTCGACCCAGCGCGGAGTGGAACGGCTGGGCAGCAGCACGACGTGCGCGCCCCGGTAGACCTCGGCGAGCGCGGTGACGTCGGCCCAGGGCCGTACCTCGACGTGGCCTTCGACTCCCAGCTCGACCGCGCGGGCGCGTGCGGCGTCCTCCTCCGGGCCGCGGCCGACGACCACGAGCCGTGCCGGGCGCTCTCGCCGCACCCGGGCCAAGACGTCGACGGCGTCGACGACCCCCTTCTCGGGGACCAGCCGTCCGACGATGGTGAGCACCAGCTCCCCGTCGTCCAGGCTCTGCGAGCCGGGCCGCAGTGCGGCGTCGTCGAAGCCCAGCGGCAGCACGCGTACCTGCCCGGCGAAGCCCTTGCCACGCGCGACGGCCGCGGCCTGCCGGCTACAGGGGTACAGCGCGTCCGCGCGCGCGAACGCGCGCCGCTCGAGCCGGGCGAAGGGCGGAGGGAAGCGCTTGTCGAGGTTCTGTGCGGTGTACATGCTCACCGGCAGGTGGCCCGGCGCTGCGCGCAGGATCTGGGCCGCCACCAGGCTCACCGGCTCCTCGTGCACGTCGAGGACGTCGGGCCGCTCCTGGGCGATGAGGGCGCGCAACGCGTCGTCCGGGACCGCGAAGCGGTGGCGGTTCACGTCCCCCGGGCGGTCGACCGGGAGCTCGCGGATGCGGAAGGGCTCCGCCGACAGCGTCTTCTGCGCACCACCGTCGTCCCACTCGCTCGGCACGACCAGCGTGACGTCGACTCCCGCCCGGGCCAGCGCGCGCTCGCGCAGCCGGTGCGAGGAGTCGCGGCCGGAGTGGTAGAAGCGCAGGACCCGCACGCCGTCGTCCTTCCCGCCGCGCATGCCGCGCGGTCGCCTCGCCGCCGGGCCGTCGCGGTGCCGACGGCCCGCGATGCACCGGTACGCCCTGACGGGGCGCATGGCCGCGCGAGCGGACCGCCGGCCCCTGACACGCCCGCGTCCCCGGCAGGGCTCCTGCCGGGGACGCGGGGTGGATCGCCTACGTGGGCCTAGTAGACCACGGCGCGCACGACGATGCGGACCTTGAGCGCGGCGCCGCTCTCGTTCGTCACCGCGATGCGGTTGCCCGCGCCCAGCGGCACCAGGGCCGTGTGGGACGGGGCCGCGGTGGTGAGGGAGGCGGGCTTGCCGCCGCCCTTCACCCCGTACGCCGCCACCGTGACCTTGCCGGCACGCTTGCCCGTGCCGCTCGCGACGACGGTCACCAGCGCGGCACGCGGCGCCTTGCCCGTGACCCCGGCGCGGGTGACGCTCGCCGGCAGCGTGACGACGGCGGACTTGCTCGGCGCCAGGGACTTGCGCGTGTCGAGCACCGCCGCGGGCGCAGCGGCCGCGGAGGACCTCACGACGGAGCCGGTCGAGGTGTAGCCCGTCGTGAACAGCGAGGCGGTCAGCGTCGACTTGCCCTTGTTCGCCAGCCGGATGGTGCCGTCGCTCGCCGGCTTGACGACCAGCGCGGCGAAGGTCGACTGGCTGGCGGGCACGTTGATGGTGGTCGTCTGGGTGCCACCGCCGCTGACGGTCAGCGTCGCACCGTTGCTGCCGGCGGCGACCATCGTCATCAGCGAGACGCTGTCGACACCGCTGGTCGGGATCCCGCCCTTACCGAGCACCGAGAACGACACCGTCTTGCCCGCCGCGACGCTGACGCTCCCGAGCATCGTCGTCGGCAGGGTCTTCTGCGTGGGAGCCGGAGCCGGCGTGGGAGCGGGAGCCGGGGTCGGCGTCGGGGTCGGCGTCGGGGTCGGGGTCGGCGTCGGGGTCGGGGTCGGCGTGGGCGTCGGGGTCGGCGTCGGGGTCGGCGTCGGCGTCGGCGTCGGGGCCGGGGTCGGCGTCGGCGTCGGCGTCGGCGTCGGCGTCGGCGTCGGCGTCGGCGTCGGCGTCGGGGTCGGGGTCGGCGTGGGAGCCGGAGCCACCGCCGGGGTGCCGGGGCCGTACACCTCGAACTCACGGACGATCGCCGGGGCGTAGAACGACTGCAGCGGGTCGCTCAGCGTGTTGGCGTCGGTCGGCCAGAAGTCGGGCTTGGCGCCACCGAGATAGCCGGTGTAGTTGATCCCCTTGACGTCGATCCGCACCGCGGTCGCGGTCCGGGCCGGGAACTGGACGACCCGGCTGCGCTGGTAGAAGACACCGGTCTCCTGGGACACCTCGCTCCAGCTGCCGTCGAGGTTCTTCACCGACACGGTGAAGGCACGGATGCCGGTGAGCGTCGAGTTCAGCCCGACCGTGGAGACGATCGCCCGGTTGACCGTCGTCGGCTTCGCCAGGTTGACGGTCAGGCTCGGGCTCGCGTCCCCCACGGCCGAGGCCCAGGCGGGGCTGGACTGGAACATCCCCTGGCCGCGAGCGTCGGAGACGCCGTCGATCGCGCGCTCGACCGGGTTCCACGCGGTGTCCGAGCTGGCCGACGCGGTCGAGCCGGCGCTCGCCAGGGCGAGGTTGCCGCCCCAGGTCTCGCTCGGCGCGATCGAGAGGGAGCTGCCCGCCGGGACGTGGACGTACTGCACCGACCCGCTCACGGCCAGCGGCGCGGACGAGCCGCCGCCCACGAGGAACGAGGTCGACTTGCCGTACTCGTCGACGACGGTGACGCCACCAGGGGTGGTGCCGGCGTTCGTGACCCGCATCGCGACGGGCATGTCCTCGCTCCACACGGCCAGGACGTTGTCGGTCGCGGTCGCGCTCGCGCCGTAACGCTGGACGTGGACGTGCGGCGTGCCGGTCTCGACGCGTCCGACGAGCGGGCGTGCCCCGACCTCGGACCTGTGCGTCATGAGCGCCAGCGCGGCGGGCTTGACGTAGTCGTCACCCTCGATGGCCGAGAAGGTGACGCCGTCGTTGCCCCAGGTGCCCTGGGCGAGGAAGTAGTGCCAGCGCTCGATGCCCCACTCGCGGTAGAGCAGCTGGGCGCGGGTGCTGTAGTCGGCCTGGGCGAACAGGTTGCCCTGGCCGTCGGACCACCACGACTGCTCGGTGACCCAGACCGGCTTGTCCTGCGCGCCGTAGGGGGCGCGGTCGGAGCGCAGCCAGGACAGCAGAGTGCCGGTGCCCTCCTCCTCGAAGGAGCGGTTGTGCCCGGTGTACGGGTGTATGCCGATGATGTCCATGTTTGCGAAGCCGCCGGCGGCGCCGATGCCGCGCCAGTACTCGAGGCTGAGGCCGACGACACTGCCGCCGACGACCTTGGCGCCCGGGTCGTTCGCCTTGACCGCCCGGTAGACGGGCTTGAGGACCTTGTTGACGTAGTCCGTGGCCGTGCCGAAGGTGCTGTTCGGCTCGTTCCAGGCCTCCCAGTGGTCGACGATCGCGCCGAAGTGCGCGACGACCTCGGCCACCCGCTTCTCCCAGGTCCCGTTGGCGACGAGGCCGGACTCGGAGCCCCCCTCGCCGAGCTGGACGAGGAACGGGATGTTGCGCTTCTTCGCCTCGGCCGCAGCCGCCGCGAACGGCGCGTCGAAGCTGCTGAAGTCCAGCGGCGCGGTCGAGCTGGCCCCGCCGGGCAGCAGCCGGCGCCAGTCCAGGGTCTCGCGGGTCAGGCCGGTGCCCAGGACGTCCGCGAGCGCGACGCCGCGGACCGGGTTCGGGCCGCCCGCGTCGGAGTAGCCGGGAAGGGTGTCGAGGTCCAGCGTCTGGCCGGGCGCGGCCACGCTGTAGGTGATGCAGGTGCCGGAGAGGCGCTCGCCGCCGTCGCGGACGATGAACGCCTCGACCTCGTACGTGCCGGGCTCGGCCGCGGGAAGCTGCAGGGTGAGGCCGTTGTCGATCGTGGTGCTGTCCAGGCGGACGTTGGTGTACGCGGTGTTCTCGTCGGCGAGCACCTGGGCACGGTTGCGCACCCGGTAGTCGAGGGAGAAGTTGCCGGTGGTCTTCCACCAGGCGTCGAAGTTGGCGCGCACCCGCGGCGCCTGCCCGCTGCGGTAGTACTTGCCCTTGGTGCCCTCGACGGTGAGGCCCGCACCGTAGCCGAGGCGGGGCTCCTCCTTCGTCGGCCGCTCGGCGAGCGCGAGGATCTCCGAAAGGGGCAGGTAGCTCACGGCCTGGTCGCCGGTGAAGCGGACGCCGGTCGCGAAGTAGACGCCGGTGCCGTCGAAGGCCATGGTGCTCAGCTGGGTCAGGCCGCCGAGGACGCCCTCGTCGGCGGTGCCGAGGTAGACACCGTCGCGGTCGACGAGCGAGATGCCGTGGCCCGCGTCGGCCACCAGGAAGCGGCCGTCGGGCAGGCGGAGCGCGCCGCCCTGCATGTAGAAGTGCAGCGGCGCGCCGATCGGCATCGGGTCGTTCTGCGAGCCCTTGTCACCGAAGAACTTCACCTGGCGGGCGCTCGCGTCGTACACGCGCACGTACTTGCCGTCGGTGCCGATGACCGAGCCGTCGGCGGCGGTGCTGAACCACGTGCCGGACACCGCCGCGGTGCCGGTCTGGGTGCCGTTCTGGTCGAAGATGCGGGCCGCGCCCTCGCGCATCGTCACGCCCAGCCGCCAGCCGCCCGGGGTGGGCTGGCCGAACAGGGACTTGCCCACCGGGTCGGCGAACGAGCGCGTCCACACCGGGGCGCCGTCGGCGCTGAACTTGCGCACCTCGAAGGGGTAGTTCAGCACGTAGAACGCGCCGGTCGGGTCCACCGCGAGCCCGTAGCCCTCGAACCCGAGCGCGACCGTGCGGATCAGTCTGCGCGAGCTGTCGTAGATCAGCACCCGGGTGCCGCTGTCCAGGACGTACAGGCGATTGGCCTGCCACACGATGCCGTCGGGTCGAATTCCGGAGACAATCTTGGTGACCGTCGGGTCGGAGAATGCCTTTCCGGTCGACGCCACGCGGGCCGGGTTCACCTCGCCGCACAGGTGGATCGCAGGGTCGACCACGGCGGCCGCGCTCGCAGTAGTCACCTGGGCCGCGTGCGCTGCCGCGCCGGGAAGGGCGACGGGAAGAAGGAGGGGAAGGCTGACGGCCGAGATGACGAGCCGCGAAATTCGCTTCGTGGACATGAATTGGGTGTCGGTGTGCCCGACGAACAAGGGCAGAGGCCGAACGGGTGGTCCCGGGTCTTTAGGCTCGGCCGGACGAGTGACCGGCGAGCCCGAGCGGCCGCGGCAAGATCACGCCGAGGCGCAGCCGGCTCGATAGCATCGCGAGGTCGTCGCACCTCGAGGAGCCCTTGTGTCACCGTCCCAGGAGCGCAGCTCGTCGGCGCCGCCCGTCCCGGGCGCTGTCCCCGCCGTCGCCCTGCTGTCCCTGGAGCCGTGGGACGACGTCTGGCGGCGCAACCAGCACATCGCGGCCGAGCTCGTCCGGCAGGGCCTCGTCGAGCGCCTCCTTTTCGTCGAGCCGCCCGCGCGGCGCCCGTTGCCCGTACGCCGCCCGGTCCCGGGGATCAGCGTGGTGACACCCCGGCGGACGCTGCCCAAGCGCGCCGGGGGGAACGCGGCCGTGGGGCTGGCCCTGCGCGCCGGGCTGCTGCGCACCGCGGACCTGCTCTGGGTCAACGACCCCGAGGTCGGCGCCACCGCGGTGCGCCGCGGCCAGCCCGCGGTCTACGACGTGACCGACGACTGGCGGGAGGCGCCGGCAGCGCCGCGCGAGGTCCGCCGGATCGTGCGCGCGGAGGACCGGCTCGCCCGCACGAGCGCCACGGTCGTGTGCAGCCAGGTGCTGCGTACCCGCTGGCAGGAGCGCTACGGCGTCGACGCCGCCCTCGTTCCCAACGGCATCGACGCCTCCGCCTGGCGCGCGCCTGCCGCCCGGCCGCTGACCGGCCCCGGGCCGCACGTCGGCTACGTCGGCACCCTCCACCACGAGCGGGTCGACGTCCCGCTGGCGCTCACCCTCGCGGCGCACCCGTCGGTCGGGACGCTGCACTTCGTCGGGCCCGTCGCCCTCGACGCCGAGCACCGGGCCCGGGTGGAGGCCGAGCCGAAGATCCGCCTGCACGGGCCGGTCCCGGCGACGGACGTTCCCGCGTGGACGAGCGCGATGGACGTGCTCGTCTGCCCGCACCGGATCACCCCGTTCACCCTGAGCCTCGACGCGATCAAGAGCTACGAGTACCTCGCCAGTGGCCGACCCGTGGTGGCGACCCCGACGAGCGGCTTCCAGCACCTGTCCGCGCCGCAACTGTGCGTCACCGACACCGACGGCTTCGTCACCGCGGTCGCCGACTGGCTCACCCGGCCGCCGTCCGGGTCCGACCGTGAGGTGGGCACGTGGGCGCAGCGCGCCCGCGAGTTCCGGGCTGCGTGGCCGCTGTGACCGCGGCCCGGCTGGCCGCCGCCGCGCGCCGCCGCGTACGCCTGCTGGCCCAGCGGGCGGTGTCCTCGTCGCGGGTCTCGCTCGGCCCCCGCTGCGACGTCCGCGCCGGGGTGCGGCTGCGCGCGGTCGGGGCCGGCCGGATCGCCTTCGGCGCGGGGTGCGTGCTGGACGAGGGGCTCACGGTCGAGTCGCACGGCGAGGTCGAGGTCGGCGAGCAGGTGATCTTCGGTCACCACGTCACGATCGGGGCCCACGAGCGGGTCGTCATCGGCCGCGACTCCATGCTCGCCGAGCTCGTCTCCGTCCGGGACCACGACCACGACTTCACCGACCCCGACCGCCCCATCCGCGAGCAGGGCGTGCGCGTGGCGCCTGTGCGCATCGGCCGGGACGTGTGGATCGGCGCGAAGGCCACCGTGCTGCGCGGCGTGACCATCGGCGACGGAGCGGTCATCGGGGCCAACGCCGTGGTGACGAAGGACGTGCCGCCGTTCGCGGTCGCGGTCGGCGTGCCCGCCCGCGTCGTCGCCTACCGGCGGGCAGCCGCGGCCGAGGCGTAGACCTTCTCGTACTCCGCCCGCAGCCGGTCCCAGCTGAACTCCGGGAGCCGCGCCCGCCCGGCAGCGGCGAAGGACGCGCGCAGAGCCGGGTCGTCGAGCAGCCCGGCGACCGCGTCGGCGAGCGCGGAGGTGTCCTCCGGGTCGACCACCCGTCCGGTCCGCCCGTCCTGCACGAACTCCCCCGCTCCCCCGCGGCTGGTCACGACGACCGGGGTGCCCGCACGCCACCCCTCGAGGGCGACGATGCCGAACGGCTCGACCCGCGAGGGCATGACGAAGACCTCGGCTCGGTGCATCACGTCGGCCACCTGGCCGCGGCCCAGCGGCCCGGGGAAGAAGACCCGCTCCTCGAGGCCGAGGCGGCGGGCGTGGTCCTTCAGCCGGTCCAGCTCGGCGCCGCCGCCGACGATCACCAGGCCTACGTCGGGCCGGTCCGGCGCGACCTTGGCGAAGGCGTCGAGCAGCAGGTCGAAGCCCTTCTTGTGGACGACGCGGCCCAGCCCCAGCACGAAGCGGTCGAACGGCAGCGCGACCTCCGCGCGGGGCGCCTCGTCGACGTCCACGCCGTTGAAGATCACCTGGGACTTGGCCGGGGACAGCCCGAAGCGCCGGATCGAGTCGTCGAGGGTGAACTGCGAGCAGCCGGTGACGGCCGCCGCCTGGCGAACGCCGATCCGAAGCGCGGTCCGCATGGCGACCGAGGAGTCGTAGATGTCCTGGTCGTCCATGACCGTCTCCCCCTGCAACGAGACGACGAGCGGGCGACGCAGGCGTCTGCTGAGCGCCGCCGCGTAGACGCCCTGCGCGCTGAAGCACTGGACGTGCAGCAGGTCGGGGCGGAACGCCCGGGCGGCGGCCGCGAGCTCGCGGTACGCCGCGACGGCCTCGGCGGGCCACCGCAGCGCCGCGCCCGCCGACGCCCGGGGCAGGGGGAACACGAACCGGCGCACCGCCAGGCCGTCGAGCACCTCGACCCGGGGCAGGTCGTCCTGCTGCCGGGAAGCGGTCCAGATCTCGACGTCGTGCCCGGCGCGGCGCAGGTTCACGGCGAGCCGCGCGCTGAGGACCTCGACGCCGCCGACGGAGGGCGCGAAGGCGCTGGGCAGGAGCGCAATGCGCACGTCAGCGACGTCCTTTCGGGATTGAGAGCAGTTCGCCGTAGAAGGTCAGCAACCGGTCCGCGTGCCGATCGAGCGAGAACTCGGCGCGCTGGCGCTCGCGCAGCTCGTCCCCGACGCGCCGGCGGGCCGCGTCGTCGCCGGCGAGCGCCCGCAGCAGGGCGGCGCACGCGTCGACGTCGCCCGGGGCGTACAGGCAGTCGCGGCGGGCCACCGTCTCCCGGTGCGCCCCGCTGTCCGTGGCGACCACCGCGCAGCCGTGGGCCATCGCCTCGGCGACAGAGAGCCCGAAGCCCTCGATGCGGGTCGTCGCGAGCAGGATCGCGGACCCGGCCAGCAGCGGGTGCGGGTCGTGCACGTGGCCGAGGAAGTCCACGCTGTCGGCGACCCCGAGCTCGCCCGCGAGCTTCTCCAGGCTCGGTCGCAGGGACCCGTCGCCGGCGAGCGCGAGCCGCCACCCCTCGGCCCCGAGGCCCGACCGGGCCCACGCCCGCAGGCCCTCGTCCGTGTGCTTCTCCGCCTCGTGCCGCTGCAGCATGAGGACGCGGCGCTCGCGGTCGGTCGATGCCTGCGCGTCGGGCACGCCCGAGTGGATCACGACCGCGTCCTCGCCCGACTCCTCCGCCGCGTACCGGCTGATCGCGATCTGCGCGTCGAGCGCGGCGCGGATGCCCACCGCGGCCAGCCGGCCGGGCAGGCTGGCCCCGCGGCGGGCAGCGAAGTGCCTCGTCGTCACGAGCCGGGCCCGGGTGGCCGGCTTGGTCAGCGCACCGGCGAGCTCGGCCGCCGTCATGTGGACGTGCACGATGTCGGCACCGCGGGCGACGCGCAGCAGGCGGGGGACCAGCTGCCCGGTCGACGCCGCCGGGGAGTAGCCGATGCCCGGGCCGAGCTCGGCCGGCATCCGGCCCGGGTCCCCGCCGAGGACCTGCACGCGCCAGCCCGCCCGGAGGATGCGCGGCGCCACTGAGGAGATGTAGCGCTCGACCCCCGCGAAGGCGTCGCTGCGCACCGCGTGGACGACGAGCGGGGAGGTGCCGCTCACAGGCCCTGCCTGGCGGCGACGGCGCGCGGGCCCTGCAGGTAGAGCCGCAGCCGGCGCCGGTCGTCGTCGCGCCGGCGCACGGCGACGCGCACGGCCGCCCCCGCCACGACGGCCGTGCGGGCGACCTGCCAGCCGCCGGTGCCGTACCACTTGCGCAGGAAGGTCTCGACCCCCCGGTGGAACAGCATCTCCCGGCGTGCCGGGTCACTGCTGCTGCCCGCGCCGGCGTGCTCGGCGACCACGTCGGAGCAGAGCTGCAGCCGCCACCCACGGCGCTGCGCGCGCACCTGCCAGTCGCACTCCTCCGCGTAGAGGAAGAAGCGCTCGTCGAACAGCCCCACGTCGGCGACGGCCTCGGACCGCAGCAGGAGGACGGCCCCCACGAGGAAGTGCAGCCGCTGGCGGACGAAGCGCTCGAGCCCGAGGGCGTCCAGCCAGGCCCCCCAGGGCGAGGGGGCGGGCCAGTCGGCCCGTTGCGGCCGGCCCCCCTCGGCCAGCGCTGGCGCCACCGCAGCCACGTCGTGCGCACCGGGCGCCAGCAGCGCGCCCTGGAGCCGACGGACCAGGGCGGCGTCGGCCCGCGCGTCCGGGTTGAGCAGCAGGACGTCTCGCCCCTGCGCCTGCGCGCTGCCCAGCCCGAGGTTGACCGCTGCGGCGAAGCCGACGTTGCTGCCCGGGGCGAGGTACGCGTGGCCGTGCGCCTCGACCAGCGCGCGCACCTGCTCGTCGCCGCCGTTGTCCACCACGACGACCGGGCCGTCGTAGTCGTAGCGGCCCAGGCACTCCTCGAGGTCCGCGGTGTTGTGGTAGGCGACGATCACCGTGCAGACCGACGGGCGAGCCCTCTGCACCGTCGTCGACAGGGGCTCGCTGGTCACGAGAGGCACTCTGCCATTCGAAGGACGCAGCCTCCCAGCGAACCCCGAACAATCACACGGACGCAGCCGTTCACCTAGAGTGGCTCCGACGGAAGGGGCTCGGTGGGCGTACGCGCGATCAGCGCGCCGCGGGAGTGGGCGGCCGGGCTGGTCGTTCCCGTCCTCTCGCTCGGCGCCGCCGCCGGCGTCGGGTTCTTGACCGCCCGCAGCCAGTACCTCGCAGTCGCCGCGGTGGCGGCGGCCGTCGGCCTGGCGCTGATCGCGCGCGACGCGGCCCGGCTCGCGGTCGTCGCGGTCCCCGGGGTCCTGCTCATCGCGCGGGCGCCCGGCCTCGGCATCAGCCTCACCGACCTGCTCACCGCCGCCGCCGGCGCCGCAGCCTTCGCCGCCGGCGCCCACCGCGAGCTCCAGCCCGCAGCGAAGAAGCTCTGGACCGCCTTCGCGCTCTACCTGGGGCTCCTGCTCGGGACCATCGTGGCGAACCACACGGTCCGCTCGGACCTCGAGTGGTTCCACCGCATCGCGATCGTGGGCGGCGGCGTCCTCGCCGGCGCCTGGATCGTGCGCCGCGGCCTGACCCGGATGGCGCTGCGGCTGCTCGTCGTGGCCATGAGCACCCTCGGCGCGGTCGCGATCGCGACCACGCTGACGTCCGGCTTCGCCCCGGCCTACCCCTGGATCTACCACAAGAACTACGCCGGCAGCGTCTTCGCGACGACCCTGCTGGTCCTGCTCGCCGCCTCCGGCCGCCTGGAGTGGCACGTCCGACTGACGCGCCTGGCCGTCGTGCTGCTCGGCGGCGGGCTGCTGGCCACACAGAGCCGAGGGGCCATGCTCGCGCTGGCCGCGGGCGGGCTGGTCTGGTTCGTGCGCACGACGCCGGACAAGCGCCGCCGCACCGGCGCCGTCGTGGCCCTCGGCGTCATCGCGTTCGTCGTGGTCGCGGGCATGTCCCTGCGGTCCCAGATCCAGGACAACGACCAGCACAACAGCATCCACCACCGTGAGGAGATCCGCGGCGCCGCGATCAGCCTGTGGGAGGCCGACCGAATGACCGGCGCGGGGCTGCGGTACTGGAACATCCCGCCCTACGTCGGCACCTACACCCAGCCGAACGACACCCCCACGGAGGCGCTGGCCGAGTCCGGCATCCCCGGGCTCATCGGGTTCGTCGTGTTCGTGGTCGGGGCCCTCCTCGCCCTCGCACGCGCACGCGGTGACCTTGCCCTCGCGGCCCTGTGCGTCCTGTCGGCCCGGTTCTTCCACGGGCTCTTCGACATCTACTGGGTCGGAGGGACGACCACGCTGGTCTGGCTGATCGCAGGCATGGGGCTGGCCGGCATCGCCCGGCCACCGTCGTCGGAGCCGCCCTCCTCGGCCGCCCCGGCCCGCGGGGAGGCCCGCACCGGCCGAGGAGCCCCCGCGTGAGCGCCGTCGACGTCGCCGTCGTCTTCCCCGAGGCGCACCGGCGCGGCGGGGTCGAGCGCGTCACCTGGGACCTGCTGGCCCACCTCGGCAGCTCCCACCGCACGGCCTTCGTCGGCCGGGAAGCCCCCGACGGCCTGCCCCCGGGCGTGCACCTCGTGCGCACCCAGGAGCGTCGCGCTCCCCGCTCGCTGCGCCCGCTGGAGTTCCGGCGGGCGGCACGTGCCGCGCTCTCCACCCTCGACGCCGGCAGCGTCGTGACGTGCGGCGCGGAGACGCCCCCCGGCGACGTCCTCTGGGTGCACAGCGTGCTGCGGGCCTGGCTGGGCGTGGCCCGCGCGGTCAAGGTGAAGGGCGTGCCCGTCCCGGCACAGGTGCGCTACCTGATGCCGCACCACCGGGTCATGCTGGCGATGGAGTCGCAGTACTTCCGGCAGGCCCGGCCCCGGCGGATCCTGTGCACGTCCCAGCGCGAGATCGACGACATCGAGCGGCTCTTCGGCGTCGACGTGTCCATGGCGACGGTCGTGCCCAACCCGTTCGACCCGGACCTGTTCAACGTGGGCCGGCGGCGCGCCGACCGCGCGGCGGCACGTGCCGCGATGGGGGTCCCCGACGGCGGGATCGCCCTCGTCTTCGTCGCCAACGAGCTGCACCGCAAGGGCTTCGCCCAGACGTTGGAGGCCATGGCCCGCGCCCGGGACGAGCGGCTGAGCCTCCACCTCGTCGGGCGGGCCGCGCCCGACGCGTACCAGCCGCTGATCCGCCGGCTCGGGCTCGAGCGACGCGTGCGCTACCACGGCTCGACGACGGACGTCGGGTGGTACTTCGCCGGCGCGGACCTCATGGTCCTGCCCACGCAGTACGAGCCCTTCGGCCTCGTCATCGTCGAGGCGCTGGCCAGCGGGGTCCCCGTGATCACGACCCGGCTGGCCGGCGCGGCCGACGCGGTGCAGCACGGTCGCACGGGGCTGCTGCAGTCCGACCCGTACGACGTGGACGAGCTCTGCGCGCTCCTGGCCGAGGCCGCGGCCGCCGATCTGGAGGCGTGGAGCCGGGCCGCGGGGTCGTCGGTGGACGACTACCGGCGTGACGCCGTCCTCCAGCGGGTGGAGAAGCTCGTCCTCGCCTGAGCCCTCAGCGCACGTCGGAGCTCTGCCGCCGCCGTGCCGCCGGCTGCAGCGGCTGCGCCGTGATCCGGGAGCGGCGGCGCCGTGACAGGTGCAGCCCGCCCAGCGGGCGGCGGCCGCGCGTCCGCTTGTTGGCCTCGGGCAGGTAGTAGTCACCGACCGGGGCGGTCCAGTTGCACGCGACGCCCACGACGCGCAGGTCGAGCTTGCGCACCGTCTCGACCGCGCGCTTGAGCCGGTCACGCCGCGTCGAGCCCATCTTGGTGACGAAGACGACCCCGTCCAACGCCCGCCCGAGCACGGTGGCGTCGGTCACCGGCAGCACGGGAGGCGTGTCGAAGACGACCAGGTCGTACGCGCCCTTGAGCTCGTGGATCAGGTCGAGCATCCGCAACGACCCCAGCAGCTCGCTGGGGTTCGCCGGGATGGGCCCGCTGGGCAGCACGTGCAGCTCCCCACCCGGGCCCCACGGCTGGACGGTGTCGGCGAGCGTCGTCTCGTCGATGAGCAGGTTGGTCAGCCCGATCGAGCCTTCCAGCCCCAGCTCGGCGGCGACCCCCGGCCGGCGCAGGTCCGCGTCCACGAGGAGCACACGCTGCCCGGCGAGGGCGGAGGTGATCGCGAGGTTGGCGGCCGTCGTCGTCTTCCCCTCGCCCGACACCGCGCTCGTCACCGCCAACGTGCGGAGCGGTTTGTCCACGCCGGCGAACTGCACGTTCGTCCGCAATTGTCGTATTGCTTCGGCGCGTTGCGAGCGGGGCATCGTCGCCGCGATGGCCGCCGTGCCGCGGTGCTCGACAGGAATGCTGGCCAGGAGGTTCAGCCCACTGACCCGCTCGACCTCTTCGACCGTCCGCACGCTCCGGTCCAGCCCCTCCGCGACGAACGCCGCAGCGAGGCCCAGGACGAGCCCGAGGGCGAGCCCGAGCAGGTAGGTCCGCTCCTTGTTCGGCGAGTACGGCTCGGACGGCAGGCCCGGCGCCTGGAACGTCTGGAGCCGTGTGTCGTTGCCGCTGCCCGCGCCTTGACGCTCGAACCGCTCGACGTAGCGGGGCAGGACGGTGGTGTAGGCCTGCGCGACCTGGTAGGCCCCCTGGGCGGAGTCGGCCGAGACGTCGACGTTGAGGAACACCGTGCCCGAGACCTGGGAGGGGTTGACCTCGACCGCGCCCACGCCGACGCCGGCCTCCCGCACCTCCTGCAGGGCGGCGCCGAGCACCTCCCCGCTGCGGGCCAGGCTGACGTAGGTCCCCGCCCGGCCCTCGGCCGTCTGCTGGCCCGTGATGGCGTCGAGCACCCTGTCCTGGGAGTCGACGAAGACGAACTGCACCGAGGTGCGGTACATCTCGGTGCTGCGGTCGACCGCCACGACGCTGGCCCCGACGCAGACGAGTGCGACCGCCACGACCAGGTACCACCGCCGGCGCAGGACGCGCAGGTAATCCAAGAGTTCCACGGGGCCCCAGCCGGTCGTGACTACCCCGGGACGGGCGTACCGAGGGCGGTCGCAAGTCTAGGTCGTTTTGACGACTGTCCGTGGACAAGCGGTCCGGACGAGTCACAGATCCCATTTCTTGGCCGGGCACAGGGAGGAATGGCTCACCTGGTCGGCCGAGCAGGGGCATGGTCAGGTGGGGTTGAATGGGGACCACGAGCCGTCAATGGCGTCGGGCGCCGACCGGGAGGACCAGGGATGAGCGAGACGGGCGCCCGTTCCGCCGGGCGTGCGGCGGGGGGCCGCTCGCGTGCGCACTGAGCAGGGGCAGCCGGGGCAGCCGCACCGAGCCGCCGCTGCGGGCGACGAGACCGTCCCCACCGACGCCTTCCTGCGTGCCTGCCTGCGCGTCGCGCTCGGCCTCGAGCCCCCCGACCGGCTGGCGGCGCTGCGCGCCGGCACTCCCCTCCCCATGGTCCGTGCCGCGATCGCCCACGGCGTCGCGCCCCTGGTGCACGAGGCGCTGACGGAGGCGAGCCACGAGCAGCTGCCGCTGGTCAGGACCGGCCTGTACGACGCCCGCCGGGACGCGCTCATCCGCCACCTCGTGGTGCTGCGGCAGGCGGCGGCCATGGCGGCGGTGCTGACCGCGGCCGGCGTCCGCTTCGCGGTGGTCAAGGGCCCGGTCCTCACCGAGCTGGCGTACGGCCGGCCGGAGCGGCGGCCGTACGCCGACCTGGACCTGCTCGTCCACCCACAGGACCTGCGGGCGGCGCTCGACAGCCTGGGCGCGGCCGGCTGGTCGATGCTGGACCGCAACTGGGTGCTCGCCCGCCGTCAGATGCGCGCCGAGCTCTCGCTCGTCTACGGCGAGACCGTGATGCTCGACCTGCACTGGCACCTGGTGAACGAGCGGCCCCGGCGGGCCGCTCTCAACTGGCACACGGCGGACCTGCTCGAGCGCACGCGCACGGTCGACGTGGGCGGTGTCGAGCTGCCGGTGCTGGACCCGGTCGACGCGATGATGCACCTGGCCCTGCACGCCACGACCAGCGGACTGCACCGCCTGCAGTGGCCGGTGGACCTCTTCCTGTGGAACCGCGAGCAGCGCCCGGACCCCGGCCTCCTGCGCGAGCGCTGTGCCGCGGCGTCGCTGACCCTGCTGGTCGCCACCGCCCTCGACCGCACGCAGCGGGTCCTGGGCGTGCCGGGCCCGTCGTTGCCCGGCGGGCAGGCCTGGCGCGGCCTGATCCGCGTGCTCGACCGCTGGCGCCCGCCGGGCCGCCCCCCGACCGAGCACCTGAGCTGGCGGGCCCTGGTGTCCGCGACCGGCACGTCGGACCTGGACAGCCTGCGGACCCTGAGCAAGGTCGCCGTCACCGACGGGGTGGTGGGCGGCGTCCAGCGCGCCTGGCACGCCCGTCACCCGCGCCCGCTCGCCGACAACCCGCTGCACGCGGAGGGGGGCGGGGAGCCCGCGCGCGAGGCCTATCTGGCCGCCGTCGCCCAGGAGTACGCCGAGCGCTCGCGCTGAGCCCGGACGGGCTTCGCGGGCCGCTCGCCCGTCCGGGTCCGGGCCCGCACAATAGGCGCCGACGGGTCTCGCGGCGGCCTTAGGATCGCTGGCAGCCGCCGACGTGCCTGTCGGCGGCCAGCAGCAGGGGGAGTCCCGTGAGCCACTTCCGGCACCTGGCCGACGAGCGCGCGAGCGCCGCGGGCCGGAAGCGCGCGCCCGAGCCCCTCGCGCCCTCCGGCGCGACGGGCGCCGCGGCCGGGGTGGGCGGACAGGTGGGCGCGCAGGCGCGCCCGCCCGACGGTGTGTCGCCCGACGGTGTGTCCCCCGACGGCAGGACCGCGGGCAGCACGGCGCCCGACGGCTCGGTGGCCGCCGCGGAGCCGGACTCGTCGTTCGACCTGTTCTCCTTCTTCCTGGAGACCTCCCAGCGCCGCCGCGACGTACGCGCCCTCCCCCGCCTGCTCGGCCGGGCGCTGCGGCTCGTGCACCGCGCCGACCGCAGCGGGTTCTGGTGGGCCGCCGCGTTCCAGGTCCTCGGCGCGGTGGCGAGCGTCGCGCTGGTCGGCGTCGGCGGGCTCCTGCTCGACGTGCTGCAGACCCCGGACGCCGACGCGGTTCCGGCCGCCCGGCTGACCGTCCTCGTGGGCGTCCTCGCCCTCGTCACCGCCGCCTCGTCCGCCGTGACCAGCCTGCAGGCCCAGCAGCAGCGCCTGCTCGGCGAGCGGGTCGCGCAGACGGCGTGGGGCGGCGTGCTCGACGTCACCGGGCGGGCGCGGCTCGAGACGTACGAGTCCTCCGGCTTCTACGACCAGCTCCAGCGTGTGCAGGCCAACGCGATCATGCGGCCGGTCACGGTCACGACGGCGGTCTTCGGGCTGCTCGGCGGAGGGTTGACGACCATCGCCATGGTCGCCGCGGTCGCGGTCCTCGCCCCGGCGCTGCTGCCCCTGCTGCTGCTCGGCGGGGTGCCGGCGATCCTCATGTCCCGGCGGGCGAGCCGGTCGGAGTTCGCCTTCGCGGTGGCCCAGGCGCCGCTGCTGCGCCGCCGGGACTACCTGCGCGAGGTGCTCACCCGCCGCGAGCCGGCCAAGGAGGTGCGCGCCTTCGGGGCGGCCCGCGTGCTGCGCGGCCGCTACGACGCCATGTCCTCGCTGTTCGTGACCGCGCTCGCGGCGCAGGTACGCCGCCGCCAGCTGCAGACGGTGGTGACGGTCCTCGGCAGCGCCCTCGCGCTCGGGCTGTCGCTGGGCCTGCTCGTGGCGCTGGTCGCGACCGAGCGGATCTCGCTGGCCCAGGCCGGTGCCGCGATGCTCGCGGTGCGCGTGCTGAGCTCCCGGCTCGACGGGGTCTTCGCCTCCCTCGGGTCGCTGTTCGAGTCGGCGGTGTTCCTCGAGGACCTCGACCGCTTCCTCGCTCTCGGCGACCGGCTGGCCCCGCTGGGAGGAAGCGGCACCCCCGCCCCGCACGAGCAGGCCCTGCGCGTCGAAGGGGTCGGCTACACGTACCCCGGGAGCCCGACGCCGGTGCTGCACGACATCGAGCTGGAGATCCGTCCCGGCGAGATCGTGGCCCTCGTCGGGGAGAACGGCTCGGGCAAGACGACCCTCGCGAAGATCATCGCCGGCCTCTACACGCCGCGCTCGGGCCGGGTGACCTGGGACGGCAAGGACGCGGCCGAGCTCGGTGACGACGTCACCCGTGCGACCGCGGTCATCTTCCAGGACTTCGAGCGCTACCAGCTGACCGCGCGCGAGAACATCGGCATCGGCGCGCCGGAGAGCCTCGACGACGACGAGGCCGCCCAGGCCGCGGCCCGGCGGGCGCGGGCCCACGAGTTCCTCTCGACGCTGCCGGACGGCTACGACACCATCCTCAGCCGCGAGTACAAGGGCGGGCGCGACCTCTCGCTCGGCCAGTGGCAGCGCGTCGCGCTCGCCCGGGCGTTCCGCCGCGACGCCCCGCTGGTCATCCTCGACGAGCCGACCGCATCGCTGGACCCGCGGGCCGAGCACGACCTGTTCGCCGACATCCGAGGGCTGCTGCGCGGCCGCTCGGCGCTGCTGGTGTCCCACCGCTACTCCAGCGTGCGCAACGCCGACCGCATCTACGTCATGCGCAAGGGGCGGATCGCCGAGCACGGCACCCACGACGAGCTGCTGGCCCAGCACGGGCTCTACGCCGAGCTCTACGACCTGCAGTCGCGCACCTACCTCTGAGCGGGCCTCACGACGCGCTCAGCGGGACCCCGAGCGCGTCGAAGAGCGTGGTCATGGAGGCCGGGTCGTACGGCGGCCCCCAAGGCAGGCGTGCCTCCACGACCGGCACGGCGCCGACGAGGTCGGCGAGCAGGCCGAACTGCGCGAGCAGGACCGCCCGGTCGACGACTCCCTGGACGCGCGGGTAGCTCGTGAGCACGAGGTGGGCCTGCGGCGGCGCAAGCTCGGTGACCTGCACGGTGCTGGCGTCCCGGTCCGGGATCGGCACCACGACGGCCCGCAGGGTCAGCGGGTCCTGCTCGGCCAGCGGCAGCCGGACCGCGGTGCGCCCGTCCACGGTGCGTCGCACCCGGCTGGGGTCGGCGAAGGCCTCGGCCAGCCCCTCGGCGCTCTGCCGCAGCCGCGTCTCGCCGCCGCCGACCCAGCAGCGCGCGCCGCCGCCCGGCTCCCGGTCCACCCGCAGCACGTCGTCGGTCACCAGCCGCGCGCCCGCCGCGCACGCGAGGGTCGCCGAGGTGGACTTGCCGCGGCGCGGGTGGCCGGCGAACGCGACGGCGGCCGCTCCCGCCGACACCGCCGAAGCGTGCAGGACCAGGTGCCCGCGCAACTCGAGCAGCAGGCTGGTCACCAAGCCGTTGAACAGCAACGGCAGCGCCTCCGCGGGCGTCCGGACGTCCGGGACGAGCTCGACCGACGCGAGGTCGGCCCCGATCACCGCCTCGCACGTGCCGGCGAACCGCAGCAGGACGGTGCCGTCGGGGCGCCGGACGGCGGCGAAGCGGATGTTCGTGCCCTCCTCCGCGTACGCCGCGACGACCTCGCCCTCGGGGTCGTCGGCCGGGACCGGGCGGGCCGGAGCCGCCCGGACCGTCACGTCAGCGGGCGCGTCGGCGGGAGCGGGCCGCTCGAGCCGGAGCGGCGCGTCGGACGCGATGACCAGGCCGTGCGCGAGGAAGCGCGGCATCAGCGGGCTGCCCGGGCCGGGCGGAGCACGGCCTGCGGAGGGGGCAGCGCGGTCGCCCGCCGCTGCGGCACCATGGCCGTACGCGCGCCCGCGGCGATCATCCGTGCTCCATGCGCGCGATTGTAGGGAGGCCAGGGAGCGCCGCCGCGATCACGCCGGCCCGGGCCGGGCCCGTGTCGACCGTCCGGGTCCATCGGGGCGAAGACGTGCCGTCGGGGCCGGGGGCATCTGTCAGTATCGGGAGCGTGGCGGAGGCAGCAGTGGAGCAGACGGGCGCGGCACCCCCTTCGCGCGTCCCGCCGCTGCGCGCGCTCATGGGCACCGGCACGGCGGCCGCGTCCGAGCCGGGCACGGAGCCGCTGGTCAGCGTCCTCATCGCCACCCGCAACCCCGACCCGCAGCTGCTGGAGCTGGCGCTGGCCGGGGTGCGCGCGCAGACGTACCCGCGGTGGGAGGTCGTGCTCGTCGACGACGGCTCCGACGTCCCGGTGACCGTGCCGCTCGACCCCCGCGTCACGGTCCTGCGGGTTCCGGAGGGGCGCGGGGTCTCGGCCGCCCGCAACCTCGCGGCCTACACCTCGCGCGGGGAGGTCCTCGCCTTCCTCGACGACGACGACATGTGGGAGCCGACCAAGCTCGAGCGGCAGGTGGCCGCCCTCGCCGACGAGGACGTGGTCCTCGCCGACACCGTCTGCGACATCGTCGACCAGGACGGGGCACTGCGCGGGCCGGGCTATCCGGACTGGTGGCGCGACCGTTACGAGCTGCTGCAGGGCTGCGGGATCATCACGAGCTCGGTCTGCGTGCCGCGGTGGGCCTTCTTCCTCGCCGGCGGCTTCGACGCGGCCCTCGCGGTGGCCGAGGACTGGGACCTGTTCCTGCGGCTCTCCGAGCTCGGCCGGATCGCCCGCGTGGAACCGGTCCTGACGCACTACCGCGTCGTCGGCGACCCCGGGCGGCGCTACCGCGACACCGCCGCGGTCGCCTTCGCCATGCTGGAGAAGCAGCGGGTCCGGGCCCGCGCGCAGCGCGACGACGCGGCCATCGCCGCGATCGCGCAGGGCCACGCCCGGTTGCGCCGGCTGTTCGCCGAGCAGGCGTTCTCCATGGCGCGCACGACGCTGCCGGAGGACTGGGCGGGCGCCGCGGCCCACCTCGCCCGGTCGATCCGGCTCTCCCCCTGGCCGGTCCTGAAGGACGCCGCGCACTTCCGGCCGCTGCGGTCATCCCTGCGCCAGACACGGCGGGCCAAGCAGGCGTCGCGGGCGGGCACGGAGGGCCTCGGTTGAGCTCGGGCACCCCGGCCGTCAGCGTCATCGTCTGCACCCGCAACCGCCTGGACACCTTGCGCCGGAGCCTGCCGGTGCTGCTGGGGTCGGCCGCACAGGCACCGTTCGAGGCCGAGGTGCTCGTCGTGGACAACGCGAGCACCGACGGCACCCACGACTGGCTGCGCGAGCGGGCGACGACGGTCAGCGGCCTCGTCCCCGTCCACACCCCGCTCATCGGGGCCAGCCGCGCGCGCAACCTCGGGTGCATCGCCGCCCGGGCCGCCGTCCTGCTCTTCACCGACGACGACGTCTTCGTCCCCGGCGAGTGGGTCGAGCGCATGGCCGAGCCACTGCTCGAGGGGGCCGCGGACGCCGTCGCGTCGCCGATCGTGCTCGGCGAGGAGTACGCCGCCCCCTGGCTGACCCCCTACTTCCGCCAGCGGCTCGCCGAGTCCGCGCTGGGCGACCGCCCTTCCCCACCGCTCGTCGGCGCCGGCATGGGCGTACGCCGCGAGCTGCTGCGCTCGGCGCAGTGGGACCCCGATCTCGGGCCGGGGTGCCCGCCCGTGCTCAACGGCGAGGACGTGCTCTTCGAGCAGATGATCAAGCACGCCGGGGCGCGGGTCGTCCGAGCCGAGGGGGCGCCGGCGGTGCACCGGCCCGACCCCTCCCGGCTCGACCGGGCGTCCTGGCTGGCCATGGCCGAGTCGCACGGGTGGTCCGACGCCTACATCGCGCACCACTGGCTCGGCACCCGCGTCCGCGCCCTGCCGTTGCGGGCCGCTGTCAACGCCGCCCGGCTCGCCGCGTACCGCCGGCGCGGGCAGGTCGCGCAACCGATCGGTGAGGCGGAGTTCGAGCTCGTGCGGGCGGCCGCGATGTCACGGGCGCTGTGGGCCATGCGTCACGACCGGCCCAAGTACGTCCGCAGCCAGGCCCTGCCGGGGCCGGCGCCCGTCGGCTAGGCCCGGGACACCGAGAGCATCGTGTCCAGCAGCTCGCGCGCCGGGTCGCCCGCGGCATAGCGGGAGCGGGCCGCCTCGCGTGCCTCGGCCCCGAGCGCGCCCCAGTCCCGGCGCGCCGCGGCGGCCTGCTCCAGCGCGCCGGCCAGGCTGTCGGCGTCCGGCGCGGCGACGAACCCGGTCCGCTCGGTCACCCAGGTCCGCATCTCGCCCACCGCGGTCGCGAGCACCGGCCGGCCGGCGCTCATGGCCTCCAGGGCCGCGAGGGACAGGCCCTCGATGCGCGAGGGCAGGACGAGCAGCTCGGACTCCGCCCAGATCCTGGCCAGGTCGCTCTCGTGCCCACGGAAGCGCACCTTGCCGGCCAGGCCGTACATCGCCGTCAGCTGCTCGAGGTAGGCGCGGTCCGGGCCTTCGCCGTAGAAGGACAGCTCCCAGGTGTCGGGCAGCCCCTTCGCCCGGCCGAGCGCGTCGAGCAGCAGGTCCTGCCCCTTCTGCCAGGCGACGAGGCGGCCCACGCAGGCCATGCGGACGGCCGGCTCGGCCGGCAGGGGCGGCGCGTCGACGAGGGTGACGGCGTTGCGGAAGACCCCGGCGCCGGGCAGCCGGGCAGCGAGCCACCGCTCGGCCAGCTCGATCGAGGCCGGGCCGAGGAAGAGCGCGCGCGCGGCGCCGGCGAAGTGCGCGAGCCCCAGCTGCCGCTGGCCCTCGGACGCGGGAGGGGCACCGTCGAAGCCGTGGCTGACCGTGACGTACGGGACCCCCGCCGCGCGCACGCGGGAGCCCAGCCGCTGGGCCCAGGCCTGCCAGGTGACGTCGGGCAGGGCGCCGTGGGACCAGCAGACCACGTCGGCCGGGCGCTCCTCGAGCCGGAGCGGGGGGAGCTTCGCATCGCGGAACCGCTGCACGAGCGGCACCTCGAACGGCAGCTTGAGCGGCAACGGCGTCCGCCAGCGCAGCACCGCGCCCGCCCGCTCCAGCTCGCTGAGCCGGGGCGGCACCTGCTCCCAGCGCCGCATGCAGACCGTGACCTCGTGCCCGTCGGCGAGGGCCAGCAGCGCGGCCGACGACCACAGCTCCTCGCTGGCACCCCACGGTGAGCCCTCCATCGAGCTGAGAAACCACAGACGAGCCATCCCGCGTCACTCCCAAGTCGGCGCCGCGCGCCAGTCTGGCAGCCGGACGGCCGCCCTCGTCCGCGTACGCCCGGACACGTGAGCCGGGACTCACCACGCGCGGGACCTCCACCGGGCGGCCCCGTGGCTGCCACACTTCTCCCGGGGCGGGAGCGGCGCGCACGGGCGCGGGCGCGGTGCGGCGAGGAGTGCGGACGACGGTGAGCCAGGAGCCAAGACACGCGACGGCGCTGCTGCGGGGGTCGCTGGTCACCATGCTCGCGACCGTGATCACGGTGCCGGTCAGCATCGTGAGCACGCTGCTCCTCGCGCGCTGGCTGGGCCCGGCGGAGTTCGGCTCCTTCGCCATCTTCACCCTCATCCTGGCCCTCGTCCCGAGCCTGCTGGACCTCGGCGTGACCGACGCGCTGCAGCGCAAGTCCGCACTGGCCGTCGGGGCCGAGGACGCCCCGCTGCTCGCCCGCTACGTCGCGATGCTGCAGGGCTGGGGCCTGGCCAAGGGCGCGATCACGGTCGCGATCGGCTTCGTCGTGCTCCCGCCCGGGCCGGCGACGCTGTTCGCCGGCAGCGTTCTGATCACCGCCCTGGTGACCGGTGTCTCCACCGCCCTGAGCGTCAGCCTGCGGCTCTACTCCCTGGTGCTGACGCGCTTCGTGGGCACCGTGGTCGGGGTGGCCGCCGCGCTCGTCGTCGCCTCGGAGAACCCGTCGGCGGACTGGGTCTTCGCCACCCAGACGCTGGCGACCGCGGTCCCGACCCTGCTGCTGCTCGTCGCCGGGCGTCGAGGCGCGTTCCCCGGTACCTACCTGCGGCCCGCGGTACCCCGGCTGAGCAGGAAGGACGTCACCTTCTCGCTGACCGCCTGGTTCAACACCCAGATCGCCGACCTGGTCGGGCAGCGCACCGAGCTGCTCTTCTTCACCCCGGAGCAGAAGGTGGAGCGCGGCGCCTTCGCCCTGGGCCTGAGCGCCACCTCGCGGGTGACGATCGCCATCGACGCGCTCTACGCGCCCCTGAGCACCGGACTCGCCATCCGGCGCGGCCAGTCCCTCGAGGCGCTGCGGCGGGCCACCGCGGCCGGGTTCCGGCTCACCACCGCCCTCATCCTGAGCTTCTCCCCCGTGCTGCTCGCCGTCTCCGTGTTCGTCGCGCTCCCGGTGTCCGGCAGCGAGTACCGCGGCGAGGAGATCGGCTTCGGCCTGCTCACCCTCGGGGCGCTGCTCGGCAGCGCGCTGCACCCGCTCTACTCGTACTACTACGCGACGCGGACGACGCTCCCGACGACGGTCGGCTCGGTGCTGGGACTCGTGCTGAACGTCGGGCTGTCCTTCGCGCTGATCCCGGCCTTCGGCTTCCCCGGGGCGATCATCGCCAAGCTCGCGGGCAGCCTGGCCCTCCTGCTGACGCTCGTCGCCTTCGGGCGGCGCGACGCGGGCGTCCGGGCCATGCTCAACCGCCACCTGACCTGGGTCTCGCTCGCGCTCGTGGCCGCCGCGGTGCCGGCCTGGCTGGTGCTCACCCTCGTCGACGGGACGTACGCGCGCATGGCCGTGAGCGGCGTCGCCGCCCTCGTCGTGACCGCAGCGCTGCTGCGCTGGTCGCCGGTGCTGTTCGCGGCCGACGTCACGCGCCTCGTCGACGCGCTTCCCGGGCGCGTGCGGCCGCTCGCCCGTCGCGGCGCCACCTGGATGCCGCTGACGGGCGAGGCGGGCCGGACCGCAGGGGAGATCGACTCACCGGCGGGCTCGCTCCGTTAGGGTCCGTCGGGACAGCGCAGGGCAGACGAGGCGAGCAGTGGGAGGCGACGTGCCGGCCGGGCCGACATCGCGCGACGCGGGCCGGGGCGCGCAGTGACCGCTCGGGAGCGCGTGCTGGTCGTCGTCCCCACCCGCGGGGAGCGGCTGGACTACCTGGCCGCCTGCCTGCGCTCGGTCACCAGCCAGTCCGGGGTGGACGTCCGGTGCGTGGTGGTGTCGAGCCCATCCGACGCCGTGCAGGAGCTGGGCAGCCGGCTCGGGGCCAGCGTCGTGCCGGAGTCCGGGCGCGGGATCTCGGCCGCCATCAACCAGGGCTGGCAGCGGTTCGGCGACGAGGCCGACTACTGGGCCTGGCTCGGCGACGACGACCTGCTCGCCCCAGGCAGCCTGAGCGCGACCACCGCGGCGCTGCGGTCGGCGCCACGGGCCTCCATGGCGTACGGCCCGTGCGCGTTCGTGGACGCCGAGGACTCGGCGCTGTTCGTCGCCACCCCCGGCCGGATCGGCGCCCACCTGTTGGGCGTGGGGCCGAACCTCGTGCCGCAGCCGGGGTCGCTGCAGCGCGCCGCCGCCGTGCGCAGGGTCGGCTACCTCGACGAGACGCTGAAGTACGCGATGGACCTCGACCTGTTCCTGCGCCTGCGCACGGCCGGGCCGCTGCGCTACGTGCCCCGGACGTTGGCCGCCTTCCGCTGGCACGAGGGGTCGACCACGGTGGCAGCCTTCGAGGCGTCCGGCCGCGAAGCCGCCGACGTCCGCCGGCGCAATGCGCGCAACCTCTTCGCCCACCGGCTCGCGAGCCGCGCGGTGCGGTCGCCGGCCAACCGCTACCAGGAGTGGCAGAAGCGGCCGTCCACCCTGCGCGTCGCGTCCTGGGGCGCCTAGGGTCGGCGGCTCAGCCGCTCGCCGCACAGGACGCCGTCTGTTGCGCCGCGGCGGTGTCGGAGGCGACCTCGACTCCGTCGACCGTCAGCCGGCAGGAGACGCTGCCCCCCGTCGTGCCGCGCGCCCGTACCAGAGCCAGGGCCGACGCCCCGCGCAGGGTCAGCGTCCGAGACCACGGTGCGGCGGCCTGGACCTGGACGATCGTGCCGGCCGCGTCGAGCGCGTACTCGATGTCCACGGTGCCGCTGCCGGTGACCTCGTAGCCGATCACGTGCTCGGCGTCGGACGGGGCCGCGGCAGCAGGCGCCGAGCTCGTCGGGGGCGTCGGGCTCCCTGTGGTCGCCGAGCTCCCCGCAGGTGCCGAGCTCGCGACCGCCCCGGGCGTGCCGGAAGGCACGGCCGCCAACCCGGTGGGAGCAGCGCCGCCGTCGGAGCACGCCGCCAGCACGGCCACGGCCGCCCCCACGAGGCCGGTCCCCCTGCCGGGACGCCTCAACTCCCCGCCTGCAACGGGACGTAGCGCCGGGCCGTGCTGTCGAGCGAGTGCCCGCCCACGACCACCCACGCGTGCGCGGCCAGCTGTTGACCCGCCGCCACGCTGTCGGGGTCGATGCCGACGACCAGGTCGGGCTCGAGCTCGCGAAGCCGGGCCCCGAGCACCAGGCTGCGCCGCAGGCAGAGCCGCTCCCGGGCGCTCGGCCAGACCCTCATGACCTGCCAGACGGTGCGTACGCGGTCCCCCGCCCACCGCGGGAGCAGCGTGTCCGGCGGCTCGCCGGGAGGCTCGGCAGCCAGCCGCAGCCCGTAGCGCGCCGCGAGCGCGGGCAGCGGGAGCCGCCGCACGTCCCGCTCGACACGTGCCGCCAGCACCAGCACCGTCAGCACCTCTCGCCCGCGGTGGGCGACTGCCCGCCCCTTGCGCACCAGGCGACGAGGCAGAGCCGCCGACGACCCGGCCGTCACGGCTGCGGTTGCTCCGGGACCTGGGGCAGGCCGTTCTCGGCCAGCCACGCCGCGTGCAGCATCGACATCGTCGAGGCGTAGGCGTCGGGCTCCAGCCAGATGCGGCGCAGGACCTCGACGTCGACGAGGTCGGGGTCGGCGCCCGCACCCGACCAGGCCCGGGCGAAGTCGCGGGACAGCTCGTCGACCGCGACCTCGTTGAACGCCGCCTTGCCGCGCCGCGCCACGACCTCGGCGTGCAGGACGTCCCCGAAGAGCTTGTCGGTCGACTCGCGCCGGGTCGCGAAGCCCCAGGTACCGCATTCGCGGGCCCAAGCCTCGCAGAACGCGCGGTCGAGGAAGGGGTAGTGACACTCGACGTCTAGGGCGCCCGCGACCTTGTTGACGTTCGACAGGTAGCGCAGCACCGCACGGCGGGCCGGGGCCCGGCGGACCGAGTCCGACCACCGGAACGGCTCGTTCAGCCGGTCGGTGGTGAGCTGGCGGTAGTACTCCTCGCGGGGGCCGGGCAGCATCCACGGGTGCTGGTCGTGCGACTCGACGAACCGGCGGGTCCGCACGCGGCGCACCGGGCGCGGAGCCCCGTTGTCGAGCATCGCCGTGAGCAGCCGGCGGGACGGCCGTGGCCGGCGCTGCCAGGTGCCGGTGAAGACGCTGACTCGGCGCTCCATCATCACCTCGTCGCCGCCCTCCCCGGTCATGAAGCTGCCGCCGCGGGCGAGCTCCCACAGGGGGGCGTGGCTGTGTCCGAGCGGCGGCCACACCAGGCCGTGCGTCCGTAACACGTTGAGCGCACGCTCACCCAGCACGTCGAAGCTGCCGGTGTCGGGGATGCGCACCCAGTCGGTGATGCCCAGGTCCTTGATGAGCAGCTCCTGCCAGCGCGTCTCGTCCGCGTTGCCCCGGCCGGTGAAGTCGTGGGTGGCGGCGATGGGGCGCGGCAGCCCCTCCCGGTCGGCGACGTGGACCGCGACGGCGAGGATGGCGCTGGAGTCCCGGCCTCCGGAGAAGGCGATGACACACGGCGGGCGCAGCAGCGCGCGCAGCACCGCCCGCTCGAACGCCTCCCGGGCCGGGCCGGGGTCGACCTCCACCGGCCAAGGGGTGAGCTCGTCGAACCCGGGGATCCAGCCGGCGGCCACCTCGAAAGGGGTCATCCGGTAGAAGCCGTCCGGGGCAAGAGCACGGCGAAGAGCGACGTCCTCCCACGACTGCGGCACGACCGTGCCCAGCTCCTGCGCGTGCGTCATCTGATCCCCTCCCAGGTGGCGAGCATAACGAGCGGGACGCTCACCTCCTCAGGAAAAGGCGGTGAACGTCGTGCCTCGCCACGCGAGCGGCATGTCGCTGCTCGTCCCGGCGTTCGAGCGCGCGGTGAGCTCCTCGAGCGACCCCACGACGGTGAGCCGGGGAACGACGTAGTCCTTCATGCGGGTGCCTCCGACGTCCGGGCGCGGGGACCGGCCGCCGCGCTCAGTGCAGGGAAGCAGCTGTCATCGAGCTGCACAGCCGGGCGCGCGCTCCGTCACCCGGTTGCCGTCCTGCTCCTGCGCCGGCCGGCCTGGCCGTGCTCCTCCCCGCGGGCTCGGCTACAGCTCCTCCGGACATGCAGAAGGGCTGCCCGACGCGAGTCGAGCAGCCCTTCTGGCCGTGTCAGGAGAAAAGAGCGAAGTTCGGCGGGATCGGCGTACCGATCGGAACGTCCGTTCGCGTACCCGACGTGGACTGTGCCGTGAGGCGCTCGAGCGACCCCACGATGGTCAGCTGCGGTGCAGAGTAGTCGCGCATCTGGCCCCCCTTCCGTTGATGAGATGGATGCAACACCACACACCGTAGGGGAGGTGACCGACAGCCATCAAGGTGATAGACGCGGAGTTCACCTGATCGACACGGGCGGCCGAGTCATTGTCACTTCGGGTGCTGGTATGTGACGTTGAGTGTCCGATGACCCCGTGAACAAGGGGAGATCTCCGACATCCAGCAGGCGCGGCGCGGTGGAGTGGTATTGCTCACGTGCCGCAGTGATCGAACGCGAGAGGCCCGTGATGTCCCAGAACGACGGCACAGAAGCGACCGACCCGCAGGCCTCGGACCGGCAGCAGGCGCGCGCCGTCCCGCCCAACGGGCTGGTCGGCTACTACGGCGGCCCCGCGCAGGTCCGGCCCCAGGTGGTCCCCGCTGCCCGCAAGCGGGCCTGGCTCGACGTCGGCCACGCCCGCGCGGGCAAGCACTGCCTGCCGTTGCTGCTGGCCAACGAGCAGGGCTGGGAGGTGCTCAACCCGGCCGGGGTCACGGTGGAGTGGAACGGCGAGGACTCCGCCGGCAACGTCGCCATCACCGCGGACGCAGGCCCCCGGGGCTCGATCGCGCACAGCGCCTTCGGCGCCGGGGTCGTCAGCTTCGCCATCCCGGTGCTCTTCCGGACGGCTCCGGGCTGGAACCTTCTCGTCCGTGGCCCGGCCAACCGGCCCAAGGACGGCATCAGCGCTCTGGAGGGGCTCGTCGAGACCGACTGGGCCGTGGTCACGTTCACGATGAACTGGAAGATCACGCGCCCGCACCACCCGGTGCGGTTCGAGGAGGGCGAGCCCATCGCCCTGCTCGTGCCGCAGCAGCGTGGCGCCCTCGCCGCGTTGGACCCCCACTGGGTGCCGTTGGACGAGGACCCGTTCTCGCGGGCCGGCGCAGAGCGCTTCCACGCCGACCGGCAGGCCGCGCGCCAGACCAACTTCCTCGCCGAGCACGGCTTCGCCGAGCCGGCCCCGCTGAGCCTCAAGTACTTCAAGGGGCAGTTCCCCGACGGCGCGCCCGCGCCCGAGCACGAGACCCAGTTGCGGCTGCAGGCGTTCCGCGAGTGGGAGGGCGCCGCATCCGACGGCGGGCCGGGCCCGCTGGCCGGCGGCTACTGAGCGCACTGCACGGCCGGGCACAGGAAGGCCGGGCACAGGCCCGAGATGCGGCGAGGCCCGTGGGAACCCCCACGGGCCTCGCCGTCACTGTCGCCGTGGGCCTCAGGCGAGGACGTCGCTCTCGGTGAGCAGCCCGTGCTCACGCAGTGCCGCCACGAACGCCTCGACGTCGCGCAGCGCGGTCGCGCGGTCGACGCTGTACTCCGCGACGACGGCGTCCACCAGCTCGTCCATCGTCCGCTCCTGCCGCAGCAGCTCGTAGAGGAGCGACCCCGTCTCGTTCAGGGTGAGGTACTGCGACTTCTCCAGGTCGAGGACGACCGTCTCGGCGTCGAACGAGCGCGCGGCCAGGCCTTCGGATCGGATGCGCATGTGGCCCCCCTTCGGTGTGGCTACGACCTTACGGTCCGGTGCCCGCCCGTGCGGGCGGAACGTGTCACTTGCGCCCGAACGGCGGACGTCAGGCGTCCCCGCCGAACAGGCTGGTCACGGAGCCGTCGTGGAAGACCTCGCGGATCGCGCGCGCGATCAGCGGCGCGATCGGGAGCACGGTCAGCTTGTCGAACCGGCGCTCCTGCGCGATCGGCAGGGTGTCCGTCACGACGACCTCGGTGATGCGGCTGTTCTTCAGCCGGTCGACCGCGGGGTCGGAGAACACACCGTGGGTCGCGACGACGATGACCTCGGCCGCGCCGTTCTCGAACAGCGCGTCGGCGGCCTTGGTGATCGTGCCGCCGGTGTCGATCATGTCGTCGACGAGCACGCACACCCGGCCCTCGACGGAGCCGACGACCTCGTGGACCTTGACCTGGTTGGCGACCCGGGGGTCGCGCCGCTTGTGGATGATCGCCAGCGGCGCGTTCAGCGTGTCGGTCCAGCGCTCGGCGACCCGCACCCGGCCGGCGTCGGGGCTGACGACCGTCAGCCGGCTGCGGTCGAGCCGCGCGCCGACGTGCTGGGCGAGGACGGGCAGGGCGAACAGGTGGTCGACCGGGCCGTCGAAGAAGCCCTGGATCTGCGCCGTGTGCAGGTCCACGACGATGAGGCGGTCGGCGCCCGCGGTCTTGAACAGGTCGGCCATGAGCCGCGCGGAGATCGGCTCGCGGCCGCGGTGCTTCTTGTCCTGGCGGGCGTAGCCGTAGAACGGCATGACCACGGTGATGCGCTTGGCCGACGCCCGCTTCAGCGCGTCGACCATGATCAGCTGTTCCATGATCCACTGGTTGAGCGGCGCGGTGTGGCTCTGCATGACGAAGGCGTCGCTGCCACGCACGGACTCCTCGAACCGCACGAAGATCTCGCCGTTCGCGAAGTCGTACGCCGAGGTCGGCACGATGTCGACCTCGAGCTCGCGGGCCACGGCCGTCGCGAGCTCCGGGTGGGCGCGGCCCGTGAACAGCATCAGCCGCTTCTCGCCCTTGGCGGTCATCCCGCTCATCGGCCCACTCCCTCGCTGTCGATTCCGTCGCCGTCGTTCCCGCCCCCGCCGTCGGGCGCGGCCCTCCGGGCCTCCTGCGCGGCCTGCGCACTCGATGTGCCCGACCGCCGGCGTTCGACCCATCCGTCGACCGTGCCCTGCCGGCTGCGCCCGATGGCCAGCGCGCCGGGCGGCACGTCGTCGGTGACGACGGACCCGGCCGCGGTGTACGCCCCGTCCCCCACCGTGACCGGCGCGACCAGGACCGTGTCGCTGCCGATGCGCACGTGCGCGCCGACGGTCGTGCGGTGCTTGGCGACCCCGTCGTAGTTGGCGAAGATCGTCGCCGCGCCGACGTTGGTCCCGTCGCCGACCTCGGCGTCGCCGACGTAGGACAGGTGCGGCACCTTGGCCTCCTGCCCGAGGACCGCGTTCTTCATCTCCACGAAGCCGCCGGCCTTCGCCCCGGCCCCGAGAACGGTGCCCGGGCGGAGGAACGTGTAGGGCCCGACGGTCGCCCGCTCCCCGATGCGTGCCCCCTCGCAGGTGGAGCTGCGCACGACCGCGTCGGCCCCGACCTCGGTGTCGACCAGCGTCGTGTCCGGGCCGACGACGGCGCCCGCGGCGACCGAGGTGCGCCCGTGCAGGCGTACGCCGGGCAGCAGCGTGACGTCAGGGGCCAGCTCGACGTCCGCGTCCACCCAGGTCGTGAGCGGGTCGACGACCGTGACCCCGGCGCGCATCCACCGCAGCAGCAGGCGGTCGCGCAGCGCCGCCCCGGCGAGGGCGAGCTGGGAGCGGTCGTTCACGCCGGCGACGTCGAGCGCGTCGGGGGCCACGACGGCCGCGACCGGTCGGGCCTGCTCGCGCAGGATGGCGAGCACGTCGGTGAGGTACTCCTCGCCCTGCGCGTTGTCGGTGGTGAGCTGCGCGAGCGCTGACCGCAGGTGGTCGGCGGCGAAGGCGTAGATGCCGCTGTTGATCTCGTGGACCGCGAGCTCCTCGGGCGTCGCGTCCCGGTGCTCGACGATCGCGGCGACGTTGCCCGCCGGGTCACGCAGCACCCGGCCGTAGCCGGTGGGGTCGTCGAGCAGCGCGGTGAGGACCGTGGCGGCCGCACCGGTGGCGGCGTGCGTCCCGACGAGCGCCTGCAGCGTGGCCGGCGACAGCAGCGGGGTGTCCCCGGCCGTGACCACGACCGTGCCGGTGAGGTCGGGGAGCGCCTCGAGGGCGGTGCGGACCGCGTGGCCGGTGCCGCCCTGCCGCTCCTGGACGACGGGCAGCGCCTCGGGCGCGGTCTCGGCCAGGTGGGCCACGACCTTGTCCCGCCCCGCCCCCACGACCACGACGACGCGCGCCGGGGAGATCTCGCGCACCGAGGTCAGGACGTGGCCGAGCAGGCTGCGCCCGGCGGCGGCGTGCAGCACCTTGGGAGTGCGCGACCGCATGCGCGTGCCCTCGCCGGCCGCCAGGACGACCACCGCGTCGACCCGGGCCTGCGCAGCCTGACCGGAAGGGCCGGAGGGGCCGGGAGCGCCGGCTCGGGAGGGAGGAGGAGTGGACGGGGCGAGGCTCACACGCGCTCCTGCGCTCGTACGTGCTGCGGAGCGCCGCTGCCGCCGCACTGCCGCTGGACTGTGTCGACTCCGCCGGGGGGCCGGAGGCCCGGCACACGGCGGGCGGACGACCCTACGAGCCTACCGGCGCGCCGAGGGGCCGCTGCTCCGCCGCTTGGATTCGAACCAAGACTGCAAGGCTCCAAAGGCCTGCGTGCTGCCGTTACACCACGGCGGAACGCCCCGGGGCGGGGGCGGCGCCAGTCTGCCACCCGGGCCCGGCCCGGCAGGGCTGCCCGGCGCTGCCGGCCGGGGCGAGCAGGGCCCGCCGCACCGGGCGAAGCCCTAGGATCCTCCCCGACATGGGGACGCTCGCGTGCCCGAGGCGATCGCAGTGGGGGACGTGACGTGGCACGGACGGTTGTCACCGGTGGCGCAGGCTTTCTCGGGTCGCACCTGTGCGAGCGGCTCCTGGCCGACGGCGAGGAGGTGCTCTGCCTCGACAACTTCGTCACCGGCACGCCGGCCAACGTGGCGCACCTGCTCGAGCGCCCGGGGTTCCGGCTCGTGCGCGCCGACGTCACCGACTACATCCACGTCCCCGGGCCCGTCGACACCGTGCTCCACTTCGCCTCGCCCGCGTCCCCGATCGACTACCTCCAGCTGCCGATCGAGACGATGAAGGTCGGCTCGATCGGGACGCTGCACGCTCTCGGCCTGGCCCGCGAGAAGGGGTCGCGCTTCCTGCTGGCCTCCACCTCCGAGACCTATGGCGACCCGCAGGTCCACCCGCAGCCGGAGACCTACTGGGGCCACGTCAACCCGGTCGGCCCGCGCGGGGTCTACGACGAGGCCAAGCGCTTCGGCGAGGCGCTCACCATGGCGTACCGGCGCACGCACGGCGTGGACACGGGCATCGTGCGCATCTTCAACACCTTCGGCCCGCGCATGCGCCCCAACGACGGCCGCGCGATCCCGACCTTCATCCGCCAGGCCCTGCTCGGCGAGCCCCTCACGGTCGCCGGCGACGGCTCGCAGACCAGGTCGATCATCTACGTCGACGACCTCATCGAGGGCATCCTGCGGCTGGTGCGCAGCGGGCTGGAGGGGCCGGTCAACGTGGGCAACCCGCACGAGCTGAGCATGCTCGACCTCGCCCGCTGGATCCGCGACCTCACCGGCTCGAGCTCGGAGATCGAGTTCGTGCCGCGCCCGCAGGACGACCCCAGCGTGCGCCAGCCCGACATCACCCTCGCGCGCCAGGCCCTCGACTGGGAGCCCCGGGTGCCCATCGAGGAGGGCCTGCGCCAGACGATCGAGTGGTTCCGCGCCCACGACGAGGTGCTGGCGGCCAGCGCCGCGGGCGCCTGAGGCCCTAGCCGCGCGCGTCGCCGGCGAGGGCGCGCACGGCCGCCGGGACGACGACGGCCAGGTTCTCGGCGAGCAGGCCCACCACCTGCTCGTGCACGGCCGCGGGGCGCCCGAACGGGTCGGGGACGTCGTCATCCCCCGGCGTGGCCAGGCCGCGCCACCGGCCGACGGACGCGACCCACTCGGCCGCGCTGCAGGCGTCACCCGCCGGGCGGGAGGACCCCTCGGCCTCGGCCCGGTCCACGAGCCGGCGCAGCTCGCGCACCGTGAAGCTGCGCCGCAGCGCGGGCGGGCAGAGCGCGACGGCCTGCGAGCGCTGCTCGCGGGTCATGGTCAGCACCAGGTCGGCCGCCGCGACGAGGCCGCGGGTGATGGGCCGGCCCCGGTGGGCGGAGGCGTCGATCCCCCGCGCGTGCAGCGCGGCCGCGGTGTCCGCCTCGATCGGGTGCCCGGTCAACGGGGAGGTCCCGGCGCTCTCGGCCAGCAGCTCGACCCGGTCGCCGCCCAGCCGGCGGGCGAGCGCCGCAGCGGCCGGGGACCGGCAGACGTTGCCGGTGCAGACGAAGAGGACACGAAGAGCCGGGCGCCCGGCGACCTCGCCGGGCTCGGTCGTCCCCTGCGTCACGCCGGGGAGGATAGCCGCGCCCGCCCGCTCCCATGCCTCCGACGGCCCGCGAGGGAAGCGCTCCTACGCGACCGTAGGTTACGCTGGCGTAGCCGGGGTACGTCCCGTTCGATCCCGGTTCTGCGCGCGTCCCGCCCCCACTGTGCAAGGAGACCCTGTGACCGCTACTCCCGCTGTGGACCGGCCGACAACGGCGCCGACCTCCGGCAGCGACGTCCCCGAGCTCTTCCACGGCGACGACCGCAAGGGCATGGGCGAGCAGATCGCCCTCGCGCTCTTCATCGCGATCCCCTTCGTCGCCATCGTCGCGGCCGTCCCCGTGGCCTGGGGCTGGGGCCTGGGCTGGTCCGATGTCGTGATCGCGCTGGTCATGTACTTCATCTCCGGCTTCGGCATCACGGGCGGCTTCCACCGCTACTTCACCCACGGCGCCTTCAAGGCGAAGCGGCCGCTGCGGATCGCGCTCGCCGTCGCCGGCAGCCTCGCGGTCGAGGGCCCGGTCATCCGCTGGGTCGCCGACCACCGCAAGCACCACAAGTTCTCGGACAAGGACGGCGACCCGCACTCGCCGTGGCGCTACGGCGAGACGTTCCCGGCGCTGCTCAAGGGCCTCTGGTTCGCGCACATGGGGTGGCTCTTCGACGTCGAGCAGACCAACCAGCGCCAGTACGCCCCCGACCTGCTCAAGGACAAGGACATCGCGCGGGTCTCGCGCGCCTTCCCCTACATCGTGCTGGCGTCGCTGCTGGTGCCGGCGCTGCTCGGCGGGCTGCTGACCTGGTCGTGGCAGGGCGCGGTGACGGCCTTCTTCTGGGGCAGCCTGGTCCGCGTCGCGGCGCTGCACCACGTCACCTGGTCGATCAACTCGATCTGCCACGCGATCGGCGAGCACGAGTTCAAGAGCCGCGACCGCTCCGGCAACGTGTGGTGGCTGGCGATCCCGTCCCTCGGCGAGTCCTGGCACAACCTGCACCACGCGGACCCGACGTGTGCCCGGCACGGCGTCAACCGCGGGCAGATCGACATCACCGCCCGCACGATCTGGCTGTTCGAGCGCCTCGGCTGGGCCTACTCGGTGCGCTGGCCGGTCACCGAGCGGCTCGACGCCCGGCGCACCTCGGCGGCCTGAGCGAGCCTCGCGCGGCGGGGCGCCCGGATGCTGGCACGATGTGCCGGTGACCGACGCCTCGCCGCCCGCCCGTCGGTCCTCCCGTAGCGGCTCCACCACGCGCAAGAGCGCGAGCGCCCGCGTGCGCATGACGGGCAAGGAGCGCCGCGAGCAGCTGCTCGACGTGGGGCGCTCGCTGTTCGCCGAGAAGGGGTTCGAGGGCACGTCGGTCGAGGAGATCGCCGCCAAGGCGGGGGTCTCCAAGCCGGTCGTCTACGAGCACTTCGGGGGCAAGGAAGGCCTGTACGCCGTGGTCGTCGACCGCGAGGTCGAGCGGCTGCTGGGGTCGATCACCGGCACGCTCACCGCGACCGAGCGCTCGCGGGAGCTGCTGGAGCAGGCGGCGCTGGCCCTGCTGGACTACATCGAGTCCTCCAGCGACGGCTTCCGCATCCTCGTCCGCGACTCCCCGGTGGCCTCGTCCGGCGGGGGCACCTTCGCCACGATCATGAGCGACGTGGGGACGCAGGTCGAGCACATCCTCATCGCCGAGTTCAAGAAGCGCGGGATGGACGCGAAGGTCGCCCCGCTGTACGCCCAGATGCTCGTCGGCATGGTGGCGCTGACCGGCCAGTGGTGGCTGGACGCCCGGCGCCCGCGCAAGGCCGACGTCGCCGCGCACCTGGTCAACCTGGCGTGGAACGGGCTGAAGAACCTCGAGGCCAAGCCCACGCTGATCTCGCGGTGAGCGCAGCCGCCGAGCAGGACGAGGTCGACCGCATCGCGCAGGCGTGGCGCCGCGAGCGGCCGGACCTGGACCTCGCGCCGTTGCAGGTGCTGAGCCGGGTCACACGGCTGGCCCGCCACCTGGACCGGGAGCGCCGCGACGCGTTCGCCCGCACCGGCCTGGAGCCGTGGGAGTTCGACGTGCTCGCGGCGCTGCGCCGGGCCGGGAGCCCGTACGAGCTCTCCCCCGGCCAGCTCACCACGCAGGCGCTGGTGACCTCCGGGACCATGACGAACCGGCTGGACCGGCTCGAGGGCAAGGGGCTGCTGCGCCGGCTGCCCGACCCGCAGGACGGCCGAGCGGTGCGGGTGCAGCTGACCCCGGAGGGCGGGGACCGGGTCGACCGCGCCATGTCGGGGCTGCTCGCGAGCGAGCGGGCGCTGCTCGACCCGCTGTCGCCCGGCCAGCGTGACGAGCTCGCCGGGCTGCTGCGCCTGCTGGTCGCGCCGCTCGACGAGCGCGTACGCCCCTAGCGCGCCCTCACTCGACCGACAGCTCCAGCCACCGCTCCTCGAGCTCGGCGCGCTCGGCGAGCACCTCGCGCAGCTCGCCGTCCAGTCTCTGCAGCTGCGCGTGGTCGGTCGCTGCGGCCGCGAGCAGGGTGTGCAGCTCCTGCTCGCGCTGGGCCAGCCGGTCCAGGCGGCGCTCGATGCGGGTGACCTCCTTGCGGGCCGCCCGGTTCTCGGCGCCGCTGGGGGCCGACGTCCCGGCCGCGGCGGTCGCCCGGGCAGCGGGGGCGGCGGCGGCATCGAGGGCCGCCTCGAACGCCTGGCGGCGCTCGAGGTACTCGTCCACGCCCCCCGGCAGGTGCCGGATGCGGGCGTCCCCGAGCAGCGCCCACACCGAGCCGCAGACGCGCTCGAGGAAGTACCGGTCGTGGCTGACCGCGACGAGCGTGCCGTCGAAGCCGTCGAGCAGGTCCTCCAGGCCGGACAGCGTGTCGGTGTCGAGGTCGTTGGTGGGCTCGTCGAGCAGCAGCACGTTGGGCTCGGTCATGAGCAGCCGGAGCAGCTGCAGCCGTCGGCGCTCGCCGCCGGACAGGTCCGCGACCCGGGTCCACTGCCGGTCGCGGCCGAACCCGAGCCGCTCGAGCAGCTGGGCTGCGCTCTGCTCGCGCCCGCGGCCCAGGTCGACGACGGGCTTGACCTCCTCGACCGCCTCGATCACCCGGAGGCCCTCGGGCAGCTCGGCGGCGGCCTGGGAGAGGTAGGCGAGCCGTACGGTCTTCCCGACCTCCAGGCGGCCGGCCGCGAGCGCGTGCTCCCGGGCGATGACCCGCAGCAGCGTCGTCTTGCCGGCGCCGTTCACGCCGACGATGCCCACCCGGTCGCCCGGCCCGAGCCGCCAGGTGACCTTGTCCAGCAGGGTGCGGCTGCCCCCGTCGGGAGCCGGCACGGTGACGGTGGCGTCCTCGAGGTCGACGACGCTCTTGCCGAGGCGGGCGCTCGCGAACGCGACGAGCTCGACCTCGTCGCGCGGCGGGGGCTCGTCGGCGATCAGCGCGTCCGCGGCGGCGATGCGGAACTTGGGCTTGCTGGTACGCGCGGGCGCGCCCCGGCGCAGCCAGGCCAGCTCCTTGCGGAGCAGGTTCTGCCGCTTGGCCTCCTCGCCCGCGGCGACGCGGGCGCGCTCCGCGCGGGCGAGGACGTACGCCGAGTAGCCGCCCTCGTACTCGTGGATGCGCCCGTCGTTGACCTCCCAGGTGCGGTCGCAGACGGCGTCGAGGAACCAGCGGTCGTGGGTGACCACGGCGAACGCCCCGCGGCGGGCGGCCAGATGGCGGGCGAGCCAGGCCACGCCCTCCACGTCGAGGTGGTTGGTCGGCTCGTCGAGCAGCAGCAGGTCGTCGTCGCCGAGCAGCAGCCGGGCGAGGGCGACGCGGCGCCGCTCGCCGCCGGACAGGCCGGAGGAGTCGCGGTCGAGCGCCGCGAAGGCGGCCACGCCTCCGAACAGGCCGTCGAGGACGTCACGTGCCCGGGGGTCGCCGGCCCAGGCGTGCTCGGGCAGGTCACCGACGACGAGAGTGCGGATGGGCACCCCCGGCGGCAGGTCGTCGGCCTGGGTGAGCAGGCCGACGCGCAGCCCGCCCACGTGCACGACCCGGCCGGAGTCCGGCTCGACGCGACGGCCGAACATCTCCAGCAGCGTGGTCTTGCCGCCGCCGTTGCGCCCGACGACGCCGACACGGGCGCCCTCGGTCAGGCCGATCGTGACGTCGTCGAGGACGGCCCGGGTGCCCCAGGACTTGGAGACCGCTTCGAGGGCGGCGAGGGTGGCGACCATGGCTCGTGCTCGTTCCTAGCTCGGGTCGGAGGACACGACGCGTGCGCCGTCGACGGGGCCGGTGGCGACGCGGGCCTCACGCACGCCGGCGACCGTCGCGAGCCGTCGGGCCAGCGCGCGGGCCGCCGCGTCGTCGGAGGCGAGGAAGGCGCAGGTGGGGCCGCTGCCGGACACGAGGGCCCCGAGCGCGAGGCCGCGCCCGGCCGCCAGCACGTCCACCAGCCCGGGGCGCAGGGTGCACGCGGCCGGCTGCAGGTCGTTGGCGAGGGCCGCGCCCAGGGCCGCCGGGTCGCCGGAGGCCAGCGCCTCCAGCACGCCCGTCGACGCTTCCGGCGCCCCGACGCCCTGCCCCTCTCGCAGCCGGTCGCACTCGGCGTACACCGCCGGGGTGGACAGCCCGCCGTCGGCCAGCGCGAAGACCCAGGTCTGCCGGCCCTGCGCGGGCACCGCCGTCAGCCGCTCCCCGCGCCCGCGGCCCACGGCGGTGCCGCCGACGAGGGCGAAGGGGACGTCGCTGCCGAGCTGCGCTGCGAGCAGCTGCAGCTGCCCGGCGTCCAGCGGGACGTCCCAGAGCGTCGCGCAGGCGAGCAGCGCCCCGGCCGCGTCGGCACTACCGCCGGCCATGCCGCCCGCGACGGGGATGCCCTTGTCCAGCGTGATCCGCACGCGCGGCTCCACGCCCGCCCGGGCAGCGACGAGCTCGGCCGCGCGGGCCGCGAGGTTGGTGGCGTCGGCGGGGACCCCCGCGGCCTGCTCCCCGGTCACGACCATCTCGAGCCGGTCGGACGTCTCGACCGTGACCTGGTCGTGGAGCGAGACGGCCGAGTAGACGGTGACGACGTCGTGGAAGCCGTCGGGGCGCAGCGGCCCGACCGCCAGCTGCAGGTTGACCTTCGCCGGAACGCGTACGCGCACGCGCCCCATGCCGCGGTCCTCCCTGTCGTGCTCGGCCGGCCCCCGGACGGGGCCTCGGCCTGCCGGCTCGATGGTAGGCGACCGTGACGGCGTCCCCGCTGTGCGCGTCAGGCCGGGCGCGACGGACGGGCTTCCGCCAGCCGGGCGAAGTCGTGCACGGTCAGCGACTCGCCGCGGGCGAGCGGGTCGATGCCCGCTGCGCGCAGCGCCTGCTCGGCCGCGTCCGGTGAGCCCGCCCACCCGGCCAGCGCGGCCCGCAGCCCCTTGCGGCGCTGGGCGAACGCGGCGTCGACGACGGCGAACACGTCCTGTCGGCTCGCCGCGGTGGCGGGCGGGTCGCGCCGGTCGAGCCGGACCAGGCCGGAGTCGACGTTCGGGACCGGCCAGAAGACCGCACGGCCGACGGCGCCCGCTCGCGAGACCGCGGCGTACCACTGCGCCTTGACCGAGGGGACGCCGTAGACCCGGCTGCCCGGCGCCGCCGCGAGCCGGTCGGCGACCTCGGACTGCACCATCACCAGCGCCGAGCGCAGCGTGGGGAAGCGCTCGAGCAGGTGCAGCAGGACCGGGACCGAGACGTTGTACGGCAGGTTCGCGACGAGCGCCGTCGGAGCCGGCCCCGGGAGCTCCTGCACCGACAGCGCGTCGGAGAGCACGAGCTCGAGCCGGTCGGCGAGCGTGGGCGCGCGCTCGGCGACGGTGATCGGCAGGCGGGCGCCCAGCACGTGGTCGATCTCGACTGCGACGACCCGGCGCACCACCGGCAGCAGGGCGAGGGTGAGCGAGCCGAGCCCCGGGCCGACCTCGACCACCACGTCGTCCGGCCCGACCTGCGCCGTCTGCACGATGCGGCGCACGGTGTTGGGGTCGATGACGAAGTTCTGCCCCAGCGTCTTCGTCGGGCGGATGCCGAGGTCGGCCGCGAGCGCGCGGACCTCGCGTGGGCCGAGCAGCTGCGAGCTCACGCCGCTTCGCTGTGCATTGACGACTCCGACTGCTCGCGTGGCCTACGCGGCCTCTGCCGCAGTGCCGTGCCAGCGTAGGCCCACCCGTGGCGGCCGCGAGAATCGGCGTCGGAAGCCCTGCCGTGCGTCGTGCGCCGTACGACGATCGGCTCGTGAAAGCGGGCCCGCCCCACAGCACCACCGAATCGAGGTCTCGTGGTGCGCGCAGCAGAGCCTTCACAGGCATGGCCCTCCACCCGCGGCTGCAATCATGAGACAAAATGAGGGGAATAGCCGCCCGATAGAGACCACATTCTCCGGTTCGAGAAAGGGCGCGCGGTCGAGGCCGCGGCGCGTCTCGTACGGCCTGCTGACTGCGGCGCTGCCGACAGCCGTGGGCTCGGCAGCGCCCGCTTCGGCAGCTACCCCGCCGGGCAACCCCCCGGCTCGGACCGCGGGCCGGCGGCCTACACGACGGCGGGGGTCTTCGTCTACACCGTGCCGGACGGCGTGTACTCCGTGAAGGTCGAAGCGGGAGGCTCCAACGGCGGCCCGAGCGACGTTCGGCGTCATCGCCCACGGCTGACGCTCCGCGCAGCGGAGCGGGCGTTCACCAGCTCCCGAAAGCCCGCTCCGTGTTCGCCGCCAGCGCGAGGCACAGCTTCTCGACCGGCACGCCTTTCACCTGCGCCATCACCCGCACCGTGTGCGGGATGAGGTACGACGCGTTCGGCCGCCCGCGGTAGGGCATCGGGGTGAGGTACGGCGCGTCGGTCTCGACGAGCACGTTGTCCAGCGGTGTCACGCGCAGCGCCTCGCGCAGGCCCTCGGCGTTCTTGAACGTCACCGTGCCCGCGAAGGACAGGAACCAGCCGCGCTCGACGCAGTGCCGGGCCATGTCCGCGTCGCCGGAGTAGCAGTGGAAGACGACGCGGTCCGGCGCCCTGTCGGCGAGGACGCGGAGCACGTCCGCGTGCGCGTCCCGGTCGTGGATCATCAGCGCCTTGCCGTGCCGGTCGGCGATCTCGATGTGGGACCGGAACGACGATTCCTGCACCGCGCGTCCGTCCTCCGCGGTGCGGAAGAAGTCCAGCCCGGTCTCACCCACGGCGCGCACCCGCTCGTGCGCGGCAGCGGTGTCGACCTCGGCGAGCGCGTCGTCCAGCTCCCCAGCCGCGCCCAGCAGCGGGGCCTCGTTCGGGTGGAGCGCCACACCCGCGACGACCGTCGGGAACCGCTCGGCCGCCTCGACGGCCCACCTGACCCCGGGACGGTCGCAGCCCACCTGAACGATCCGCGAGATGCCCACGGCCGCCGCGTCGGCGATCGCCTGCTCCGGGGAGTACCACTCCTCGCCCTCGGCGCCGTCGGCGATGTCCATGTGGCAGTGGGCATCGGCGACGGGGAGCGGGAGCGGCTCGGGCGCGGGAGGGCGCGAGGTGTCGCGCGCACGGCCGCCGCCCTTCCGGCCCCGGGTGGGCGCGTCCGTCACTCCGCGGCCCCGCCCTGCAGCCGGGCCAGCTCCTCCTCGACGATGGACTCGTCGAGCTTCTTGAACACCGGCGTCGGCGGCGAGAGCGGCGTGCCCGGGCTGACGGGGCGCGACTCCCAGCGCGGGACGTCGACGTAGTCGCCGGTGAGGATCGGGTACGGCGGCCCGCCGTCGAGGTCCTCGACCTCCTCGATGCGCGGCAGCGGGGCGAGGACGCCCTCGCCGCCGAGCATCTCGTGGATCCGCTGCGCGCTGTGCGGGAGGAACGGCGCGAGCAGCGTGTTGCAGTCGCTGATCGCCTGCAGGGCGGTGAAGAGCACCGTGTCGCGACGCGCTGGGTCGTCCTTGAGCTTCCACGGCGCCTGGTCCGACAGGTACTTGTTCGCCTCGCCGACGATCCGCATCGCCTCGCCGATGGCGGCCTTCTGCCGGTGCTTCTCGAGCAGCGAACCCACGCTCGCGAACCCGGCTTCGGTCGTCGCGAGCAGCGCGCGGTCGTCGTCGGTCAGCTCGCCGGGCGTCGGCACGGCCCCGACGTTCTTCGCGGCCATCGAGATCGACCGGTTCACCAGGTTGCCCCAGCCGGCGACCAGCTCGTCGTTGTTGCGGCGGCGGAACTCGGCCCAGGTGAAGTCGGTGTCCTGGTTCTCCGGGCCCGCGACGGCGATGAAGTAGCGCAGCGCGTCCGCGTCGTAGCGCTCGAGGAAGTCACGCACGTAGATGACGATCGAGCGCGAGGAGGAGAACTTCTTGCCCTCCATGGTGAGGAACTCGCTCGACACCACCTCGGTGGGCAGGCCCAGCTCGCCGAGCTCCCCCGGCTCCCCGCCCTTCGCGCCGCCCCCGTCGTACCCGAGGAGGATCGCCGGCCAGATGACCGAGTGGAAGACGATGTTGTCCTTGCCCATGAAGTAGTAGGCGCGGCAGTCCTCGTCCTGCCAGAAGCGGCGCCACGCGTCCGGGTCGCCGGTCCGGCGCGCCCACTCGACCGAGGCCGAGAGATAGCCGATGACGGCGTCGAACCAGACGTAGATGCGCTTGTCCCCACGCTCCTCCCAGCCCTCGAGCGGGATCGGCACGCCCCACTCGAGGTCGCGGGTGATCGCGCGCGGCTGCAGGTCGTCGAGCAGGTTGAGCGAGAACTTCAGGACGTTGGGGCGCCAGTCCTCGCGCGCCTGCAGCCACGACCCCAGCGCTTCCGCGAACGCCGGCAGGTCGAGGAAGAAGTGCTCGGTCTCGACGAACTTCGGGGTCTCGCCGTTGATCCGGCTCTTCGGGTCGATCAGGTCGGTCGGGTCGAGCTGGTTGCCGCAGTTGTCGCACTGGTCGCCGCGGGCGGACGTGTAGCCGCAAATGGGGCAGGTGCCCTCGATGTAGCGGTCGGGCAGCGTGCGGCCGGTGGACGGGGAGATGGCGCCCATCGTGGTCTTCGGCACGATGTAGCCGTTGCGGTGCAGGGTGCGGAACATCTCCTGCACGACCGCGTAGTGGTTGCGCGTCGTCGTGCGGGTGAACAGGTCGTAGGACAGCCCCAGGCCCTGCAGGTCCTGCACGATGACGCGGTTGTAGCGGTCGGCGAGCTCGCGGGCGGTGAGCCCCTCGGCGTCGGCCTGCACCTGGATCGGCGTGCCGTGCTCGTCCGTGCCGCTCACCATGAGGACGTCGTGGCCCGCCATCCGCATGTAGCGGCTGAACACGTCCGAAGGGACTCCGAAGCCGGAGACGTGGCCGATGTGCCGCGGGCCGTTGGCGTACGGCCAGGCGACGGCGGTGAGGACGGGGCGAGCCATGCGCTCCAGCCTAGTGCGGTGCCTGCGGGCCCTCGGCGTCGTCGTCCACAGCCCGCGCGGCGAGCACCGCGGCGTACACCTGCTTCTTCGGCACGCCGGCCTCCTTCGCCACCGCCGCGAGCGCCGCCTTGCGGTCCTCCCCGGCCGCGACCCGCGCCAGCACCCGCGCGGCGAGCTCGGCGTCGTCGACGTCGCCCGCGGCCGGCGGCGGCGCGCCCCCGACGACGAGCGTGATCTCGCCGCGTACGTCGCCCTCGGCCCACCCCGCGAGCTCGGCGAGCGGGCCGCGGCGTACCTCCTCGTAGGTCTTCGTCAGCTCCCGGCACACCGCGGCGGGCCGGTCGTCGCCGAACGCCGCCGCGAGGTCGGCCAGCGACGCGGCCAGCCGGTGCGGGGCCTCGAAGAAGAGCAGCGTGCGCGGCTCGGCCGCGAGCTCGGCCAGCCGCCGGGCACGCTCGCCCGGCTTGCGCGGCAGGAAGCCCTCGAAGCAGAACCGGTCGGCCGGCAGCCCGGAGACGGCCAGCGCGGTCAGCACCGCGCTCGGCCCGGGGACGGCGGTGACGCGGACGCCGGCCTCGACCGCGGCCACGACGAGCCGGTAGCCGGGGTCGGAGACGCTGGGCATGCCCGCGTCGGTGACGAGGAGGACGCGCGCGCCGCGCTCGAGCTCCTCGAGCAGCTCCCGGGTTCGGGCCACCTCGTTGGCCTCGAAGTAGCTGACGGCCCGCGCGGGCGGGGGAACCCCCAGGGCGGCGCAGAGCCGGCGCAGCCGCCGGGTGTCCTCGGCCGCGACGAGGTCGGCGGCGGCCAGCTCCTCGGCCAGCCGGGGCGGGGCGTCGGAGGCGTTGCCGATGGGCGTGCCCGCGAGGACGAGCAGGCCCGGCTCGCGGTCGTCGGTCACGCCGCGACCCTACGATGACGGAATGGCCAGCACGCTCGCCCTGCCCGGGCAGCCCCCGGGCGAGCCCGCGCCCGCCCCCGAGGAGAGCATGCGGCCACGGCCGTCGGTCGCCGCGACCGTACGCCGCCGGCTGAGCGCGCCGATGCCGCAGGACGGGCCCTCCGGCTGGCTCGGCCCGCTCCTCGTGGCCACCGTCGCGGGCGTGCTGCGCTTCTGGCAGCTCGGCACCCCCGGCGACAAGGTCTTCGACGAGGTCTACTACCCGTCCGAGGGCGCGTCGCTGTGGGAGTACGGCGTCGAGGTCAAGGACGGGGCCCCGGAGTACGTCGTCCACCCGCCGCTCGGCAAGTGGGTGATCGGTTTCGGCGAGCAACTGTTCGACGGGTCCTTCGGCTGGCGCTTCTCGACCGCGCTGCTGGGGACGCTGGCCGTCTTCGTGCTGGCGCGGGCCGGCCGCCGGCTGTTCCGCTCGACGCTGCTCGGGTGCATCGCCGGCCTGCTGCTCGCGCTCGACGGGCTGCACGTCGTCATGAGCCGGACCGGCCTGCTCGACTCGATCCTGATGTTCTTCGTGCTGGCCGCCTTCGCCTGCCTGCTCGTCGACCGGGACGCGACAAGGGCGCGGCTGGCGCGCGCCCTCCCGGAGCGGCTCGGGACAGCGCCGGGCGCGGCCGGCCCCTGGCTCGGGGCGCGGCCGTGGCTCCTGCTCGCGGGCGCGTTCCTGGGCGCGGGGTGCGCGACCAAGTGGAGCGGGGCGTTCTACCTCGCGGTCTTCGGGCTGATGAGCCTGCTGTGGAGCGCCTCGGCCCGGCGGGCCGCAGGGGCCGCCCGGCCGTACCTCGCGGCGCTGCGGCGGGACCTGCCGGTCGCGGTCGTCGCGCTCGGGCTCGTCCCGGTGGCGGTCTACCTGCTGTCCTGGACCGGCTGGTTCCTCTCCCCGGCCACGGAGGCGTACGGGCGCGACTGGGCGGAGACGAGCCCGGCGTCGGGGCTCGGCTCGCTCGTCCCCGACGCGCTGCGCAGCCTCTGGCACTACCACGCGCAGGCGTACGAGTTCCACCGCAACCTGCGGACCAAGCACGCGTACCAGTCGAACCCGTGGAGCTGGCTGGTCCTCGGCCGCCCGGTCGCGTTCTGGTACCCGGCGAGCATCTCCGGCTGCGGCTCCGGCTCGTGCTCGCAGGCCATCCTCGCGCTCGGCACGCCCGCCCTGTGGTGGGCGAGCGTCGCTGCGCTGCCGGTGGTGGCCTTCCGCTGGCTCGGGCAGCGCGACTGGCGGGCCGGCGCGATCCTCGCCGGTCTCGCGGCCGGCTACCTGCCCTGGTTCAACTACCAGGAGCGGACGATCTTCTCGTTCTACGCCGTCGTGTTCGTCCCGTTCCTCGCGCTCGCCGTGACGATGGTGCTGGGCATGCTGCTGGGGCCGTCCCCGGCCAGGGCGGCCGCGGGCCGAGGGCATGCGGCCTCCGACGCCCCCTTCCCCGCCGGCGCGCAGGGGCAGGAGGAGGCGTACGGGTACGACGACGCGCGGGAGGCGGCGGCCGCGCGGCGCCGCACGTGGGGCGCGGCGGTCGTCGGGGCGTACCTGCTCATCGTCGTGGCGTGCTTCGCGTACTTCTGGCCGATCTACAGCGCGCAGATCATCGACCAGAGCGACTGGGCCGCCCGGATGTGGTTCCGCAGCTGGATCTGACGGGCGTCAACCGCCGCCGGCCCGGGCGCAGCGGCGGCGACTGACCGGGCTACAGCTTCCCGGTGCGCAGCGCCCAGCGCTCGAACACCAGCGACCCGAACGGCGGGATGCTCGCGATCAGTGCGAGCAGCGTGGTCCGGACCGACCAGCGCAGCGGGCGCACCGTGGCGAGGGCGAGCAGGACGTACAGCACGAAGACGGCGCCGTGGATGGGGCCGAAGATCTTGACGCCGATCTCGTTCTCGACGACGACGTACTTGAAGAACATCCCGACGAGCAGGCCCAGCCAGCTGACCGCCTCGGCCACCGCGACGACGCGGAAGCGCCCGGAGGGCGTCGCGAGCAGTGGGCGCTCGGTGGCGGCGGCGGGCGGCGTGGCCATGGTGCTCCTTCGCGGGTGGGCTCGTCGCGACGCTACCCGAGCCCGGCCGCCACGCAGGAGCCCGCCGGCTGCGATCTCGGCCACTCGACCAGGGCCGCGGGAGGGGCACGAACGACAACAGCCCGGCTCGAGTGAGCCGGGCTGTCTGGGTGGAGCTGAGGGGATTTGAACCCCTGACCCCCTCGATGCGAACGAGGTGCGCTACCGGACTGCGCTACAGCCCCAGAACGAGAAGAATCATAGCCGACGCCGGGAGCGGGCCGCGCAGCCCCTCCGCAGGCAGCCGCGCAGGCACGGCTAGTCGCCGACGGCGCGCCGGTGCTCGAGGATCGCGTCCAGCTCGTCGTCGGCCGCCGCGGCCGGGACCGGGGGGGCCGCCGGGGCGGCAGGGGCCGCGGGAGCGGGCGTCGCGGGAGCGGCGTCGGAGCGCCGGGCCTCGTTCCAGAACGCGGCGACGTCGCGGGTGCGGCCGCGCGTGGGCGCCGGCGGCTTGGTGACGTACGTCGGCAGCGGCACCGAGCGCGGGTCCCAACCGTCGTCGAGCAGCTCGTCGAGGCCGGCCTCCTCGGGCTCGGAGCCTTCGGCGGCGTCCTCGACCGCCGCGTCGTCCGACCGCGAGCCCGAGCGCCGGGCGGCGAGCAGCCCGGAGACGGAGCTGAGCCGGCGCGCCCGGGCCGCGGTACGCCGGTCGACCGCCTGCCGCGAGCGCTGCATCTGCGCGCGGGCGCGGGCCTGCAGGCGCAGGTGCACGACGTAGGCGACGAGCAGCAGCCCGAGCAGCAGCGGCACCGCGCCGGGCAGCCAGCCCGGCAGCAGGAGGAGCAGGCTCAGCAGGAACGCGACCGCCAGGCCGAGCAGGTTGCGCCGGCGGCGGACGGCCAGGCTGGGGCGCCGGGCGGGGCCGGCCTGGCCCCGGCGCACGGGAGGACGGCCGCTGGCCGGGCGCGGGCTGGGCCGCGTGCCGGGCCGGACGGCGGGCCGCACCGGCTGCCGGGCCTCGGCCGGGGCGGCCGGCCGGGCGGCCGACGGCGCCGGGGCGGGCATCGGCGGGCGGGGGCGCTCAGCGAGCCGCGGCCGGCGCGCCGCGAGCGTGTCCCACGAGAACCGGCGCGGGCCGGGGGCACCGCTCACATGAACCTCCGCGACCTGCTCACGGGCGGGCAGCACCACGTAGCGGTGCCCGGGCGACTGGGACGGGCCACGCCGCGACAGCACGCGCATGGCGGAGGAGAACCGCTCGACCGACCGGGACTCGTTGCGCTCGTCGTGCCGGCGCAGCCACATGGGAACGAGCACGACCACCCAGGCCGCGACGATGGTCCCGAAGATCAGCCCGGTCACGGAGGTAAACGCTAGGTGGAGGCGCACGCCGGACGAGGGATGCGCAACGGCGTGTCGTATGTGACGGTTGAGATTAGTGGGACGAGCGCGCCCGCCACCGCGCCAGCACGCCCTCCGGCACCTCCTCGGCGGTCAGCGCGAAGCTGCGGTGGTCACGCCAGTCGCCGTCGATGTGCAGCAGCCGCTCCCGCAGGCCCTCGTCGCGGAAGCCGAGCTTCTCCACGACCCGCAGGCTGGCCGCGTTCTCCGGGCGGATGTTCACCTCGATGCGGTGCAGCCCGACCGGGCCGAAGCAGTGGTCGGTGACGAGCGCGACCGCGGTCGGGATCACGCCACGGCCGGCGACGGCGGCGTCCACCCAGTAGCCGATGTGCGCCGAGCACAACGACCCACGGGTGATGCCACCGACCGTGACCTGGCCGACGAGCCGGCCTTCGTAGGTCACGACGAACGGGAGCGCGCGGCCGGCACGCGCCTCCTTGCGCAGGAAGCGGACGGTGGCCTGGAACGACACCGGCGGCCGGGTCGGGTCCGGCGGCGTCGCCTCCCACGGCGTCAGCCAGTCGACGTTGCGCCGGCGGACCTCCCGCCACGTCGTCGCGTCGCGCAGCCGCAGGGGGCGTACCCCCACCGGCCCGGCGGCGAGCTCGGCCGGCCAGCCCCGGGCGCTCACACCCCGCCGCCCGCCCGGTGGTCGACGCCCGCGAGCTGGTCCAGCGCGTGCGGCACGACCGACCCGAGCACCGGCAGCGCGTCCCTGCACGCGCCCGGCGACCCCGCGACGTTGACGACCAGCGTCGCCCCGGCCACGCCGGCGACCCCGCGCGAGAGCATCGCGGTCGGTACGCCCTTCGCCACCCCGGCAGCGCGCAGCGCCTCGGCGAGCCCGGGCACCTCGCGCTCGATCACGGCCCGGGTCGCCTCGGGGGTGCCGTCGGTCGGCGAGATCCCGGTGCCGCCGGTCGTCACGACCAGCGAGTACGCCGCGTCGACGGCCGCCCGCAGCGCCTGCTCGACCTGCGGGCCGTCCGGCACGACGTCCGGGCCGTCGACCGCCAGCCCGAGCGCAGCCAGCCCCTCGACGAGCAGCGGGCCGGTGCGGTCCTCGTAGACGCCGGCGGCGGCCCGGCTGGAGATGCTCAGGACGAGCGCGCGCGGGCTCACGCGCCGGCCCCCGCGTCCCGCGTCCAGGTGCCGGACTTCCCGCCGGACTTGGACTCCATCCGCACGTCGGTGATGACCGCGCCGCGGTCGACGGCCTTGACCATGTCGACCAGCGTCAGCCCGGCGACCGCGACGGCCGTGAGCGCCTCCATCTCGACCCCCGTCCGGTCCGCGGTGCGGGCCGTCGCGCGGATCGAGACGCCGGCGTCGACGACCTCGAGGTCCAGCTCGACGCCGTGCAGCGCCACCGGGTGGCAGAGCGGGACGAGGTCCGGGGTGCGCTTGGCCCCCGCGATGCCGGCGATGCGGGCGACGGCGAGGGCGTCGCCCTTGGGCACCCCCTCGCCGCGCAGCAGGGCGACGACCTCGGGCGTGGTGCGCAGCAGGCCGGACGCGACGGCGACGCGGGCCGTCACCGGCTTGGCCGAGACGTCGACCATCCGCGCCGCGCCGCGCTCGTCGACGTGGGTCAGCCGGGCAGCGTCGCTCACCGGTCCCCTCCGTCGAGCACTTCGTCCGCGGCGTCGTCCGGCGCGTCGCCCGCGGGCGAGCCCCCGAAGGGCAGGACGCTCACCATGCCTCCCTCGGGAACCGACGTCACATCCTCGGGCAGGACGATGAGCGCGTCCGAGCGCGCCAGGCTGGCGACCAGGTGCGAGCCGGGGCCGCCCACGGGCTCGACCTCGATCGTCCCGTCCCGGGTGCGCAGCCGCCCGCGCAGGAACTGCCGGACGCCCTCGCGCGAGGTCAGCGCGGTGGTGGACACCGCCGGCACGAGGGGCCGGGCGGCCGGCTCCATCCCGAGCATGCGGCGGATCGCCGGCCGGACGAAGACCTCGAAGGAGACGTACGCGCTGACCGGGTTGCCCGGGAGGGTGAAGATCGGCGTCCCGTCCGGGCCGACGGTGCCGAAGCCCTGCGGCTTGCCCGGCTGCATCGCGACCGGCCCGAACGCCACCGTCCCGAGCCGGCCCAGCACCTCCTTGACCACGTCGTACGCGCCCGCGCTGACGCCGCCGGTGGTGATGACGAGGTCGGCCCGGACCAGCTGGTCCTCGATCGCGTCGAGCAGCGTGGTGGGGTCGTCGGGGACGATCCCGACGCGGTAGACGATGGCGCCGGCCTCGCGCGCCGCGGCGGTGAGCCCGGGGCCGTTCGCGTCGCTGACCTGGCCGTGGCCGGGCGGCGTCCCGGGCTCGACCAGCTCGGTGCCGGTGGAGATGACGACGACGCGCGGTCGGGGCCGCACCGAGACGCGCGAGCGCCCGACCGCCGCGAGCAGCATGATGTGCGGCGGCCCGAGCCGGGTCCCGGCGGTGGCGACGACCTCGCCCGCCGACACGTCGTCGCCCTGCCGCCGGATGTGCTGGCCGGCGGACGGCGGGCGGCTGATGCGCACGGTCGCGACCCCGCGGTCGGTCCACTCGACGGGGACGACCGCGTCGGCGCCGGCGGGCACGGGCGCGCCGGTCATGATGCGCACGCACTGGCCGGGCGCCACCCGGTAGGCCTGCGCGGAGCCGGCGGGGACGTCCCCCACGACCGGCAGCTCGACCGGTGATTCCTCGGAGGCCGCGAGGACGTCCTCCCGCCGGACCGCGTAGCCGTCCATGGCGCTGTTGTCCCAGGCCGGCAGGTCCGTCGCCGACGTGACGTCCTCGGCGAGGATGCACCCGTCCGCCTCGAGCAGCTGCAGCTCCAGCGGCGGCAGCGGCTGGACGCGGGCGAGGACGTCCGCGAGGTGCTCGTCGACGGTCTTCACGCCGGTCAGGCTCAGTGCCCCTGCTCCGCGACGAACTCGCCGAGCCAGGCACGCAGGGCCGGGCCGAGGTCGTCGCGCTCGGCGGCGAGCCGGACGACGGCCTTGATGTAGTCGAGCCGGTCGCCGGTGTCGTAGCGGCGGCCGCTGAAGATCACGCCGCTCACGCCGCCGCCCTGCTGGGGCGGCATCGTGGCGAGCGTGCGCAGCGCGTCGGTCAGCTGGATCTCGCCGCCGCGGCCGGGGGCGGTGTGGCGCAGGACCTCGAACACGGCGGGGTGCAGGACGTAGCGCCCGAGGATGGCCAGGTTGCTCGGGGCCTCGTCGACCGGGGGCTTCTCGACGAGGTCGCCCACGGCGACGACGTCCTCCTCCTCGGTCTTCTCGGCCGCGACGCAGCCGTAGAGCGAGATGGTCTCGGCCGGGACCTCCATGAGGGCGATGACGCTGCCGCCCCGGGCCGCCTGCACCTCGAGCATGCGCTCGAGCAGGTGGTCGCGCTCGTCGATGAGGTCGTCGCCGAGCAGCACGGCGAAGGGCTCGTTGCCCACGTGCTCGGCGGCGCAGAGGACGGCGTGGCCGAGCCCGCGCGGGTCGCCCTGGCGCACGTAGTGGACGGTCGCCATGTCGGTCGAGGCGCGCACGGCGTCGAGCTTGGCCGTGTCGCCCTTGGCCTCGAGCGCCAGCTCGAGCTCGACGTTGCGGTCGAAGTGGTCCTCGAGCGGGCGCTTGTTGCGCCCGGTCACCATGAGCACGTCGTCGAGCCCGGCGCGCACGGCCTCCTCGACGACGTACTGGATCGCCGGCTTGTCGACGACGGGGAGCATCTCCTTGGGCGTGGCCTTCGTGGCCGGCAGGAAGCGGGTGCCCAGCCCCGCCGCGGGCACCACGGCCTTGGTCACGCGAGTCATGCCCGGAACCCTAACGCCCGGCCACGTCGGCCGGCCCGTCCGCCTGCCGGCCGACCGCGGGGCCGACGGCGACCCGCCACCGGTCGCGCCCGGCCCGCTTCGCCTCGTAGAGCGCGGCATCGGCGGCCCGGGTCAGCGTGGCGGGGGTGGAGCCGTGGACGGGGAACTCGGCGATGCCGATCGAGACCGTCACGGGGATCGACGGCTCGCCCTTGGCCCCGGCGACCGGGGTGCGCGACACCGCGACCCGGATGCGCTCGGCGAGCATCGTCGCCCCCTCGATCGTCGTCTCCGGCAGGACGAGCACGAACTCCTCCCCGCCGTAGCGGGCGAGGATGTCGACCTCGCGGACCAGCTCCCCGACGCGCTCGGCGAACTCGCGCAGCACGGCGTCGCCCCGCTGATGGCCGTAGGTGTCGTTGACGTGCTTGAAGTGGTCGAGGTCGAGCATCAGCACGGCGAGCGGCCGGTCGAAGCGGGTGGCGCGCTCGATCTCGCGGGCAAGGCTCATCGACAGGTAGCGGAAGTTCCACAGCCCGGTGAGCGGGTCGGTGATGCTCAGCCGCTTGGCCTCGCGGTGGCGCAGCACGTTGTCCAGCGCGATCCCGGCCGACCTCGTCAGCGGGAGCAGCTGCTCGGCGTCGTCCGCGCCGAAGGGCCGGCCCTCCGTGCGGTCGAACATCGCGAGCACGCCGGCCGAGCGCTCGCCGCGCAGCGGGACGGCGAGCAGCTCGGCCCCGACCGGCTCCCCCGGCCCCGCGACAGCCTCTCCGGTACGCCCCGAGCCGGGCGCCGCCGTCAGCCGTCCGTGCAGGGCCTGACCGTCCCGGGCGACCGCCGCGAGCGCGCCCGCACCGGCGGCCAGCCGGCTCGGCAGGGCGAACGCCTCGCCCGGCCGGTCCGCCGCCTCCCCGCGCGTGGTGATCAGCGAGTACGGCCCGCCGGAGTCCGAGACGTAGATGCCGCCCCGCCGGGCGCCGGTCACGGCCATGGCCGACTCGAGGACGACGCCGGCCAGCGCCTCCAGGTCGTGGGTGGAGCCGAGCGCCTCGCCGAGCCGGCCGTGGTACTCGCGCATCTCGGCGGTCATGCGGTTCAGCGAGCGGCCGAGCCGCCCGACCTCGTCGTCGCTCTGCTCGGGCAGCCGCGCCCCGAGATCGCCGGAGGCCACCCGCTCGGACGCGTCGGCCAGGTCCAGCAGCGGGCGGAGCAGCCGGCGGGCGAGCAGCCAGCCGAGCGGCAGGGCGAGCGCGCAGCCGACGGCGACGCCGAGCGCCGCCGCCAGGGTGAGCGGCACGCGGGAGCGGGCCTCCTCCGCGGCGACCACGCGCAGGCCGGCTCCCTCGGCCAGCCCGACGGCGACGACGAGGCGGTCGTCCGCGCGGGTGGCCCGGCCCGGCTCGTCGGCCGCGCGGGCCAGCTCGGCGGCCGCGTCGGCGGGCAGGGTGGCGACGACCGGCCGGTCCCCGTCGGCGAGAACGACGTCGCTGCGCAGCCCCAGCCCGCGCACGGCGGCGCGCAGGGCGTCGGCGTCGAGGACCCGCACCGCGGTGGCCGAGACGATGCCGGGCGAGCCGGCGGCGCCGGCAGACCGCACCGGGGTGACCGCCGCGACGACCGGGAACCCGGCTCCCTCGGAGCAGGGGCGCAGGCCGGCGACGGTCAGTCCGGGCGGCAGCTGCCCGCGCCCGTCGACGTCGCCGTCGGCGTACGTCACGGCCGCGTAGTCGAGGGCGGACGCGTCGCGCGCGTTGTCGAGCGCGCCACCAACGTCGCCGACCGCCGCCTCGGCGGCCAGCGCCCGGCTGGCCGGCCCGAGCTCCCGGCAGGTGGCCGCGAGCTGCGCGGCGACCCCGCGGGCGGCGGCGTTGAGCTCGGCGACCGTGCGGGAGTCGTCGGCACGGCCGACGAGGAGCACGAAGGCGGCGCTCCCGACCAGGACGGGGAGGACGACGAGCGCGCCGACGACGAGCCAGAGGCGGCGGCTCAGACCCACACGCCCATCCTTTCGCAGCTCCGCCGTGAGACCCCCACCTACCCTGGGCGATCATGATCTCACCGGGTGAGCCGAGCGCGAGTCGAACGGCGGCCGGCGACGCCAAGGCCGTGCTGCGGGCGCGGCTGCTCGCCCGGCGCCGTGCGCGCCCGGCCGCCCAGCGGGCCGCGGGCTCGGAGGCGGTCTCGGCCGCGCTCCTCCGGCTGCCGGAGGCCGGGCGCGTGGCCTGCGTGGCGGCGTACGCCGCGGTCGGGAGCGAGCCCTCGGTCGACGCCGCGCTGGACGCGCTCGCTGCGCGCGGCGTACGCGTCCTCCTCCCGGTCCTGCAGAAGGGGCTGGACGTCGAGTGGGCCGAGCGGCCGGCGGCCGGGGCCGGGCTGGTCGCGTCCGCGGTGCGCCCGCGGCTGCGCGAGCCGGCCGGCCCCTCGCTGGGCACCGCGGCCGTGGCCGAGGCGGGGCTGGTGGTCGCCCCGGCGCTTGCCGTCGGGCGCGACGGGACGCGGCTCGGGCGGGGCGGGGGGTCGTACGACCGGGCCCTGCGGCGGGTCGCGCCGGGCGCGCTGGTCGTGGCGGTCGTGTGGGCGGACGAGCTGCTCGACACGGTGCCGACCGAGCCGCACGACGCGTCGGTCGGCGCGGTCGCCACACCGGACGGGGTGCTGCGGCTGCCGGCGACGTGACCCACCGCGACCGCGCCGCCCCCTAGGGTTCCGGCAAACACCAGCTGCCGGAGGTGACGTGAGCGAGGACGAGTTCAACGTCGCCATGCTCGTGGGCGCGGTGGTCCTCCTGCTCGCGGTGGCGACCCTGCGGCTGTCGGTCCGCACGGGGCTGCCCTCGCTCCTGCTCTACGTCGCGCTCGGGATGCTGCTCGGCGAGGACGCGCTGGGCATCGAGTTCAACGACCCGCAGCTGACCCAGCTGCTGGGCTACGCCGCGCTCGTGATCATCCTGGCCGAGGGCGGCCTGACCACCTCGTGGAACTCCGTGCGCGGCTCGGTCCCGGTCGCTGCGGTGCTGTCGACCGTCGGGGTCGGGGTCTCGCTGGCGGTCACGGCGGTGTTCGCGGCCCCGCTGCTCGGGCTGGACGCCCGCAACGCGCTGCTGCTCGGCGCGATCCTCGCCTCGACCGACGCGGCCGCGGTGTTCAGCGTGCTGCGCCGGGTCCCCTTGCCGAAGTCGCTGTCGGGCGCGCTGGAGGCCGAGTCCGGCTTCAACGACGCGCCCGTCGTCATCGTCGTCGTCGCGCTCGCCGAGCACGGGCTGGGCGCGTCGGACCTGTGGGAGCTGCCGGCGCTGCTGGTCTACGAGCTCGCGGCGGGCGCGGTGATCGGGGCCGGCGCGGCCGTGCTGGGGACGTTCGTGCTGCGCCGCGCGGCGCTGCCCTCGGCGGGCGTGTTCCCGCTCGCCGTGGTGGCCCTCACCGTCGCGTCGTACGGTGCGGCGACGGTGCTGCACGCCAGCGGGTTCCTCGCGGTGTACGTCGCGGGCCTGGTCCTCGGCAACGCCGGGCTCCCGCACCGTCCCGCGACCAGGGGCTTCGCCGAGGGGCTCGCCTGGCTGGCGCAGATCGGGCTGTTCGTCATGCTCGGCCTGCAGGTCGACCCCTCGGACCTGCCGTCGGTGCTGCTGCCCGGGCTCGCGCTCTCGGTCGTCCTGCTGCTCGTCGCCCGCCCGCTGTCGGTGATCGCGAGCGTGGCGCCGTTCCGCCTGCCGTGGCAGCACGCGGCCTTCCTGTCCTGGGCGGGGCTGCGTGGGGCGGTGCCGATCGTGCTGGCGACGGTGCCGGCGGTGCACCACCTGCCGAACGCCTCCCGCGTCTACGACGTCGTCCTCGTCATCGTCGTCGTGCTGACCCTGGTGCAGGGGCCGACCCTGCCCTGGGTCGCCCGCAAGCTGCGGCTCGCCGACCCGCTGGAGGCCCGCGAGGTCTACCTGGAGGCCAGCCCGCTCGGCCGGCTGGGCGCGGACCTGCTCGAGGTGCACGTGCCCGTCGGCTCGCGGCTGCAGGGCGTCGAGCTGTGGGAGCTGCGGCTCCCGCGCGACGCCGCCGTGGCGCTGATCGTGCGCGAGGGGCGGGCGGCCGTGCCCACCCGCGACACGACCCTGCGGGCCGGGGACGAGCTGCTCCTCGTGGTCACGCCGGAGGCGCGCGAGACGACCGAGCGCCGGCTCAAGGCGGTGTCGCGCGGGGGCCGGCTCGCGCGCTGGGGCGGGCCGCGTTGAGATAGGGCGCATGCGCTACCTGGACGTCGACACCGCCAAGCCGGTCTCCGCGATCGGCCTGGGCACCTGGCAGTTCGGCTCGGCCGAGTGGGGCTACGGCTCGGAGTACGCCGACGACACCGCCCGGGCGATCGTCCGCCGGGCGGTCGAGCTCGGCGTCACGCTCTTCGACACCGCGGAGGTGTACGCCCGCGGCCGCAGCGAGCGCATCCTCGGTGCCGCGCTCCAGGCCGCCGGCGCGGACCCCGACCGGGTCTTCCTGGCCACGAAGATCCTGCCGGTGCTGCCCGTGGCGCCGGTGGTGGAGCAGCGGGCCGTCGCCAGCGCCGCGCGGCTGCTGGCCCGGCGGCTGGACCTCTACCAGGTTCACCAGCCCAACCCTGTCGTACGCGACCGCACGACGATGCGCGGAATGCGGGCGCTGCAGACGGTGGGCCTGGTCGGCGAGGTCGGCGTCAGCAACTACTCGCTCGACCGCTGGCAGCAGGCCGAGGAGGAGCTGGGCTCCCGCGTGCTGTCGAACCAGGTGCAGTACAGCCTCGTCCGCCGCGACCCCGAGCGCGACCTGATCCCGTACGCCCGGGAGCGCGGCCGCGTCGTCATCGCCTTCAGCCCGCTCGCGCAGGGCCTGCTCTCCGGCCGCTACTCCCCCGACGACCGGCCGACCGGCGGCGTGCGCGCCCTCAACCGGCACTTCCTGCCGGAGAACCTGCGCCGCTCCGCCCGCCTGCTCGACACGCTGCGCGAGGTCGCCGACGCGCACGAGGCGAAGCCTGCGCAGATCGCGCTCGCCTGGGTGATCCGCGACCCGCACGTGGTCGCCATCCCCGGCGCCTCGTCGGTGGAGCAGCTGGAGAGGAACGCGGCCGCGGCCGACATCGTGCTCGCGCCCGACGAGGTCGAGGCGCTGAGCGCGGCGGCCGAGGCGTACGAGCCGACGACCGGTGCCGCCACCGTCACGGAGCTGCTGCGGTCGCGGCTGGGGCGGTAGCTCGTGGGCGTTGAGACTCTGGCGCTGCCGCCGCTGCTCGGTCCCGTCCGGCGGGCCCTGCGTCTGCGCACGCGGCCCATGCGCGGCGTGCCCCGGCTGCGCGGCGCCGTGCTCGAGCAGCGCCGTGGTGCCTTCGTGCGCCGGGTGCCGTTGCGCGGAGCCACCGTCGAGCTGGTCCCCGCGCGCCCGGGCCGGCTGCTCCTGCGCGCGACAGCCGGGCGGAGCATCGAGGTGGAGCTGCTGCGGGTGCGGCCCGGCGGCGGGCGCAGCCAACCCGTCGGCGAGCTGCTGGCGCTTGCCGATGCCGTGCCGGCGGGGCCGGTGGCCCTTGCCCTGCGCGAGCAGGCGGCGTACCTGAGCCGAGGGCTGGCGCTGCCGGACTTCTCGCCGCTTGCTGCTCAGGTGGGCAGGAGCGGCACCCGGCTCGGCGACATCGCCGACGGCATCGGCTCCCTGCCTTAGGGCGGGGCACGACGGGGGGCGTGGGGTCGGGGCGTGAGCGGTCGGCTCGGGTGCCGTCGGTGGTCGGACGCGGCGCCTACTGGTGGTGCGGGGCGGTTGCACTGTCATGCCGATGACAGGGCGTCTGCACGGGTTGACGATCTCGTCT
>NZ_JAANNO010000006.1:0-94224 GCF_011250645.1 Motilibacter aurantiacus
AACACCCCGGGCACGAGGCTCATTCCCACCGGATCAGCTCCACCCTCCCGGGCCTCGCCTCTCCGTTCTTGCTCGGAGAGCTTATCACACTCTCCCGCTCCCCGCGGCCGGCCTTTCGGCACCGCTTCGGTTCTTCCTGCCGTGCCCGAGAACCATACAGCGTCTCTTGCCCGGCCCCGGGGTCGCTCCTGATGGAGCTTCACCGGAGAACAGCCGCTCAATTCCCGGAAGGTCTTGCTCGGCTGTTCTGGGAGAAACTTTAGCAGTTCCTCCGGTGCGAAGTCCTCACCAGCGCAAGGATTCCGCGGCGCTCTGCCCGGAAGCGAGCGCTTCCTGGCACGACCGGCCGGACGTCGTCACCGGCGCCGACTCAAGGTTCTTGTTGTCATGACGAACGCTTCGCACCGGCGCCAGCCGGTCCCGTGGTCCCGTCCGGCCCGCCACCGCGGCCACTTCCCGTGTCCGTCGCTCAGCGAGCCGAGGAGCAAACTTAGCGCACACGGGACCGTGAACGCAAAGCGCGGTCCACGTGACCCCCGTCACGGCTGCCCCGCCCCCCAGCGCCGGCTCAGTCGAGCTCGACCGCGGCCAGCGAGCGCTTGCCCCGGCGAAGCACCGCCCAGCGCCCGTGCAGCAGGTCCTCCGCCCGCAGCGTCGCATCGACGTCGGCCACCCGCACGTTGTTCACGTACGCCCCGCCCTCCTGCACCGCGCGCCGAGCCTCCGAACGGCTCTTGCACAGCCCGGAGCTCGCGAGCAGCTCGACGACGAGTGGCAGCGGGCGCGACGCGGCCGCCCGGGGCAGCTCGGCCAGAGCGGACTGCAGCGTTGCCGCGTCAAGGGCAGCGAGCTCGCCCTGCCCGAAGAGAGCGCGGCTGGCGTCGATCACCGCCACGCACTGGTCGCCGCCGTGCACCAGTGTGGTGAGCTCCTCGGCCAGCGCGCGTTGACCGGCCCTGGCGGCCGGCTTGTCCCGCGTCTCGGCCTCTAGCGCCTCGATCTCCTCCAACGGACGGAACGAGAGGTAGCGCAGCAGCGTCGGCACGTCCCGGTCGTCCGAGTTCAGCCAGAACTGGTAGAACGCGTACGGGCTGGTGAGCGCCGGGTCCAGCCACACGGCGCCGCCCTCGGTCTTGCCGAACTTGGTCCCGTCGGACTTGAGCAGCAGGTTCGTCGTCAGGGCGTGCGCGTGGCCCCCCTCGACCCGGCGGATGAGGTCCGCGCCGGCGGTGATGTTGCCCCACTGGTCGCTGCCGCCGAGCTGGAGCGTGCAGCCCTCCCGGCGGAAGAGCTCGAGGTAGTCGTTGGCCTGCAGGATCTGGTAGCTGAACTCGGTGTAGGAGATACCGGTCGCCAGGCGCGCGCTCACGGCCTCCTTGTCGAGCATCCGGTTGACGCTGAAGTGCTTGCCCAGGTCGCGGAGCAGGTCGATCGCCGAGAGCTGGGACGTCCAGTCGAGGTTGTTGACCATGGTGGCCGCAGCCGGCCCGTCGAAGTCCAGGAAGCGCTCGATCTGGCCGCGGATGTGCCCCACCCACCCCGCGACCACGGAAGGGTCGTTGAGCACGCGCTCCGCCGTGGGCTTCGGGTCTCCGATCAGCCCCGTCGCGCCGCCGACGAGAGCCAGCGGCCGGTGCCCGGCGATCTGGAACCGGCGCATCGTGAGCACCTGCATGAGGTGCCCGACGTGCAGGCTGGCGGCGGTGGGGTCGAAGCCGGTGTAGAACGTCACCTGCCCGGCCCCGAGCGCCGCCGAGAGGGCGTCGATGTCGGTCGTCTGGGCGAGCAGCCCGCGGGCACGCAGGTCGTCGAGGATGGCGCTCATGGCGTCGATGATCCCGCACCCGTGGGACCGGCCGTCCGGCGGCGGGGCGCATGCCTGCGGTAGGCGCCGACCGTCGGGTCACCGCCGACCCAGAAGCGCCACGGGGTGTCGGCCCCGGCGGTGACCCCCACTCGCGGCCCGGTCGCCACTGCCGCAGCCGGCACGGGCGAGGCCGGCGCGAGCAGGCGGACCGGTGAGGCCGGGGCGAGCAGGTCCAGGCCGTACGCCGACCCGTCGACCCCGAGGGCGGCACAGAGCCGCGCGGGGCCGCGCGCCAGGTCGACGTCGGCGCGGGAGGCCCGCCGCCGCGTACGCGCGAGCTCCGGGCCGACGACGATCTCGCCCGCCCGCAGGAGGACGGCCGACGCGGTGCCCTCGACCCCGCACACCACGTTGGCGCACCAGTGCATGCCGTAGGTGAAGTAGACGTACAGGAAGCCGGCATCGCCGAACATGACGTCGTTGCGCGGGGTACGCCCGCGGAAGGCGTGGGAGCCGGGGTCGGCCTCCCCCGCGTACGCCTCCACCTCGGTGAGGCGCACCGCTACCCGCCCGGCCTCGGTGTCGCTGACGAGCAGGGCGCCGAGCAGGGCCGGCGCCACCTCGGGCGCCGGCCCCCGCAGCGTCTCCCGCCGGAAGGCGGTCAGTCCCGCGTCGCCCATGCAGCGTGCTCGCTGGCCCCGGCGGCGAGCGCCGCCAACTGCTCGGCGACGCGCGCAGGGGCGGTCCCGCCGACGGCGGAGCGGGCCTCGAGCGCCCCGCGGACCGAGAGGACTGACCGCACCGTGGCGTCCAGCCGGGGGTCCACCGCCTCGAAGTCGGCGTCGTCCAGCTCCCACAGCTCGATGCCACGCGAGTCGCACAGCTGCACGAGGCTTCCGGAGATCTCGTGCGCGTCCCGGAACGGGACCCCCCGGCGCACGAGCCACTCGGCGACGTCGGTCGCCAGCGCATGCCCGGTCGGCGTGGTCGCCTCCAGCCGCACTGCGTCGACCCGCAGGGTGGCGACCATCCCGGCGAGCGCCGGGATCACGAGGAGCAGCTGCTCGACGGCGTCGAAAGCCGGCTCCTTGTCCTCCTGCATGTCCCGGTCGTAGGCGAGCGGCAGGCCCTTGAGCATGGCCAGCACGCCGGTCACGTGCCCGATGAGCCGCCCGGCCTTGCCACGGGCGAGCTCGGCGATGTCGGGGTTCTTCTTCTGCGGCATGATCGACGAGCCCGTCGAGAAGGCGTCGTCGAGCCGCACCCAGCCGAACTCCGACGTCGCCCAGAGGCAGAGCTCCTCGCCGAGCCGCGACAGGTGCACCCCGAGCAGCGCCGCGACGAAGAGGAACTCCGCGACGAAGTCACGGTCGCTGACGGCGTCGATGCTGTTCGGGATAGCCCCGCGGAAGCCGAGCTCGCGCGCGGTGGCCTCCGGGTCCAGCGGCAGGGAGGACCCGGCGAGCGCGCCCGCGCCCAGCGGTGACCAGGCGGCCCGCTCGTCCCAGTCGCGCAGCCGGTCGACGTCGCGGGCGAGCGGGTGGACGTGGGCCAGCAGCTGGTGGGCGAGGAGCACTGGCTGCGCGTGCTGCAGGTGCGTCATCCCCGGGGCCGGCACGTCGATGTTGCGCTCGGCGAGGCCGATCAGGGACGTCTCGAGCTCGGCGATGCGCGCGACCAGCTGGCGGGCCGCGTCCCGCAGGTAGAGCCGGAGGTCCGTGGCCACCTGGTCGTTGCGACTGCGCCCGGCGCGCAGCTTGCCGCCGAGCGCGCCGAGCCGCTCGAGCAGCCCGCGCTCGAGGGCCGTGTGGACGTCCTCGTCGTCGACGGTCGGCCGGAACGCGCCGGACGCCACGTCGGCGGCCAGCCCGTCGAGCGCCTCCAGCATGCGCCCGAGCTCGTCGTCATCGAGGAGGCCCGCCCGGTGCAGCACGCGGGCGTGCGCCTTGGAGCCGAGCAGGTCGTACGGCGCGAGGCGCCAGTCGAACTGGACGCTGACCGAGAGCTGCGCGAGGGCGTCGGCGGGCCCGCTGGCGAACCGGCCGCCCCACAGGCGCCGGGGGGCCTCGGTCACTGCGCCCCCTCCAGGACCGGGGTCTGCTCGCTGGTCAACGGTCTCTCCTTCTGCGGTGCATGGGGCGGAAGTCTTGCGCACGCGGTCGGCTGCGCGGTCAGGCGAGGTGACGGGCCGGGTCGGGACGTGCCTCGCCGGCCAGCGTCAGCAGCCGGTCGGCCACCGCCGCCCCGCCGTCGGCGCCACGGGAGACCACGAGGACGGTGTCGTCGCCGGCCACGGTGCCGAGCACGTCGGGCAGCTGGGCCGCGTCGAGCGCGGACGCGAGCAGGTTCGCCCCGCCGGGAGGGGTGCGCAGCACGGCGAGGGTGCCGGACGCGTCGGCCGAGACGAGCAGGTCGTTGAGCGTGCGCAGCAGCCGGGCGTCCAGGGCGGCCCGGTCGGCCGCGGCACGCGGGGTACGGTCGCCGCCCTCGCCGGGCACGGCGTACACCAGCTCCCCGTCTCCTGAACGGACCTTCACCGCTCCGAGCTCGTCGAGGTCACGGGAGAGCGTGGCCTGGGTGACGACGAGCCCGTCGGCGGCGAGCAGCTTGGCGAGCTCCGGCTGCGAGCGGACGTTGTTGCGCCCCAGCAGGTCGACGATGCGACGGTGTCGTGCCGCCTTCGTCTGTGGGACGCTCACGCCCGCTCCAGCAGCCAGGTGAGCAGGGCCTTCTGCGCGTGCAGCCGGTTCTCCGCCTCGTCCCACACGGCGCTGCGGGGGCCGTCGATCACCGCCGCCTCGATCTCCTTGCCCCGGTAGGCGGGCAGGCAGTGCAGCACGATGCTGCCGGCCGCGGAGATGCGCATCAGCTGCTCGGTGACCGCGAACGGCTCGAAGACCCCGGCGCGGGAGCCCGCCTCGCCCTCCTGCCCCATGGACACCCATGTGTCGGTGGCCAGGACGTCCGCGCCCTCCGCGGCGTGGGCGGCGTCCCGGACGTGCGCGACGGAGCCGCCCGTCTGCGCCGCGATCTCGTGGGCGCGGGCCAGCACGGCCTGGTCCGGGTCGAACCCCTCAGGGCAGGCGATGCGCACGTGCATGCCGGCGGTGGCACCGGCGAGCAGATAGCTGTGGGCCATGTTGTTGGCCCCGTCGCCGAGGTACGCCAGGGTGACCCCGGCCAGCCGCCCGTGGCGCTCGCGGACGGTGAGCAGGTCGGCTAGCAGCTGGCAGGGGTGGAACTCGTCGGTGAGCGCGTTGACCACGGGCACCCGGCTGGCGGCGGCCACCGCCTCGAGGTCGCTCTGGGCGAAGGTCCGCCAGACGATGGCCGCGACCTGCCGGTCCAGGACCCGTGCCGTGTCCGCCACCGGCTCGCCGCGACCCAGCTGGCTTCCCGCCGAGTCGATGACGAGGGGGTAGCCACCGAGCTCGGCGACGCCCACCGAGAACGACACCCGGGTGCGGGTCGACGGCTTGTCGAAGATCACCGCCACGCTGCGCGGGCCTTCCAGCGGGCGGGCGGCGAAGCGGTCCCTCTTCAGCGCGGCGGCCAGGTCGAGGACCTCGGCCTGCTCGGCCGGGGACAGGTCGTCGTCGCGCAGGAAGTGCCGGACGGTCGTCTGCTCAGACATTCGCGGCCTCCTGGGCGGCAGCATCAGTGGCGGCATCGAGGGCAGCAGGAAGGGCGGCCAGGAAGGCGTCGGCCTGCTCGTCGGTGAGGACCAGCGGCGGCGCCAGCCGGATCACGTCCTGCGCGACGGCGTTGACGAGGAAGCCGGCTCCACGCAGCGCGTCGACGAGGAGGGGTGCCACGCGCGCGGACAGCGTGATGCCGAGCAGGAGCCCGTCGCCGCGTACCCCTGACACGAGCGGGTGCCCGAGCGACTCGACGCCGGCGGCCAGCCGGTGCCCGAGCGCCTTGGCCCGCGAGCACAAGTCGTCGGCCTCCACCGTGTCGAGCACGGCCAGTCCGGCCGCGCACGTGACGGGATTGCCCCCGAAGGTGCTCGCATGGTCGCCGGGGCGCAGCAGCGCCGCCGCCTCGCCCAGGCCGATGCAGGCGCCGAGCGGCAGGCCACCGCCCAGCCCCTTCGCGAGGGTGACGACGTCGGGGCGGACGCCCGACGCCTGATGCGCGAACCAGGCACCGGTGCGCCCGATGCCGGTCTGCACCTCGTCGAGCACGAGCAGGGCCCCGGCGGCCGTGGTGATCTCCCGCGCGGCCTCGAGGTAGCCGGGGGGCGCGGGCAGCACGCCGCCCTCCCCCTGCACCGGCTCGAGGAACACCGCGGCCGTCGCGTCGTCGACGGCACGGCGCAGGGCCGCCACGTCGCCGTAGTCCACGTGAGCCACACCTGGGACCAGCGGGGCGAAGGGCTCCTGCTTCAGCGGCTGCCCGGTGAGCGCCAGGGCGCCCATGGTGCGGCCGTGGAAGGAGCCGTACGCCGCCACGACCTTGGTGCGCCCGGTGCGCCGGGTCAGTTTGAGCGCGGCCTCGTTGGCCTCGGCGCCCGAGTTGCAGAAGAAGACCTTGCCCTCGCGGCCGAGCAGCCCGAGCAGCCGCTCGGCGAGCGTGATCGACGGGAGGTTGGCGTAGAGGTTCGACGTGTGGCCGAGCAGGCCGACCTGCTCCGTGACCGCCGCGACGACCGCCGGATGGGCGTGGCCGAGCACGTTCGTCGCGATGCCTGCGATGAGGTCGACGTAGCTGCGCCCGGTGTCGTCCTCGACGACGGCACCTGCGCCGCGGACCAGGGTGATGCCGGGCGTCGCGTAGGTCGGCATGACGGCCGACGACCACCGCTCGACACCGGAGCGGGCTTGGCTGGGGCTCACGGGGTGACCTCCGTCCCGACGCCTTCGTCGGTGAACACTTCGAGCAGCAGGGAATGGGGGACGCGACCGTCGAGCACGTGCGCCTTGGACACGCCGCCCCGGACCGCCCGCAGGCAGGCCTGCATCTTGGGGACCATTCCCGACGACAGCGTCGGCAGCATTGCCTCCAGCGAGTCCGCGTCCACCGAGCTGAGCACCTCGTCGGTGCTGGGCCAGTCGGCGTAGAGGCCCTCGACGTCGGTCAGGACGACGAGCTTCTCCGCCTGAAGGGCCACCGCGAGCGCGGCGGCCGCGATGTCTGCGTTGACGTTGTAGACCTCGCCCGCGTCCCCGCGCGCGACGCTGGTGACCACCGGGATGCGTCCGTCGTCGAGCAGCGCCTCGACCACCTCGGGCTCGACCCGGACGATGTCGCCGACGAGCCCGACGTCGACGGGCTCGCCGTCGACCACCGGCATGGTCCGCTCGGCCGTGAAGAGCCGGGCGTCCTCGCCGGAGAGCCCGACCGCGAAGGAGCCGTGGGCGTTGACGAGGCCGACGACCTCGCGCTGCACCTGGCCGACCAGGACCATCCGGACGACGTCCATCGCCTCCGGGGTCGTGACCCGCAGGCCGCCGGTGAAGACGGTCTCGATGCCCAGCCGGTCGAGCGCGGCGGTGACCTGAGGCCCGCCGCCGTGGACGACGACGGGCCGCAGGCCGGCGTGGCGCAGGAAGACGACGTCGGCTGCGAACGAGGCCTTGAGCGTCTCGTTGGTCATCGCGTTGCCGCCGTACTTGATGACGACGGTGCGGCCGGCGAAGCGCTTGAGCCAGGGCAGCGCCTCGACGAGGGTCGCGGCCTTGGAGAGCGCGGCCGCGCGGTCGCGGGAGACCGCGCTCACGTGGAGTACGCCGAATTCTCGTGGACGTAGTCGACGGTTAAGTCGTTGGTCCACACCGTCACCGACTCCGCCCCCGCGTGCAGGTCGATGCGGATCGCGACGTCGCGCCCGTCGAACCGCACCAGCTCGCGCGGCTCCCCCGGCTCGCCGGCGATGCACACCTTGACGCCTTGGAAGGACACGTCGACCTCCTGGGGGTCGAACTGCGCCCCTGTCGTGCCGACGGCGGCCAGCACCCGGCCCCAGTTGGGGTCCTCGCCGTAGATCGCGCACTTGAGCAGGTTGCTGCGCGCGACCGCCCGGCCGACCTCGAGCCCGTCCTCCTCCGAGGCGGCGCCGACCACCTCGATGGAGATGTCGTGCTTTGCCCCCTCGGCGTCCGCGAGCAGCTGCCGCGCGAGGTCCGCGCAGAGCACGCGCACGGCCTCGGCGAACTCGTCGTAGGAAGGCGCGATCCCGGAAGCGGCACTCGCCATCAGCAGGACGGTGTCGTTGGTCGACATGCACCCGTCGGAGTCGAGCCGGTCGAAGGTGACCCTGGTGGCCGCCCGCAGGGCGCGGTCGCACGTCTCCGCGTCCACGTCGGCGTCGGTCGTGATGACCACGAGCATGGTCGCGAGCGCGGGCGCCAGCATCCCGGCGCCCTTGGCCATGCCGCCGACCACCCAGCCCTGGCCGGCGACGAGCGCCTCCTTCGGGCGGGTGTCCGTCGTCATGATCGCGCGGGCCGCGGCCGGGCCGCCGTCCGACGCGAGGGCACCGGCTGCCGCCTCGGTCCCGGCGAGCAGCCGGACCAGGTCGAGCTGCTGCCCGATGAGCCCGGTGGAGCAGACGACCACGTCCCCGGCGCTGAGCCCGGTGAGCTCGGCCACGAGCTCTGCGGACCGGTGGACGGTCAGGAAGCCCTGGCTTCCGGTGTAGCAGTTGGCGCCCCCGGAGTTGAGCAGCACCGCGTCGACCCGGCCGTCCGACACGACCTGCTGGCTCCACGTGACCGGGTGCGCCTTGCAGCGGTTGGCGGTGAAGACGGCAGCCGCGCCGTGGGACGGCCCGTCGTTGACCACGAGGGCGACGTCCGGGGTGCCGCTGGGCTTCAGCCCGGCGGTGACACCGGAAGCGCGGAACCCCGAAGCAGCGGTCACGCTCACGGCGCGGCCCCCACGACGGAGAGGCCGCACTCCTCGGGAAGGCCGAGCGCGATGTTGGCGCACTGGAGGGCCTGGCCGGCGGCGCCCTTTCCGAGGTTGTCGATCGCGACCGTCACGACCGCGCGGCCCGCGTGGGTGTCCGCAGCGGCCTGCACGTGCGCAGAGTTCGAGCCCGCGGTGGCCGCGGTGGTCGGCCACACGCCCTCGGGCAGCAGCGTCACGAACGGCTCGTCCGCATAGGCCGCCTGCAGCGCCTCGCGCAGCTGCGCCGTGGTGACCTCGGGCCTCAGGGCCGCGGTGCAGGTCGCCAGGATGCCGCGCGGCATCGGGGCCAGCAGCGGCGTGAACGACAGCGTCACCGGGCTGCCGGCGGCGGTCGTCAGGGTCTGCTCCATCTCGGGGGTGTGCTGGTGCGCGCCGCCGGCCTTGTAGGCCGAGACCGCGCCCATGACCTCGGAGCCGAGCAGGGCGACCTTGGCCGAGCGACCGGCGCCGGAGGTGCCGCTCGCGGCGACCACGACGACGTCCTGCGCCGCGACCAGGCCGGCGGCGAGCACCGGGGCGAGGCCGAGCGCCACGGAGGTCGGGTAGCAGCCGGGGGCAGCGATCCGCCGCGCGCCGCGCAGGAGCTGGCGCTGCCCGGGCAGCTCGGGCAGGCCGTACGGCCAGGTGCCGGCGTGCGCCCCGCCGTAGTAGGACTCCCACGTGCCCGGGTCGGTGAGCCGGTGGTCGGCGCCCAGGTCGACGACCAGGGCGCCGCTGCCCTCGAGCTCGCGGGCGACGGCCGCCGACTGCCCGTGCGGCATGGCCAGGAAGACCACGTCGTGCCCGGCCAGCTCGGCCGGGTCGGTGGGTCGCAGCACCAGGTCGCCCAGCCCGCGCGCTCCCGCGAGGTGCGGGTGCGCCGCGGCGAGCGGCGTGCCCGCCGAGCTCGCGGCGGTGACGGTCGTGACGTCGAGCTCGGGATGCCCGGCGAGCAGCCGCAGCAGCTCACCCCCGGCATACCCGCTCGCGCCCGTGACGGCAACGGTGAGACCCATGGCGAGATCATACCGGATGACGCATGGTCATGCAGAACGGCGCGGGCCCCTCGTCAGGCCCGGCGGGCGCGGGCGGAAAGCACGACGAGCAGCGGGTAGACGGCCTGCGCGCCGGCGGCGGCCCGCTCGGACAGCCCGAGAGCTGCGCCGCCGGTCACCGCCTGCTGGCCGACCCACAGGACGAGCGCGCCCAGCGCGGCAGCGGCGGCGGCCGCGGGCAGTGGCCGGAGGAGGCGTACGACCGGGCTGCGCCGGCCGAGCGCCGGCCAGGCAGCGAGCGCGCCGAAGGCCACCACCGCCGCGACCGCGTGGGCGCCGGAGCCGCCCTCGGCCGGGAGCGGGGTCGCGGCGACCGCGAAGGTGGCCAGCCCGCCCAGGGCGAGGCCCGCGCGCGCGGCGGCCGGGGCCGCCCGCAGCCCGCTCGCCGTGACGAGGTGGCACGCGCCCAGCCCGGCCAGAGCACCCGTCATCACCCAGGCGTCGGCCGCGCCGGCGCCCGCCAGCGCGCTGATCGAGCCCCGCACGGCGTCGAAGCCGTCGGGCTGCCGGGCCGCAGCCAGCGTCCACCCACCGACGAGCAGCACCGGCGCGGCGGCGGCGGAGGCCACGGCCCAGGCTGCCGCACCGCCTCGTGGGGACGGCTCACCCCGCAGCCGTCGCCGCAGGCTCACGCGCCGCGCAGCACCGCGCCGGTCCGACGACCGGCCTCGGCGACCGCCGCGTCCCGCGCCTGCGACGCCTCCTCGGCCGTCAGCGTGCGGTCCTCGGCCCGGAGCCACAGCCGGTACGCGAGCGAGCGCTGGCCCTCCGCGATCCCGGCGCCCTTGTAGACGTCGAAGAGGCGCACCTGCTCCAGCAGGCCCCCCGCCCCGGCGCGCAGCGCGGCCTCGACGGCGGCGGCCGGCACCGTGGTGTCGACCACGAGCGCCACGTCCTGGGTGGCCACGGGGTAGGCCGACAGCCGCGGCGCGGGCACCGGGCCGGGCAGGTCGGCCATGAGCAGGTCGAGGTCGAGCTCCATCGCGCAGGTCCGCTCCGGCACGCCGAGCGCCTCGACCACCCGCGGGTGCAGCTCGCCGGCGTGTCCGACGACCGTGCCGCCGACCAGGAGCGCGGCACAGCGCCCCGGGTGCCACGGCGCGTGCTCGTCGGCGCGTACGTCCAGGGTGACGCCGACGGCGGACGCGACCGTCCGCGCGGCCTCGATCGCGTCGGCCCAGAGCGCGGGCTCGCCCGGCCCCCACCAGCCCGGCCGGCGCAGGTTGCCGGCGAGCACCGCCCCCACCCGCCGCGGCTGGCGGGGCAGGGCCGCGTCGAGCGCGGCGAGCTGCTCGTCGCTGGGACGGGCGTCCACGCCGAGGCGGGGAGCCTGCGGCAGCGGCCCGTCGTCGACGCGGAAGACCAGGCCGGTCTCGAAGAGCGCCACGTCGACCGCGCCGCGGGCGACGTTGCGCCGCAGCGCCGCGAGCAGCCCGGGCAGCAGCGTGGTGCGCAGCGCCGGCTGCTCGGCCGAGATCGGGTTCGCCAGGTGCAGCGTCCGGCGTCGGGGGTCGTCCGCGGCGAGGCCGAGCGCCTCGAGGTCCGCCTCGCCGATGAAGGGGTAGCTCGGGGCCTCGACGAGGCCGGCCCCGGCCAGCGCGCGGCCGACCCGGCGGCGTGCCCGCTGCTGCTCGGTGAGCCCGGCGCTCGCCGGCGGCAGCGGCAGGACCGACGGGATGCGGTCGTACCCGTCGAGCCGCGCCACCTCCTCGACCAGGTCGTACGGCCCGGCGAGGTCCCCCCGCCAGGACGGCGGTGTGACGAGCAGGTCCTCGCCCTCCGCGGTGACCGTGCAGCCCACGGCCCGGAGGGCGGCGAGCACCTCGTCCGTGGTGTAGCCCACGCCGACGACACGGCCGGGCAGGTCGGCCGGCATGCGCAGCTGCGCCGGCAGGACGGGCGTCCCGGCGTCGGTCACGCCGTCCTCCGCCGTCGCGCCGCCGAGCTCGACGAGCAGGTCCACCGCCCGCTGGGCCGCGACGGGCGGCAGGGCCGGGTCGACGCCCCGCTCGAACCGGCGCGAGGCCTCGCTGAGCAGCCCGTGCCGCCGGCTGCCCCGGGACACGACCGCGGCGTCGAAGTGAGCGGCCTCGAGCACGATGTCGGTGGTGGCGGCCGAGATCTCGGTCGACGCGCCGCCCATGACCCCGGCGACGCCGATGGCGCCGCTCTCGTCGGAGATGACCAGGTCATCCGGGTCCAGTGCCCGCTTCGTGCCGTCGAGGGTCTCGATGCGCTCGTCGGGCAGAGCCCGGCGTACGACGATCGCGCCCTGCAGCCGGCGCATGTCGTAGGCGTGCAGCGGCTGGCCGAGCTCGAGCATCACGTAGTTCGTGACGTCGACGGCCAGGCTGACCGACCGCATGCCGGCGAGCGCCAGGCGGCGCGTCATCCACGCGGGCGAGGGGCGCTCCGGGTCGAGCCCGACGATCCCGCGCGCGACGAAGCGGTCGCAGGCGGCGCCGTCCTCGACGCGCACCGGCCATGCCGGGCCCTCGCTCGTCGCCGGCTCGACGTCTGCGGGGTCGCGCAGCGGCACGGAGTACGCCGCCGCGAGCTCGCGCGCGATGCCGCGCACCGACAGCGCGTAGCCACGGTCGGGGGTCGGCGTGATGTCGAGGACCTCGTCGCGCAGCTTCAGGTAGTCGGCCGCGTCGGCCCCGACGGGCGCGTCCTCGGGCAGGACGACGATGCCCTCGGTGCCGTCGTCCCCGACGCCCAGCTCGGTGGAGGAGCAGATCATGCCGTCGCTGACGTGGCCGTACGTCTTGCGGGCGGCGATTGCGAAACCGCCGTGGAGCACCGCGCCGGGCAGCGAGACGACGACCTTGTCCCCGACGGCGAAGTTGGACGCCCCGCAGACGATGCCCCGCGGCTCCTCGCCCTCGGCGACGCGCACCTGGCACCAACGGATCGTCTTCTTCTTCTGCGGCTCCTCGACGAACTCGAGGACCTGGCCGACCACGACCGGGCCGGAGACGTCACCGACGGGCTCGATGCCCTCGACCTCGAGCCCGGCGCGGACGAGGCGCTCGGCGACCTCACGAGCACTGTGCCCGGCGGGGATGTCGACGTGCTCCCGCAGCCACGACAGCGGCACCCGCACGTCAGACCTCCAGTCCGAAAGGAAGGGTGAAGCGCACGTCGCCCTCCACCATGTCGCGCATGTCCTGGCCGTTGTGCCGGGACATGAGGGTCCGCTCGATGCCCATGCCGAAGGCGAAACCGGTGTAGACGTCGGGGTCGAGCCCGCAGGCGACGAGGACGCGCGGGTTGACCATGCCGCAGCCGCCCCACTCGACCCAGCCCTCGGACTTGCAGGTACGGCAGGGGTTGGCGGGGTCGCCCACCGAGGCGCCGTGGCAGACCCAGCAGCGCAGGTCGACCTCGGCGGACGGCTCCGTGAACGGGAAGAAGTGAGGACGCAGACGGGTGATCACGCCTTCGCCGAACATGGATTCGGCGAAGGCGTCCAGGGTGCCGCGCAGGTGGGCCATCGTCAGCCCCTTGTCGACGGCGAGCCCCTCGACCTGGTTGAAGACGGGCGTGTGCGTGGCGTCCAGCTCGTCCGTCCGGAAGGTTCGGCCCGGGCAGACGACGTAGATCGGCGGCTTGCGCTCGAGCATCGTCCGCGCCTGCACCGGCGAGGTGTGCGTCCGGAGCACGACCCCGCTGTCGGGGGCACCCACGAAGAACGTGTCCTGCATCGCCCGCGCCGGGTGGTCGGGCTTGAAGTTGAGCGCGTCGAAGTTGAACCACTCGGCCTCGGCCTCGGGCCCCTCGGCGACGTCCCACCCCATGCCGACGAACACGTCGACGATCCGCTCGGGAAGCGTGGTCAGGGGGTGCCGCGCCCCGACGGGGCGCCGGTCCCACGGCAGCGTGACGTCGACCGCCTCCTCGACCAGCACGCGCGCGTCGCGCTCGGCCTCGAGGACCTGCCGGCGCGCGGCGTACGCCTCCTCGACGGCCTTGAGCGCGCCGCCGACACGCTTGCCGGCGTCGGCGCGGGCCTGCGGTGGCAGCGCGCCGACCTCGGCGCGCGCGAGCCGCAGCGGGGAACGGTCGCCGAGGTGCGCGACCTTCGCGGCGTGGAGCGCGTCGAGGCCTCCAGCCGCCGTGAAGGCCGCCAGCGCCTCGTCGCGCATGCGCGCGACCTCGTCAGCGTGCAAGGAGCTCACTTCCACCGGGTCGAAGGAACGGTTCGGGGCGGACACGGTGCGCAAGTCTAGTGAGCGCCGTGACTACGGCGGGCGGCCGACAGCGGCCGCCGCACGGAGCGGGAGTCAGAGGAAGGACGGGGTGGGGCGCGTGCTCAGAGCTCGAAGTCGGGCACGCCCGCGGGCAGCTCGACCCGGAACAGCGCTCCGCCCGAGGGCGCGGTGTCGATGGCGATCTGCCCGCCGTGCGCCTCGACGAGGCCGCGCACGATGTAGAGCCCGAGGCCCGTGCCGCCGCGCCGCCCGGTCCGCCAGAACTTGGTGAACACCCGCTGGCGCATCTCGAGCGGCACGCCCTCGCCCTCGTCGATGACGGTCAGCGCGGTGCCGGCGCCCGCGGCGGGCTCCACCCGCACCGTCACCTTCCCCTCGCCGTGGCGGAGCGCGTTCTCCAGCAAGTTGGAGAGAACCTGGTCGAGCTTGTCGCGGTCGGCCCAGAGCTCGCCGAGGCCCGGGGCCACCTCGACCACGAAGCGCGCCTCCTCGGCGCCGGCCGCGACGAGCCCGGCGACGTGGCGCGCGACGGCCGCCGGCAGGTCCACCGGCTCCTTGCGCAGCTGCAGCCGTCCCGAGTCGATGCGCGCGGTGTCCAGCAGCTCGGTGATGAGCCGGGTGACCCGGTCGGCGTCCGCCTCGACGGTCTCGAGCATGAGCCGCTTCTGCTCGTCGGTGAAACGGTCCCAGCGCTTGAGCAGCGTCGCGGTGAAGCCCTTCACCGAGGTCAGCGGTGAGCGCAGCTCGTGCGCGACCGTGGACACGAGCTCGGCACGGCTGAGCTCCTCGCGCTCGCGGACCCGCGTGCAGCGCATCGAGACGACCACGCGCGCGACGGGGCCGAGGCGCTGCTCGCGGACGTAGCGACCGCTCACCAGCACCTCCCGGCCGTCGGGCAGCTGCAGGGTCCGTTCCCCGAAGCCGGTGCGTATCGCGAGGCCGGTGTAGGGCGCCGCGCAGCTCCACCAGACCTTGCCGTCGCGGTCGGCGAGCGGCAGGGCGTCCTCGAGCGGACGCCCGAGCACGTCGGCGGCGCGGGACCCGGTCATGTGCTCGGCGGCGGCGTTGAACACGACGACGCGCCCCGTGGCGTCCGCGACGACGAGACCGTCGGGCAGGTCGTCGGGCGCCAGGCCGACGCCTGGATCGGGAGCAGGCTCGAGATGCTCCGGCACGCCCGAATCGTACGGTCCGGAGGCGGTCGTGGACGAGTGCCGCTCCGACTCCCCTGCCCGCACGGTCAGTGTCCGGAGGGCGGCGCAGGCAGGGCGCGCTGGGCGCGCGCCGAGGCGTACAGGCAGACAGCGGCGGCGGTGGCGAGATTCAGGCTCTCGGCCCGGCCGTGGATGGGCACGGCGAGCACGTCGTCGGACATGTCCAGGAGCGCGTCCGGCAGCCCCCAGGCCTCGTTGCCGAAGACCCAGGCGGTCGGGCCGGCGAGGTCGCCGTCGCGGTCGGCGAGGTCGAGGTCGCGGCCCTTGCCGTCCGCGGCCACCACCCGCAGGCCGGCTGCGCGCAGCGCGTCGAAGGCGGCCGCCGCGGGGGCGCCCGCGACGACGGGCAGGTGGAAGAGGCTGCCTGCGGTCGCACGCACGCACTTGCCGTTGTAGACGTCCACGGACGCGTCGGTGAGCACGACGGCGTCGGCCCCCGCGGCGTCGGCCGCGCGGAGCACGGTGCCGGCGTTGCCGGGGTCGCGCACGTTGGCGAGGACGGCGACCAGCCGCGCGCCGGCGGACAGCGCCTGCTCGAGCGGGACGTCGACGAAGCCGCAGACGGCGAGCACCCCCTGCGGGGTCACCGTCTGCGCGACCGAGGCCAGCACGTCTGCCGTCACGCGCATGACCGGCACGCGTGCGTCGCGGGCCAGGCCGACCAGCTCGGGCAGCCGCCCGGCGAGCTCGTCGGTCACGAGGACCTCGAGGACGCGGTCGGGCGTGCAGGCCAGCGCCTCGCGCACCGCCTGCGGGCCCTCGGCGAGGAAACGCCGGTCGGCCGAGCGGAACGACCGCTTGGCCAACCGGCGGGCTGCCGCGACCCGCGGGCTGCGGGCGGAGGTCACCAGGGACGTGGGACTCTCGCCCGCGCGCGCGGGGCGCGGCTCAGAGCTCGGCACTCGAGTGCTCTCCGGGCCCGGCCGGCGCGCGTGGCGGTCCGGCCGGGCCGACAGGAGGCCGGCTCAGGCGGCGCTCTCGGCAGCCGCGGGAGCGGCGGCCGGGAGGGCGGCGCGAGCGAGGTCGACCAGCGCCTTGAAGGCAGCCGGGTCGTTGACGGCCAGCTCGGCGAGCATGCGCCGGTCGACCTCGATCTCAGCGGCCTTGAGGCCCTGGATGAAGCGGTTGTAGGTCATGCCCTGCTCGCGGGCCGCAGCGTTGATGCGCTGGATCCACAGCTGGCGGAAGTCGCCCTTGCGCTTCTTGCGGTCCCGGTAGGCGTAGACGAGCGAGTGGGTGACCTGCTCCTTCGCCTTCCGGTACAGCCGCGAGCGCTGCCCGCGGTAACCACTCGCCTGCTCCAGGACGGTGCGGCGCTTCTTCGACGAGTGAACGCCGGCCTTGACGCGTGCCACGGAAAACTTCTCCTCAAGAGTGCGGGCGGCACACGCCACCCGCCGGGGTCGGACGGGGAAGAGCTACGGAGTCAGCGGCAGGGCGTCAGCGGCCGAGCATCTTCTTGATGCGCTTGGCGTCACCCGGGGCGACCTCGACCTCGTCGAACAGGCGACGGGTCAGCGTCGAAGGCTTGTGCTCGAGCAGGTGGTTGCGGCCCGCCTGACGACGCATGATCTTGCCGGTTCCGGTGACGCGGAAGCGCTTGCTCGCCCCGCTGTGGGTCTTGTTCTTCGGCATCGGGCCGGTCTCCTCAAAGGTCGTCAGTACGTGCTGCAACCCCGCCCCGGCGTCGTCCGCCGGGGCAGGGGTCCTGCGTTCTGCGCGGCCGGCGGTCCCGACCCGCCGCGGTCCTGCTGCTGCGCCCTGCTACTCCGCGCTGGTCGCCTCGTCGGCGGCGACCGCCGCAGTCGGCCGGTCCTCCCCGTCGACCTCGGCCGCGCCGTCGCCCTGGGCGCGGCGGGCCTTCGCCTCGCGCGCCTCGGCCATCGCCTCGACCTTCTTCTTGTGCGGCCCCAGCACCATGATCATGTTGCGCCCGTCCTGCTTGGGCGCGGACTCGATGAAGCCCAGCTCCTGCACGTCCTCCGCGAGCTTCTGCAGCAGCCGGTAGCCCAGCTCGGGCCGGGACTGCTCGCGGCCGCGGAACATGATCGTGATCTTGACCTTGTCGCCCGCGTTGAGGAAGCGCACGACGTGACCCTTCTTGGTGTCGTAGTCGTGAGCATCGATCTTCGGGCGGAGCTTCATCTCCTTGATGATGGTGTGAGCCTGGTTGCGCCGGGACTCACGCTCCTTCATCGCGGACTCGTACTTGAACTTCCCGTAGTCCATGAGCTTGGCCACCGGCGGGCGGGCCATCGGCGCGACCTCCACGAGGTCGAGGTCGGACTCCTGCGCGAGACGCAACGCGTCCTCGATGCGCACGATGCCGACCTGCTCGCCATTGGGGCCCACGAGCCGGACCTCGGGCACACGGATCCGGTCGTTGATGCGGGGCTCAGTGCTGATGCTGCTCTCCTCTAGCCGGGTACGGGGCGGGACCTGCACAACTCTGCAAGTGACCTGCGCAGCCGTCCGGCGAGAGCCGGGCGCCCACCACACGCGGCGAGCTTCCTCCCGACCGGGCGGGGCCCCGTGACAGGGGAACACCCGCGGCACCACCCGCCATTCCGCGCGGGCGGTGCTGGACCGGAACCTTGCGGCCTGTCGACGGCTGAGCGAGCAGCAGTCCGTCGGCCACAGGTGGGAGGAGGGCCTCCGCTTGCGCGCCCGTTCCGCTGGCACTCCGCGCCGGGGCGGTGGAGCACCTGTCGGGACGGACGGGTCGATCTGAAAGGCTACCAGGTGTGAGCACAGATCCGCTGGGCCCGCCCAGCCGCCCCGCGTCGTCGGGCGTACCCACTCCTTCTGCCGTGTCCGGTGCCGCGTCCGATGCCGCGTCCCGTGCCGCGTCCCGTGCCGCGTCTGATGCCGTATCCGATGCCGCCCGGGACATCGCCGAGGTCCCCGCCGTCGAGGTCGTCTCGGCCGCGGCCATCCACCTGATGAGCGCGGCCGCGGTCAAGTGCGGCCTCGCCGAGGACGAGGACGCCGCCCAGCACAAGGACCTCGACGAGGCCCGAACCCTCATCACGGCGCTCGCCGGGCTGGTGACCGCCGCCGCCCCCGCGCTAGGCCACCACCACGCCGCGCCCCTGCGGGACGGGCTGCGCTCGCTGCAGCTGGCCTTCCGCGAGGCGTCCCTGATCCCCGACGCCCCGGGCGAGGGGCCCGGCGAGAAGCTCACCGGCCCGGTCTACCCGCGCGGTTCCGGGCGCTGAGCCACCCTCCCCCGCACGCCTGACGGCCGCGCGATCATGGGCAGGTCGTCGGCGACACGCGGCCGCCGGCGCCGACCTGCCCATGATCAGCGTGCTCGGGGCGGCTCGGGGCGGCTCGAGGCGCTCGTCAGCACGCACGGGCCCGGCCGCGTGCCGTCGTTCAGTCCAGCGGCAGCGTGTCGCCGCGCGCGACGTACCGGATGTCCGCCACGAGCCCCCGCCTGTCCACCTCGGCCCGGAAGTCCTCCAGCGGGGACTTGAACACGCCGTAGTCGTCGTAGTGGATCGGCACGATGCGCGACCGGCGACCGAGCTCGAGCAGCTCGATGAGGTCCGCGCCCATCCGGCCGTCCATGGTCACGGTGACGCCGAGCACCTTGGTCCCGCCCAGGTGCAGCAGCGCCATGTCGATGTCCGGGAAGCGCCGCACGACCTCCTTGAGGTCGTCGATGACGAGCGTGTCACCGGTCTCGTAGATCCGGTACGGGCGCCCGCCCCCGACCGGCTCGAACTCGATCAGCATCCCCATCACGCTGGGAAGGGCGGCCTGCATCGGCCCGGGGGCGTGCCGGCCGGGCAGCGCCGTGACGCGCAGCGTGCTCCCGCCCTTCGTCAGCTCCCACGGCTGCCACGTCGACAGGCCGGCCGTGGTCACCCCCTGCCGCCGCAGCCGCTTCGCCCCGTGGGCCGTGGTGACGACCGGGACGCTGGGGTGGATGCCGCGTCTGGCGGCGCGGTCGTAGTGGTCCCCGTGCAGGTGCGAAAGGGCGACGGCGTCCAGTACGGGCAGGTCCTCGACCGCGATGGCGGGATCGGTCAGCCGGCGTGAGCTCAGCCCCTTGCCGAGGTACGCCCGCTGGCCCCGGCGCAGGAAGTTCGGGTCCGTCACGACCGTGAAGCCGTCGCGACGCAGGACCGTCGTCGCGGTCCCGACGAAGAAGAGCGAGGAGTCCGGCTGATCGTGCACGGCGGCACCTTGCCCGCGAGCGCGCCGCTTACCCGTGCCCGGGCTCGACCATCCGCACGGCCCCGGCGCCGCAGCCCACGGCTCGCCTAGCCGGCCGGCTCGACCGCCACGTCGACGCCGCGCAGCGTCCGCTCCCGCAGCAGCGGGGCGCCCTGCAGCACCGGGCCCAGCCGCCGCAGCAGGGGCTCGAGCGCCGCGCCCTCGCGGACGGTCAGCACGATCCGCGCGTCGACGCCCTCCCCCGGCACGAGGCGCACCGCCGCCACCTCGGGCTCGGGCGCAACGAGCGCCTGCACGGCCGCCGCGGCGGCGGGGTCGTCGTACAACGGGAGGGCCACCTGCTCGGCGCCCAGGGCGCGCAGCGCGGGGCCCGCCACGACGTACGGGACCGGCCCGGCGGGGTCCACGAGCAGGGCGCGCGCCCCCTCCGCCGCGCCGGCGACCGCAGCGCGCGACGGCTCGACGGGCACGGGCCGGGCGTCGGCCCGCCACCGCGACAGCGTCTCCAGGCTCGTGAAGACCGGCAGCGCCCGGCCGCCCGGCCCCTCGACGGTGACGAGCGCCATGTCGGTGCGCTTCTCCCGACGCAGCTGCCCGGGCGCGACGTCCTCCTCCTCGGCGAGCACGGCCACCACGGGCACGAGCAGCCGGGAGGAGGCGAGGGCGGACAGCACCTCCGGCCAGCGCGCCGGGTCCGACGCGTACGCCGCGAGGGCCGCCGCGACCTTGCGGTCGGCGCTCCCCTCGTCCCCGGCGAAGCCGGTGTCCGGGATCGTCCTGCCGGCGGAGCCTGTCACGGGGCGCAACCTAGCCAGCCCGGCCTCGGCCGCGCCACGGGGGACCATCGGCGGTGGCGGGGCAGGTCATGCCCCGTCCACGTCGTCGGCGGGGCCTTGCCACGGCTCGAACTCGCGCAGCCGCGTCCGCGTCTCGTGCACCGGGGCCGGCGAGCCGTCGGGGTACTGGCCCTTGAAGTACTTCATGCCCAGAGGTGCCGGCTCGCCGAAGCCGTTCGCAGCCAGGAAGTTCTGCCGGTGCGCGGCCACCCGCTCCTCGTGGAAGCGCGCCGCCTCCTGGCTGGTGTACGGGTCGGCCGAGCGTGGGAGCCACCGCGGCTCGAACTCGGCGAGCGTCCCACGCGCCTGCGGCAGGATCATGGCGAACGGCTCGCCCTCCTCGAAGCGCACCTGCGCGCCTGGGCGGGTGAGCTTCCAGTTCATCGTGAAGGGGGCGACCGACCAGTCGGTCTCCACCAGCCCCTCCAGCGGGCTGACGGCGTCCTTCGGGCGGTTGGCGGGCCCGCGGACCAGCAGGTTCCACCCGGATGGCGTCCTGAACACGTGCGGCACCCCAAAGCTCAGGACGCCGCCGCCGAAGATGGACGCGGCGAGGACCTCGCGCGGCCGGCCGTCGGGCACGACGGTGAGGGCGTCAGGGGCCTCCCCGCCGTCCCAGACGGCCGTGAAGCCGACCGGGTTGCAGATCTCCCAGCCCTGCTCCCCCGCCATGAGCAGCGGCAGGCAGTACTTGCCGGACCTGCCCGGCGTGAAGTCCAGCCACTCGCGCTTGCGCGGAGCCGGCACGATCGGTGCGCGCGCAGGGCCGCCCTTGCCGAAGTACGCCACCAGCTCGTTCGCGGCAGCGGGCCGCGGCCCCGACGCGGCGGGCAGGTCGTCGGCCGGCTGCGTCCTACCGTCCTCGTGCGCACTTGTCACGATCAGGTGTCCTTCCGCGCTTCGGGAAGCGGCCGCACGTCCGGACGGTCGCGCGTGTGCTCGTACGGTCTGCTCGATGTCAACAGATAGCGCACCGTGCGGCGGGGCGCCCTCCCTTTGGCCGCGAAGGCCCGACCGGCGGCACCGCCCGCGCCGGAGCGCTCACCCCTCCTCGCGGGCGGACGCCCGGGCCGCGACGAGGTGGGCCAGCTGCCGGGCCTGCTCGACCGCGTAGGCCCCGTCGGAGCCCTGCACCCCCATCGCCGCGACGGTGCTGCCGTCGGAGACGTCGAGCACGAGCCACGGGTCGGCGGGGCGCAGCGTGACCCCGAGGACCTCCGCCCACTCGAGCCGGCGGCCGCGCAGGATGTTCGCCACGAGCAGCCCCTGCTGGTCGGCCACGACCCGGACGTCGGCGAGCCGGTGCAGGAACCAGACGATGGCGGCCCCTACGACGGCCACGAGGAACCGGTCCAGGGCGGGCCAGTCCGAGAGCCCGACCACCAGCAGGGCGAAGACCGCGGCGACCACCACCGCGAGGGCGTACGGCACACGCCTGCCCCACCGCGGCCGGAAGGTGTGCGGCAGGGCCGGTGGCGCGGTGCCGGGCCCCGGCGTCGGAGCGCTCAGAGCCGGCACGCGTGGATGCCGGTGACGAGGATCCCCCGCGCCCCCAGCTCCCACAGCTCGTCCATGACCCGGTTGGTGTCGCTCTTGGGCACCATCGCGCGGACGGCCACCCAGCCGCGGTCGTGCAGCGGGGAGACCGTCGGCGACTCGATGCCCGGCGTGATCGCCACCGCCTCCTCCACCAGCTCCGCGCGCACGTCGTAGTCCATCAGCACGTAGCGGCGCGCGATGATGACGCCCTGCAGGCGGCGGACGAGCTGGTCCACGGCGGCCGAGCCGGAGGCCCCCGCGCCGCGGACGAGGACGGCCTCGCTGTGCAGGATCGGGTCGCCCAGGATCTCCAGGCCGGCCTGGCGCAGCGTGGTCCCGGTCGACACGACGTCCGCGATCACGTCGGCGACGCCCAGCCGGACGCTCGTCTCGACGGCGCCGTCGAGCCGGATGACCTCGGCCGAGACGCCGAGCTCGGCCAGGTGCTTGGACACCAGGCCGGCATAGGACGTCGCGACGCGCTTGCCCTCGAACTCCTTGGGCGAGGAAGCGGTGCCCGGTCGGGCTGCGTACCGGAACGTCGAGCCGCCGAAGCCGAGCTGGAGCAGCTCCTCGGCGGGCGCACCGGAGTCCAGCAGCAGGTCACGGCCGGTGATGCCGAGGTCCAGCTGGCCGGAGCCGACGTAGACCGCGATGTCACGCGGGCGCAGGAAGAAGAACTCGACGTCGTTGGCCGGGTCCTGCAGAACCAGCTCCCGCGGGTCGGTGCGCTGCGCGTACCCCGCTTCCTTCAGCATCTCCGCCGCAGCGGTGGACAACGAGCCCTTGTTCGGTACGGCGACCCTCAGCACGTGCCCCATCCTTCCAGACGGCGCAGAGTCCTTCGGACCTGTAACCGGAGGAGGGGGCTTCGGCATCAGTAGGGGCATGGACGGACGGGGCGGCGGGTTCGACGAGTACGCGACGGCGCGCGGGCCGGCGCTGCTGCGGTTCGCGTACGCCCTCACCGGGCACCGCGAGCAGGCGGAGGACCTGCTGCAGACCGCGCTCGCCGACGCGTACGTGCACTGGCGCAAGGTGCTGCGCGCCGACGACCCGGACGCCTACGTGCGCCGCATGATGCTCAACCGGTTCCTCGGCTGGCGCCGGCGCCGGTGGTCCGGCGAGCTCGCCAGCGAGCACGTCGACCCCGGCGCCTCGCCGGACCCGGCCGGCGACGTGGTGGAGCGGGACGCCGTCCGCCGGGCGCTCGCCACCCTGCCGCCGCGCCAGCGCGCGGTCGTCGTGCTGCGCTATCTCGAGGACCTCGACGACGCCGCGATCGCGGCCACGCTCGGCGTCTCCCCCGGCAGCGTCCGCGTCACGGCCCACCGCGCACTGGCGGCGCTGCGCCGCCGGCTGCCGCCCGACCTCGTACTCGACGCCTCGGCCCCGGCCGGGAAGGGATCTGCGCCATGACCGATCTGGAGGAGCTCGTCCGGGACTCGCTGTCCCGGGGCGAGCGGATGACGCTGCCGGGCGCGCTGGTCGCGGAGGCGGCCCGCAGCGGGCGGCGGCGCGCCCGGGCACGCCGCGTGGTGCCGGCCGTCGGGGCGGCGCTCTCGGTCACCGCCGTCGCCGCCGTGCCCGTCGCCGTCGACCACGGCTCCCGCCGCTCGGCGCCGGCCGCTGCCGTGTCCGCCGAGCCACGCACGCAGTTCACCCCGCGGTGCGAGGGGCTCGCCGTGGCCGGCACCTCCAGCCCGCCGGCCACCGACGCCGCGCTCACGGCGGGCGAGCTCGGGCGCGGCTGGCGGGCCGAGCGGGACGGCGCGTGGTACATCGACGCCCGGGGGACGGTCATGGACCGGCTGACCGGGCAGCCGGCAGTGGCCTGGCTGCCTCAGGACGCCCGGCGGGAGATCGGCTGGGGCCTCTGGCGCGCGCCGGTGCGGGGTGCGACGGGCCGGCTGCCGCTGCTGACCACGAGCGTGCTGGAGACGGAGCCGGGGCGCGGGGCCGCCCTGCTGCGCGAGCAGGGCAGCCTGGACGCCTGCGACCGGCGGACGGTCGTGCTGCGGGCCTGGGCCTCACGGACGGGCGGCGAGTACGCCAGGCGCTCCACCTACCCGACCCTCGACGCCACCGAGTGGTCCCTGGCCGTCCGCAAGGGCGACCTCGTCGTGCGGGTGAGCCTCAAGGCCCGCAGCTACATCGCGGTGGACAGCCCGCTGAGCTGGCTCGGCGCGGTGGCGGACGCCGCGCTGGCCAAGGCGCAGGGCGAGCAGCCGAGCGGTGTCCCGCCGCTGCCGGCAGGCCCTCGCAGGTGACGTCAGAGCGCCCACATCAGCACGAGCAGGGCGGCGGCGACAGCGGTGACCCACAGGACGCCGGTCACCTGGCCGTCGGCAGACAGCGGCTCGTGGTGCGTCTTGTTCGCCATGGCGGCAGCCTCCTCGCCCACCGGCTCCGGCGGGTGCTCCTGACCCTTCCCTGACACGGTGCCGAGGAACCGTGAGGCCGGGCTGACACCGGGGTCAGGGCGGCGTACGAGGACCGTCAGGATCCGGCCCGGCCCCTGTCCGGCGGCGGGCGGAGCGCGTGAGCCGGTGCCATGACGTTGAGCGACTGCCTCCCCTCCCTCCGCGCCTTCATCCCGACCCGCTCGAGGAGTCGTTGTGGCCGTCCGGCACCCGGGCGCGCGGGGACGACCGGCTGGTCGAGGGCTTCTCGCTGGCCGGGCCGCAGGGCAGGCCGGGGCTCCCGTCCAGGCCGTCTTCGGCTTCGACGTCCGGATGCGGGCGCGCGCCTGGGCCGGCCGGGACGTCACCCTGTGGCTCGGGGGGCCTGCCGCTGCGCCATGGGCGCGTGCGATGTTGGCTGCGGGCCGAGGGGGCCAGCTGGGTGCGCCCCACCGCCCCGACCGCGGGCCGGCCCCTGCGGTGACGCTCGGCGCGCTGCGGCGCAGGCCGGGCGCGTGGTGCCGATCACGGTGACGGCCCCGTGGGGCTGCCCGTCCCGCGGGGCCGGTGACCGTGCTGCCCGTGCAGGAGGTGCTTCCCGCCGCCGACGGCCGGCCCGTCGCCGTCGTGCCGCCCGTGCGGGCGGGCCTGCTCTCGGCGTACGAGGCCCGCTGCGACGGCACCCACGTTGCGCGGCTGGTCGGCCGGGCCTCGGTCGCCCGCCGGTCGCCGCACGCCGTGGTGGACGACCTCGGCTGGGTGTCCCGCTCGGCGCTGCTTCCCGCGGGCCTGGCGCCGGGGGACCTGCTCGCCGTCGCGCGCACCGGGTGCTGCGGGCACGGCGGTCAGGTGCTGGCCGTCGGCTGAGCGGGGCCGGGGGCTCAGAGGTGCTTGTAGACGTCCTCGAGGCTCAGCCCGAGCGCCAGCATGAGGACCTGCGAGTGGTAGAGCAGCTGGCTGATCTCCTCGGCCGCCCGCTCCTTGTCCTCGTGCTCGGCCGCCATCCAGGACTCGGCGGCCTCCTCCAGCACCTTCTTGCCGATGAAGTGGACACCCCTGTCCAGCTCGGCGACGGTCCCCGACCCCTCCGGGCGGGTGGCCGCCTTCTCCGACAGCTCGGCGAAGAGCGCCTCGAACGACTTCACGCCCACCCCTTCAGCACGTCCCGCAGCACGACCGCCGTGCTGACCGCGGCGCTCGCCGCCTCGTAGCCCTTGTCCTCCTGCGACCCCGGAAGCCCGCTTCTGGCGTAGGCCTGCTCCTCGGTGTCGCACGTGAGCACCCCGAAGCCCACCGGCACGCCGGTCTCGACCGACACCTGGGTCAGCCCCGAGGTCGCCGCGGAGCAGACGTACTCGAAGTGCGGCGTGCCCCCGCGGATCACGACGCCGAGCGCCACGACCGCGTCGGAGCCGGTGCGCGCCAGCCGGGCTGCCGCGACGGGCAGCTCGAAGGTGCCGGGCACGCGGACGACGACCGGGTCCTCCACCTTGCACTGCGCGAGCGCGGTGAGCGCGCCGTCGAGCAGGCCGCCCATGATCTGCTCGTGCCAGCGGGCGGCGATCACCGCGACGCGCAGCCCGTGCCCGTCCGCCTGCACCGTGGGGGCGCCGGCTCCACTCACGTGGGGCTCCTCTCGAGGTTCGGCCCGTCCGGGCCCGAGTCCGGCAGGTCGGGCAGCTCGTGCCCCATCCGGTCCCGCTTGGTCTGCAGGTACTTGAGGTTGTCCGCGGTCGGCACCATGGTCAGCGGCACCGTCCCGGAGATCTGCAGACCGTACCCTTCCAGCCCCGCCCGCTTGGTGGGGTTGTTGGTCAGCAGCCGCATGGTGTGCACGCCGAGGTCGGCCAGCACCTGGGCACCGGTCCCGTAGTCGCGGCGGTCCGCCGGCAGGCCCAGGGCGAGGTTCGCCTCGACCGTGTCCGCGCCGGCGTCCTGCAGCGCGTACGCCCGCAGCTTGTCCACCAGCCCGATCCCGCGGCCCTCGTGGCCCCGCAAGTACAGCACCACCCCGCGGCCCTCGTCGGCCACGGTGCGCAGCGCCGCGTGCAACTGGGGCCCGCAGTCGCAGCGCAGCGAGCCGAACGCGTCCCCGGTGAGGCACTCGGAGTGGACCCGGACGAGCACGTCCCGCCCGTCGCCGATGTCGCCTGCGACGAGCGCCACCTGCTCCGCGCCGTCGCGAAGGTCGCGGTAGCCGACGGCCCGGAACATGCCGAACTCCGTCGGCAGCCGCGTCTCGGCGACCCGCTCGACGGACTTCTCGAAGCGCCGGCGGTAAGCGATGAGGCTCGCGATCGAGACCAGCGCGAGCCCGTGCTCGTCGCAGAAGCGGCGCAGCTCCGGCAGGCGCGCCATGTCGCCGGGGTGCTCCTCGCTGACCACCTCGGCGAGCACGCCGGCGGGGCGCAGCCCGGCCAGCTCGGCCAGGTCGATGGCGGCCTCGGTGTGCCCGGCACGGCGCAGCACGCCGCCGGGTCGCGCCCGAAGCGGGACGATGTGGCCGGGGCGGGTGAAGCTGCCCGGCGTGGAGGCCGGGTCGGCCAGCAGCCGGATGGTGCGCGCCCGGTCCGTCGCCGAGATGCCCGTCCCGCCCCCCTCCTTGGCGTCGACGGTGACGGTGTACGCGGTCTGCCGCCGGTCCTCGTTCACCGCCGTCATCGGCGGCAGGCCCAGCCGGTCGCACTCCTCCTCGGGCAGCGGCACGCAGACGTAGCCGGAGCTGTGGCGCACCATGAACGCCACCAGCTCCGGCGTGGCCTTCTCCGCGGCGAAGATGATGTCGCCCTCGTTCTCGCGGTCCTCGTCGTCGACGACGACCACGGCCCGCCCGGCGGCGATGTGCTCGACCGCGAGCTCGACCGGGTCCAGGCGGACGTCGGTGTGCCCGTCGGCCACGGCGGTCATGCTGCACCCCCGGGCTGCCCGGCGCGGGCGCCGAGCAGCGACTCCACGTACTTGGCGAGCACGTCCACCTCCAGGTTGACCGGTGCCCCCGGCGGCTTGCGTCCCAGCGTCGTCGCCTCGAGGGTCGCCGGGATGAGGCTCACCTCGAGCCAGCCGTCGCCGACGGCGCTCACGGTGAGCGAGACGCCGTCGAGGGCGACCGAGCCCTTTTCCACCACGTAACGACCCAGCTCGGCCGGGACCGCGACGCGCACGACCTCCCAGCGGTCCCCCGGGGTCCGCGACACGATCTCCGCGGTGCCGTCCACATGGCCCTGCACGATGTGGCCGCCCAGGCGGGCCTGCAGCGCGACCGGCCGCTCGAGGTTGACGACGTCGCCGGCAGCCAGCGCGCCGAGCGACGAGCGGACGAGCGTCTCGCGCATGACGTCTGCGGAGAACACCCCGTCGGCCACGTCGACCACCGTCAGGCAGACGCCGTTCACGGCGATCGACGCGCCGTGCACCGCGTCGCTCGTCACCAACGGCCCGCGCAGCGTCAGCCGCGCGCTGTCCGCGAGCTCCTCGACCCCGACGACCTCGCCGAGCTCCTCCACGATGCCGGTGAACACGCGCCTACTCCTTCGCCTCGATGAGTTGCCCCGCCGCGACCGGGACGGCCTCCAGGCGGAGGTCCGGCCCGACGCGCCGCACGTCGACCAGCTCGAGGCGGTACGCCCCGGCGATCGTCCCCACGCCCGCCTCGCCCAGGGCCGCCGGCCCGGCGCCGAGCAGCGCGGGCGCGACGTAGCCGACCACCCGGTCGACCAGCCCGGCCCGCAGCAGCGCGCCGGCGAGCGTGGGCCCGCCCTCGACCATGGCGCGCAGCACGCCGCGGGCGGACAGCCCGCGGGCCAGCGCCCCCAGGTCGACGCGGCCGTCGGGGCCGCGGCCCAGCTCGCCTGCCGTCGCCACCCAGGTGGGCGCGGCGTCGTCGAGGACGCGGCTGCCCGGCGGCGTCCGGCCGGCGCTGTCGACCACCACGCGCAGCGGCTGGCGGTCGACGGGCACGCCGCGCACGGTGAGCTGGGGGTCGTCGGCCAGGACCGTCCCGACCCCGGCGATCACCGCGTCCACGTCCGCGCGCAGCGCATGGACGTCGGCGCGAGCCTCGGCGCTGGTGATCCAGCGGCTGGTGCGGTCGGCGGCGGCGACACGCCCGTCGAGCGTGGCGGCGTACTTCCAGACGATCTCGGGGCGCCCCAGCCGCGCCGCGGTGAGCCAGCGGCGGTTGCCGGCCTCGGCCTCCGCGGCGAGCAGGCCGCCCGCGACGTCCACCCCCGCGGCGCGCAGCTCGGCGGCGCCTCCCCCGGCGACCGGCGACGGGTCCGGCACCGCGTAGACGACCCGGGAGACGCCGGCCGCGAGCAGTGCCTGTGTGCAGGGGCCGGTCCGCCCGGTGTGGCGGCAGGGCTCGAGGGTCACGACGGCGGTCGCCCCGCGGGCGGCGGGCCCGGCAGCGCGCAAGGCGGCGACCTCGGCGTGCGGGCCGCCGGGGCGCTCGTGCCAGCCCTCGCCGACGGTCTCGCCGGCCGGGCCCAGCACCACGCAGCCGACGACGGGGTTCGGGGCGGCCGTGGCCGCGCCGAGGGCGGCGAGCTCGACCGCACGGCGCATAGCGGCGACCTCCGCCTGACTCGCCGTCGTACCCGTCATGCTGCCTCCGTCCCGCCGCTCGCCGTCACCGGCGTACCGCGGGGGCAGGGCGCAGCGGCGGGCGGGCAGCGCACGCGCCCGCCGCACGACAGGCCCTGCCTGCGTGCGCGGGGACGCGCACGTCCCATCCGCCGCGTGCCGCCTCCCGTCCGGACTCTCACCGTCGGTCCCGGAGTTGCACCGGGTCAACCGGCTCCGGCCCGTGGAGGCGCCGAGACCGGGTCGCGGACTGTCACCGCCGGTTCGGAATTCCACCGACCCCGGGGCACGCGTCGTCGTCGGCAACATCGTCGCACGCGGAACGATTCCGGCCGGCGGAACGCGGCCGTCCGTCCAGCATGCGGACGCGGTGGCTCAGGCGTCGGCGGCTGCCCCGCCCTCGGCGAGCGCGCGCAGCCCGCGCACCGCCTCCGCCGGGTCCGCGGCGCCGTAGACCGCCGACCCGGCGACGAGCACGTTCGCCCCCGCCTCGACCACGCGCTCGACCGTGTCGGCCGCGACCCCGCCGTCCACCTGCAGCCAGACCTCCGCGCCCGAGCGCTGCACGAGCTCGCGGGCGCGGCGCAGCTTGGGCAGGACCAGGTCGAGGAACTTCTGCCCCCCGAACCCGGGCTCGACGGTCATGAGCAGCAGCATGTCCAGCTCGGGCAGCAGGTCGGCGTACGGCTCGACCGGGGTCGCCGGGTTGAGCGCGAGCCCTGCCCGGGCGCCGCGCGCCCGCAGCTCGCGGGCCAGGCGCACGGGCGCGCTCACCGCCTCGGCATGGAAGGTCACCGAGCGTGCGCCGGCTTCGGCGTACTCCGGTGCCCAGCGGTCGGGGTCTGCGATCATCAGGTGGCAGTCGAGGGGCAGCTCGCTCACCTGGGCCAGCCGCTCGACGACGGGCAGGCCGATCGTCAGGTTGGGCACGAAGTGGGCGTCCATGACGTCGACGTGGACCCAGTCCGCGGCCGGCGCGATCCGGGCGACCTCCCGCGCCAGGTCGGTGAAGTCCGCGCTCAGGATGCTCGGCGAGATCTGGACCGTCATCGGGCCGGGCCCGTCGAGTTGCGGCGGCGATTGCCTTCGACTCGGTGCATGGGCGCCGATGCTAGGACGACGGGCCCGTGACGCAGGAGGGGAGGCGGCGTGCAGACCTTCCGTCGCCTACTGGGCTCCCTGCTGCGCGTGCAGCACCCCGACCCGGACGTACGCCGACGCGGGCGGGTCCTCATCGCCCTCTGCTCCAGCGTGTCCGGCCTGGCCGTCGCGCTCACCCCGATCGTCGCGCAGCTCTCCGACGCGCGCAGCGGGCTCTGGAGCCTCGGCCTGACCGCGCTGGCCTACCTCGGCGCCGTGCCGCTCGCGCGCCGCGGCCACGTCGGCATCGCCGGCGCGTTCGTCGTCTGCAGCTTCGGAGCCATCCTGGCCGGCATCGTCCACGCGACCAACTCCCAGCTCGCGCCGGTCTACAGCTCCATCGTCGTGCTCGCCGGCGGGCTCGTCGTCCGCGTCCGCGCGGTGCCGCTCGTGCTGGCGGCCACGCTCGCGCTGATCCTCCTGCTGCCGTCGATAGCAGGGGACGGGACCCGGCCGTCCAGCTACCACGACGTCGAGGTGGCCGGCGTGCTCCTGTCGGTCGTCGCGGCCTTCGCGGCGTTCGTCACCTCGCGCATCGTCTCCACCCTGCTGCGCGAGGCCGAGCACGAGCGCCAGCGCGCCGCCGACCTCGCCGGACGGCTCTCCGAGGCCAACGGCCGGCTCGAGGCCCGGGTCGCCGAGCGCACCGAGGAGCTGGAGGAGGCGCTGCGCCGCTCCCGCCTGCTGGCCGGGCAGCTGGAGGGCCTCACCCGCCGCGACGTGCTCACCGGTCTCGGCAACCGGCGAGCGCTGGACGCCGCGCTGCGCGCCATCGACTCCCGCCGCGAGCCGCCTGCCGCGATCAGCCTGGCCGTCTGCGACATCGACGACTTCAAGCACGTCAACGACAGGTACGGCCACCCGGCCGGGGACGAGGTGCTGCGCCGCGTCGCGGCCACCCTGGACGCCGGTCGCCGGGCCGGCGACCTCGTCGTCCGCCTCGGGGGCGAGGAGTTCGTGCTGTTGCTGCCCGGGGCGGGGCAGCGCCAGGCCGCCGAGGCGTGCGAGCGGCTCCGGGCCGCCGTCGCCGCCCTGGACCTGGACGCGGTCTCCCCCGGGCTGCGCGTCACGATGAGCGTCGGGGTCGCGACGGGCGGCCCGGGCCCTGCCCATCCGCGGCTCGGCGCACTGCTCGGGACCGCCGACACGCACCTCTACGAGGCCAAGCGGGCCGGCAAGGACCGCGTGGTGCTCGGGCAGCTCGAGGCCGGGCAGCCGACCGTCCCCGCCTGACGTGCCCTGGGGGCTCAGCGCCGGCGCAGCAGGGCGAGGTACATCGCGTCGGTGCCGTGCCGGTGCGGCCAGAGCTGCACGTCCGGCCCCTCGCCGAGCGCCGGGAGCGGCCGGGCCGTCACCGCGTCCAGGACCCGGCGGGCGTCGATGCGCTCGACGTCGTCGCGGCCCGCGAGCACGTCGTCCACCACGTCCCGGGTCTCGGCCCGGTGCGGGCTGCACGTGGCGTAGGCGACGACGCCGCCGGGACGGGCCGAGGCCAGTGCGGAGCGCAGCAGCGCCCGCTGCAGCGGGCCGAGCCTGACGACGTCCTCGGGCTTGCGCCGCCACCGTGCCTCCGGGCGACGCCGCAGCGCGCCCAGCCCGCTGCAGGGCACGTCGACCACGACCCGGTCGAACACGCCCGCCCGCCAGGGCGGGGCCGTCGAGTCGGCGACGACCACGGCCGCCGCCCCCGTCGGCACCGCCGCCTGCGCCACCAGCCGGGCCCGGTGCGGCGCCAGCTCGGCCGCGAGCACGCGCGCCCCGCGCCCGGCAGCCAGCCCGGCGAGCAGCGCAGCCTTGCCACCGGGCCCGGCGCACCCGTCGAGCCAGGCCACGTCCGGCCCGTCCAGCGGGGCGCCCGCCACGGCCAGCGCGACCAGCTGGCTCCCCTCGTCCTGCACACCGGCCTGGCCGGCGCGGACCTCGGGCAGGTCGCCGGGGTCGCCGCCGGCGAGCACCGCGGCGTACGGCGACCAGGAGCCGGGGCTGGCTCCCTCGGCGATGAGCTCCTCCACGTCGGCGCGGCCGGGACGCACCGCCAGCGTCACCGCCGGGCGCACGTTGTCGGCCTCGAGCGCGGCGGCCGTCTCCTCCATGGACCCGTCCAGGGCGTCACGCAGCGCGCGCACCACCCAGCGCGGGTGCGCGTGGGCCAGTGCGAGGTGCCCCACGGGGTCCTCGTCGAGCGGCGGCGCGAGCTCGGCCAGCCACGCGTCCCGGTCCCGGGTGGTGACCCGTCGCAGCACCGCGTTCGCGAACCCCGCGGCCCCGCGAGAAGGCCCCTTGCGCACCAGGTCGACGGTCGCCGACACGGCCGCGTGGGGCGGGACCCGGGTCGAGAGCAGCTGGTGGGCGCCCATGCGCAGGGCATCGAGCACCGGCGGGTCGACGCGGCCGAGCGGCCGGTCCGCGCACGCGGCGAGGACCGCGTCGTACGTGCCGAGCCCGCGCAGGGTGCCGTAGGCCAGCTCGGTGGCGAGCGCGGCGTCGCGCGGGTCGAGCCGCCGCTCGCGCAGCAGCGCGGGCAGGACCAGGTTGGCGTACGCGTCACGCTCGCGGACGGCGGTGAGCACGGCGTACGCGGTGTCGCGGGCCGGGTCGGACGAGCGCGCGGGGCGCGCCCCGGCAGAGGCACGTCGCGGCCCCCCGCGCCGCGACGGGCCGGGCGCCGCCGGACCGGAGCGGGCACGCGGGGCGTGCCCTCCGTCGGCCGGGCTCACCCGAGCCGCTCGCCCGGCTCGGGGCGTACGCCGCGCGCCCAGTCCGCGGCTCCCATGAGCCGCTTGCCGGCGGGCTGGACCTCCCCGAGCAGGACGGGCACCGTGGCGGTGCCGACGCGGGCGCCGGCGCGATCGACGACGAGCTCACCGGGGGCCAGCGCGGGAGCGTCCGGCTGCGGGCGTACCGGCCCGAGGCGCAGCCGCTCCCCGCGGAACGTCGTCCACGGCCCCGGCGCGGGCGTGCAGGCGCGGGCGCGCCGGTCGACGGCGAACGCCGGCTGGGACCAGTCGAGCCGGGCGTCCTCGACCGTGAGCTTCGGCGCGAGGCTCACGCCCTCGGCCGGCTGCGGGGTCGGCGCCGCGGCGCCGTCCTCGATCGCGTCGAGCGTCGCCGCGAGCAGACCCGCTCCGGACACGGCCAGCCGGCCGAGCAGGTCGCCGCTGGTGTCGGTGGGCCGCACGGCCTCGGTGACCAGCCCGAAGACCGGCCCGGTGTCGAGCCCCTCCTCGAGCAGGAACGTGCTCGCCCCGGTGACCTCGTCTCCGGCGAGGACGGCGTGCTGGACGGGCGCCGCCCCACGCCAGGCCGGCAGCAGGCTGAAGTGCAGGTTCACCCAGCCGTGGCGCGGGATGTCCAGGGCCGCGCGCGGGACGAGCGCCCCGTAGGCGACGACGGGGCAGCAGTCCGGCGCGAGCTCGGCGAGCCGCTCGAGGAAGTCGGGGTCCCGCGGCCGGGCGGGCTTGAGCACCTCCACCCCGGCGGCGACGGCACGCTCGGCGACCGGGCTCGGCGCGAGCCGGCGCCCGCGGCCCGCGGGGGCGTCGGGGCGGGTGACGACGGCGACGACCTCGTGCCGGCTGCCGAGCAGCGCGTCGAGGCTGGGCAGGGCGACGTCCGGCGTGCCGGCGAAGACGAGGCGCACGGCGGCCTACAGCGCCAGGCCGTGGGTGGCGTGCGGGCTGTCCTTGACGGTCGGCACCGGCGCGCCGGCCCACTCGGCCTCGCGCAGGGCGCGCAGCGCCAGCTTGCGCTGCTCGCGGTCCAGCCGGTCGATGAAGAGGATGCCGTCGAGGTGGTCGGTCTCGTGCTGGACGCAGCGGGCGAGCATCGCGCTGCCCTCGAGCGTGACCGGGTCGCCGTGCTCGTTCTGGCCCTTGGCGACCACCCGCATGGCCCGCCGGGTGTCGAAGGCCATGCCGGGCAGGGAGAGGCAGCCCTCGTCGCCGTCCTGCTGCTCCTCGGACAGGTCCAGGCTGGGGTTGATGAGGTGACCGAGCTCGCCGTCGACGTGGTAGGTGAAGACGCGCAGCGAGACGCCGATCTGCGGCGCGGCGAGCCCGGCGCCGGGCGCGTCCATCATCGTCTCGGTCAGATCCTTGACCAGAGTGCGCAGCTCCTTGTCGAAGTCGACGACCGGGTCCGCCTTGGTGCGCAGCACCGGGTCGCCGAACAGTCGAATGGGCTGGATCGCCACGGGCGGTGCACTCCTCGCAGACGGTGGGCGGAACGCCTCAGTCTAGGCAACGGGGCAGGCCCCGCCCGCGCTCCGGAACCGGGGCCGGCAGATCCCGAGGACCCCCCGGGACCACGGGCGGCCGGCAGACGCGGGGCGCTAGCCGAGGTCGAGCGGGTCGACCCGGACCCTGACCGGCTCGGCGTCGCGCCGGGCCGAGCGCAGCGCCTGCGCCGTGGCCAACGCCGCCGAGAGCGCGGCCCCGGCCGACCGCGGGGCGCGCAGGACCGCGCGGGCCGCCGGGGGCTCGTCCGTCGCCCCCGGCGGCGGCCCGCCGGGGGCGCGCGCCGAGGGCTCGAGCTGCACCGGGAGGCCGACGTCCACTCCGGTCACGCCGGCGCCCTCCAGGGTGCGGCGCACGTCCGACAGGACCGCGGACACCGAGCGCAGCGGGCCGGTGACCGTGGCGACCCGGGCGACCGGGGGGAGCCCGAGCGGGCCACGGTCGGCGAGCTGGGCGGCGGCCGCGCCGAACGGGTCCCAGCGCACGAGGGCCTGCACACCGGGCAGCCCGGGATCGCCGCAGAGCACGACCTCGCCCCCCTCGGCGGCCGGACGCACGAGAGCGGCGGCGCCCGCCCACCGGCGCAGCGCCTCCTCCTCGGCACGCAGGTCGGGCCGGGCGAGCAGGGCCACCGGGTCCAGCAGCAGCGCGGCGGCATAGCCGCCCTCCGCGACGGGCTCGGCGCCGGGCGTGGCGACCACCAGGGCCGGGCGGCTGCCCACGCTCAGCAGCGGCTTCTCCCCCGAGCTCTGGCGCACGCGGGCGCGCGGGAAGGCGCGCCCGAGCTCCTCCGCGGTGCGCGCGGCGCCCACGACCACGGCGCGGGGACGGGTGCCGCCGCACTCGGCGCAGCGCCAGCCCGGCCCGCCGCGCCCGCACCACCGGCAGGCCGGCACCGACCCGCCCGCGCGCAGGGCGAGCGGGCCCGAGCAGTGCGGGCAGCGGGCCGGCGTGCGGCAGCGGCTGCAGGCGAGCGCCGGGACGTACCCCACGCGGGGGACCTGGACGAGGACCGGGCCGTGCTCGAGTGCCGCGCTCGCGGTCCGCCACGCCGAGCTGGGGATGCGGGCGGCGGCGGCCAGCGGGTCGTCGGCCCGCGGGCCGTCCGCGGCCGTGCGCACCCGCGGCGCGGCCGCACGCACGTCGACGCGGGCGGCGGCCAGCCGGTGCGCCCAGCCGGTCTCCACCAGCTGCATCGCCTCCGCGGTGACCGTGCGACCGCCGAGCAGCAGCCCGGGCGGGCACGCGGCGGGCGTGTCGGCCGCCAGCCCGCGCGGCGCGGCGCGCAGCAGGCAGACCTCCCGGGCGTGGGGGTACGGCGCGCGCTGCTCGGCGAGGCTCTCGTCCCCGTCGTCCCAGCAGACGACGAGCCCGAGCCGTCCCACCGGGGCGAAGGCCGCGGCCCGGGTGCCCACGACCGCGGAGGCGGCGCCCCGGCGCAGCGCCAGGAAGCGGCGGTAGCGCTCGGCCGGCCCGAGCGCGGCGGTGAGGGCGACGTGCCGCCCCGGCCCCAGCCGCTCCGTCAGCGCCGTGTCGACCCGCGCCACGTCCCGCGCGTCCGGCACGATCACCAGCGCGCCGCGGCCCCCCGCGAGGGTGGCCTGCACGGCCAGGGCGATCTCGTCCGGCCAGGCGTCCCCGGGCAGCGCGGCCCAGACCGCTCGCGGCGCGCTCCCGGCGGTCAGGGCCGCGAGGTAGGACGCCCCGTCCGGGTAGCGCGCCCACGGGCCGGGCTCCGGTGGCTCGACCGGCGTGCCGGGCACCGGCGGGGCCGGCTCGGCCTCGGCGGCCGCGTGCCGCGGTGGCACCGCGAGCCGCAGGACGTCGGCCAGGGTGCCGGCGTAGCGGTCGGCCACCGCGCGGGCGAGGCGGGCGACCTCGGGGGTCAGCACGGGCTCGGCGGAGACGACCCGCCGGATCGGCTCCAAGCGGCCGGTGTGGTCCGAGGACTCGGCCCGGTCGAGCACGAACCCGTCCACGTCGCGGCCGGCGAACCGCACCCGGACCCGCGCCCCGGGCACCGCGGCCTCCGCCTGCGGCTCGGTGACGAGGTAGTCGAACGTGCGGTCCAGGTGCGCCAGCGGGACGTCGACCGCGACCCGCGCCACCGGCAGGGAGGTGGCAGGCGGGTCGGCCGGCTTGGGACGGGCGCGGCGCACCTGCTCACGCACGAGCGCCAGCTGCTCGTGCGGCGGCTCGACTCCCGTCGCGATCACCCTCCTAGGTCTAACAGCCGGCACCGACCGGCGGCGGCCTGTCCACAGCGCCGGCCGTCCAGCGCCCCCGCGTGCACAGCCCCGGGCGGGCACGGAAACGCCGACGGGCGGCTCGCCCCCGCAGGGAGGCGGCCGCCCGTCGGGCGAGGACGTGTGCTCAGGCGCCGGCGGCCGAGCGCAGCGCGTCCGCGCGGTCGGTGCGCTCCCAGGTGAAGTCGGGCAGGTCGCGGCCGAAGTGACCGTACGCCGACGTCGCCGCGTAGATCGGGCGCAGCAGGTCCAGGTCCCGGATGATCGCGGCCGGGCGCAGGTCGAAGACCTCGAGCACGGCGTCCTGGATCATCTCGTCGGAGAGGGTCCCGGTGCCGAACGTCTCGACGAACAGGCCGACCGGGTGGGCCTTGCCGATCGCGTACGCGACCTGCACCTCGCAGCGCTTGGCGAGGCCCGCCGCGACGACGTTCTTCGCGACCCACCGCATGGCGTAGGCCGCGGAGCGGTCCACCTTGGACGGGTCCTTGCCGGAGAACGCGCCGCCGCCGTGACGGGCCATGCCGCCGTAGGTGTCGACGATGATCTTGCGGCCGGTCAGTCCGGCGTCGCCCATCGGGCCGCCGATGACGAACTTGCCGGTCGGGTTCACGAGCAGCCGGTGGCCCTCGGTCTGCAGTCCCTCGGGCGCCGCCTCGGCGAGCACGGGCTTGATGACGTGCTCCTCGATGTCCGGTGCGAGCATCCCGACGATGTCGATGTCCTCGGCGTGCTGGCTGGAGACGACCACGGTGTCGAGGCGGACGGCGCGGTCGCCGTCGTACTCGATGGTGACCTGGGTCTTGCCGTCGGGGCGGAGGTACGGGAGCGTGCCCTCCTTGCGCGCGGCCGTCAGCCGCTGCGCCAGCCGGTGCGCGAGCGCGATCGGCAGCGGGTAGAGCTCGGGCGTGTCGTCGCACGCGTAGCCGAACATCAGGCCCTGGTCGCCGGCCCCCTGGCGGTCCAGCGGGTCCTCGTCGCCCTCGACGCGCGACTCGTAGGCGACGTCGACGCCCTGCGCGATGTCCGGGGACTGCGCGCCGATCGAGACCGACACGCCGCAGGACAGGCCGTCGAAGCCCTTGGCGGAGGAGTCGTAGCCGATCTCGAGCACGGCGTCCCGGACGATGCCGGGGATGTCGGCGTACGCCTGCGTCGTGACCTCGCCGGCGACGTGCACCTGGCCGGTCGTGATGAGGGTCTCGACGGCGACGCGGCTCTTGGGGTCGTCCTTGAGCAGGGCGTCGAGCACCGAGTCGCTGATGCGGTCGGCGATCTTGTCCGGGTGGCCCTCGGTGACGGACTCGGACGTGAACAGGCGTCGGGACACGCGCTCTCCTGGTCTCCGGCGAAGCGGCCCGGTCGTCGGACGCGGCTGCCGTGCGATCGGGGTGCGGATCGCTCGGTGGCCGGGGCGGACGGGTCGGGGCGAGGTCGGCGCCCTCGCGGGCGATGGCTAGGCGCCGAGCCTACCGGGAGGGCGGCGGCAGTCCGGTCAGCGACCGGGAACTCTCCCGGATGGTGAGACGAGCGCCACGTCTGCCGGGTCAGCGCGCGAGCAGCCGGCCGACCGCGTCCCAGACGACGTCGGCGAGCGCCTCCTTCGGCCCCGGCGGCACCGCGCGCTCGCTGCCGTCGAGGCCCAGCACGACACCGGCGTTGTCCGGGGACTCGAAGCCGGTCGCGCGCGCGCCGTCACCCACCTCGTTGACGACGAGCAGGTCACAGCGCTTGCGGGCGAGCTTGGCCCGCCCGTGGGTGAGCACGTCCGCGCTCTCGTCGCCGGTCTCCGCGGCGAAGCCCACGAGCACGGGCGCGCCGAGCCGTCCCGCGTCCCGGGCCTGCACGAGGCCGGCGAGCACGTCCGGGGTCTGCTCGAGCTCGATCGGAGGGGCGCCGCTCCCGGCCTTCTTGATCTTCGCGTCGGCCCGGGCGACAGGGCGGAAGTCGGCGACGGCGGCGGCCATGACCACCGCGTCGGCGCCCGCGGCGAGGCCGAGCACCGCGTCGTGCAGGTCGGCGGCCGACCCGACCGGGACGACGTTCGCCCCGGCCGGGGCCGGCAGGGCGACGTTCGCGGCGACGAGGTCGACCCGGGCCCCGCGGGCCAGCGCGGTGGTGGCCAGCGCCCAGCCCTGCCGCCCGGACGAGCGGTTGCCGAGAAAACGGACGGGGTCGAGGTGCTCGCGGGTGCCGCCGGCGGAGACGACGACCCGCCGCCCGGCCAAATCGTGCAGCGCCCCGGGCGAGCCCGCCCGGGCCAGGGCGCGTCGGCAGGCCTCGGCGATCTGGGCCGGCTCGGGCAGCCGGCCGGGGCCGGAGTCGGCGCCGGTCAGCCGGCCGACGGCGGGGTCGAGCACCTGCACGCCGCGCTCGCGCAGCAGGGCGACGTTGGCCCGGGTCGCCGGGTGCTCCCACATCTCGGTGTGCATCGCCGGCGCGAACAGCACCGGGCAGCGCGCGGTGAGCAGGACGTTGGTGAGCAGGTCGTCGGCGAGGCCGTGGGCGGCCCGGGCCAGCAGGTCGGCGGTGGCCGGTGCGACGACGACGAGGTCGGCGGACCGCCCGATGCGCACGTGCGGGACCTCGGCGGCGTCGGACCAGACGTCGCGCCGCACCGGGCGCCCGGACAGGGCCTCCCAGGTCGGGGCCCCGACGAAGCGCAGCGCCGCGTCGGTCGGCACGACGGTGACCCCGTGCCCGGCCTCGCGCAGCCGGCGCAGCAGCTCGCACGCCTTGTAGGCGGCGATGCCGCCGGTCACGCCCAGCACGATCTCAGCCATGGTCGATCAGCAAACCAGCAGCGGCACGGCGGCGCGCGGCGGCCCCCGCCGGCTCCTGGACCGGTGGCGCCACCTCGGGCCCGCGGCACGGGCCCGCAGGTGGGCCCCAGGGGGCCAGAGGTGGTCGCTGGGCCGAATGCTGCTGCCGGAAGCGCCGCGGCGGGTGCGCGCCCGCCGGGCCGGAACGACGGATGCGGGCCCGCTCACGAGGAGCAGGCCCGCATCCGGGCGGGACGGGGAAGGTCAGGGCTGCTCGATCGGCTCCGCCGTGAGCAGGCCGGCGTTGATCTCGCGCAGCGCGATCGACAGCGGCTTCTCGTGGACGTGCGTCTCGACCAGCGGGCCGACGTACTCCAGCAGGCCCTCGCCCAGCTGGGAGTAGTACGCGTTGATCTGCCGTGCGCGCTTGGCGCCGTAGATCACGAGGCTGTACTTGGAGTCGGTGGCCGCCAGCAGCTCGTCGATCGGCGGGTTGGTGATGCCCTCGGGGACGACCTGGGAACCGGACACGCTGTACTCGCTCTCGTCGCGGGTTGGGGCGGCCGCCTGGACGGAGCCGGTGCTCACCGGCTCGGGTTGACAGGCGACTCCATCAAGGCTACCAGCCGTATGCACAGCTCCTCGACGTCCGTGTTGACGAGCGTCACGTCGAACTCGCCCTCGGCGGCGAGCTCCTCGCGGGCGGCCTCGAGACGGCGGGCGACGACGTCCTCGGGCTCGGTGCCCCGCCCGGCCAGCCGGCGGACGAGCTCGTCCCAGGAGGGCGGCGCCACGAAGACGAGCAGCGCGTCCGGCGCACGCTCGCGCACCTGCCGAGCGCCCTGCAGGTCGATCTCGAGGACGACCGGCACGCCGGCGTCGAGCTTGTCCTGCACCGGCTTGCGCGGCGTGCCGTAGCGGTTGCCCGCGAAGACCGCCCACTCGAGCAGGTCCCCCGACGCGACGAGGGCGTCGAACTCGGCGTCGCTGACGAACCAGTAGTGCACGCCGTCGACCTCCCCCGGGCGGGGGAAGCGCGTCGTGGCCGAGACCGACACCCAGACGTCGGGGTAGCGCTCACGCAGCGCCTTGACCACGGTCGTCTTGCCCACCCCGGAAGGCCCGGACAGGACGGTGAGGCGGCGCGGCGCCGGGGGCGGGGACGCCGCAGCGGCCGCTGTCACGCGTCTCGCGCGGGGAACTCGCGCTCGAGCGCGGCGACCTGGTTGGCACCGAGGCCGCGCACGCGCCGCGTCTCGGCGATGCCGAGCCGCTCCATGATCTGCTTGGCCCGGACCTTGCCCACGCCCGGCATCGACTCCAGCAGCGCGGAGACCTTCATCTTCCCGACCACGTCGTCCTCCTGGCCGGTGGCGATCACCTCGCCGAGGGAGGCACCCGAGTGCTTGAGGCGGCTCTTCACCTCGGAGCGGGCGCGACGCACGGCCGCAGCCTTCTCGAGGGCGGCGGCCCGCTGTTCGGGCGTCAAGGGGGGAAGGGGCACGCGGTTCACCTCGCGGTTGGACGCCGGGCTGCTCTGGCGGCCTGAAGAAGTCGATGGCCTGAAGCCGGAAACCTAGCGACTGGTCGGACGGGGAGGCAATGCACCCCCTGCCTACAGGCTCTGCGAGCCGTGGGTCGGGGCCGGCCCGCCGGGCTCGCCCCAGACGGAGGCGGCGATCTCGGCTGCCGCCCGCCCCGGGTCCGTGGCGGCGGTGATCGGACGGCCGATGACGAGCAGGTCCGCACCGTCGGCCAGCGCCTGCTGCGGGGTGGACACCCGGGCCTGGTCGCCGAGGGCCGCCCCTGGCGGCCGCACCCCGGGCGTGACCAGGACGACGTCGGGGCCGACCTCCTGCCGGACGGCCCGGACCTCCTGCGGCGAGCAGACCAGGGCCCCGGCACCGGCGGCCACGGCGAGGGCCGCGAGCCGCCGCACGGCGTCGAGCGGCGGCCCGGCGAGGCCGACCCGCTCCAGGTCCCCGGCGCTGAGGCTGGTGAGCACGGTGACCGCCGTGACGCGCCCCGACGGCAGCGCGTCGGCCGCGGCCTGCACCATCGCCGGGCCGCCGGCGGCGTGCACCGTGAGGTAGTCGGGGGCCAGGCCGGCGACCGACCGGACCGCCCCGGCGACGGTGTTCGGGATGTCGTGCAGCTTGAGGTCGAGGAAGACCTCGCGCCCGCCGCTGGCCTCGCGCACGGCCTCGACGGCCTCGCGCCCACTGCGCAGGTACAGCTCCAGCCCCACCTTGAGCGTGCGCACGTGCGGGCCGGCCGCCCGGGCCCACGCCGTCGCGGTCCCGAGGTCCGGCGCGTCGAGCGCGACCGCGATGGGCGCGCGGACCTCCTGCGGGCTCACAGCGCCTCCTCGGCGTCAGGGGCGAAGTCCTGCAGGCTCGGCCCCGCGGGCACGGCCGGGGCGATCCGGTCGGCGCCGTCGCCGAGGGCACGATGGGCGTAGCCGACCGCGTCGCGCAGCCGCTCGAACCCGCGCTCGGCCAGCGCCGTGCGCAGCTCGCCCAGCACGCGCAGCGGCGCGCCGGGGTCGTTGAAGACGGCGGTGCCCACCGAGACGGCGCTGGCCCCCGCGAGGATCAGCTGCAGGGCGTCGAGCCCGGTGCGCACTCCCCCGACGCCGAGGATCGGCACGTCGGGCAGCGCGGCGTGGACCTGCCAGACACAGCGCACCGCCACCGGGCGGATCGCCGGCCCGGACAGGCCGCCGGTGACGCCGCCGAGGACGGGGCGCAGCGTGGTGGTGTCGATCGCCATGCCGAGCACGGTGTTGATCATCGTGAGCCCGTCGGCACCCGCGCCGACGCAGGCCCGCGCGATGGACACGATGTCGGTGACGTCCGGCGACAGCTTGGCCAGGACCGGGATCGACGGGTCGGTCGCCTCGCGCGCGGCGGCGACGGCGGCCGCCGCTGCGTGGGGGTCGCAGGCGAAGACCAGGCCGCGGTCCTCGACGTTGGGGCAGGAGATGTTGACCTCGACCGCGGTCACCGTCCCGGGCGGGGCGAGCGCGAGCCGGGCGGCCACCTCGGCGTACTCGTCGATGCTGCCGGCCGCGATCGAGGCGATCGTCCGCGCGCCCTGGGACTTGAGCCAGGGCAGGTCCTGCTGCACGAACGCGTCGACGCCGGGGCCCTGCAGGCCGATGGAGTTGAGCATGCCGCTGGGCGTCTCGGCCATGCGCGGGGTGGGCCGGCCGGAGCGCGGCGCGAGCATGACGCTCTTGGTCACCATCGCCCCGAGGCGGGACAGCGGGTAGAAGCGCGCGAGCTCCCGGCCGTTGGCGGCGCAGCCGGAGGCCGTGGCGACCGGGTTGGGCAGCGCTGCCCAGGCGAGCGAGGCGCGCATGTCGACCGCGGGCTCGGGCACGTCGGCGCTGTGCGGCGCGACCGGCCGCACGGTGGGAGGGACCGTCATGTCAGTGGCCTCCCGCCGCCACGGGGGCGCCGAGGCAGTCGGCCGGCACGGTGCCCACGTCCGCCCAGCGGACGCTCTCCCCACGGAAGACCGGGCCCTCGGTGCAGGAGCGGACCATGCGCGTCACGCCGTCCTCGCCGACGACGGGCAGCACGCACGTCATGCACACCCCGATGCCGCAGGCCATCGCCTCCTCGACGGCGACCTGCGCCGGGATCCCCGCGCCCGCAGCCACGTCCGACACGGCCCGCAGCATGGCCATGGGGCCGCAGGCGTAGACGACGTCGGTGGCGGCGCGCTCGATGACGCGGGGCAGGGCGTCGGTGACCCGCCCCCGGATGCCGAGCGAGCCGTCGTCCGTCGTCACCGTGACCGAGTCGGCCATCCGCTTGGCCTCGAGGACGCCGAAGAGCCGTTCCTCCGTCGCGGCGCCGAGCACGATGTCGACCCGGCAGCCGCGGGCGCGCAGCCGCTCGGCGAGGGTGAACAGCGGCGCGGAGCCGTAGCCGCCCCCGACGAGCGCGCAGCTGGCCGGCTCCTTGGGCAGCGCGAACGGCGTCCCCAGCGGGCCGACGACGTCGACCGGGTCGTGCGGCCGGCGCGAGGCCAGCCACTGGGTGCCCGGCCCGTGGGCCGACACGACGATCTCGACCGTGCCGCCGTAGACGCCGCGCTCCTGGCAGCGGTGGATGCTGAAGCTGCGCCGCAGCAGCATGCTCGAGCTCTGGTCGCCGATGGCGAGCGCGACGAAGTGGCCGGGGCGGAAGCGCTCGGCCACCCCCGGCGCGAGCAGGGTGATCGCGGCGTACGCCCCGACGCGCCGCACGGACAGCACCTCGCCGCGCACCTGCACGACCCCGCCGAGCGGGGCGCTGGGAGCCACCGTCATGCCCCCGCACCCGGCCGGGAGGACGGCGACTGGGCCTGGGCCGCGCGGATCGTCTCGCCGTGCTGCTGCAGCGAGCGCACGCCGAGGTCGCCCCGGGTCAGCGCCTCGATGCCCTGCACCGCCGCACCGAGCTCCTGCACGGTCGTGATGATCGGCCGGTCCATGGCGACCGCGGCCGTACGGATCTCCCACCCGTCGGCGCGGGCGGCCCGACCGGTCGGCGTGTTCACGATCATGTCGACCTCGCCGGCGAGGATGTGGTCGACGATCGTCGGCTCCCCCGGCGCGGCCGCCCGCTCGCTGTGCTTGCGCACGACGGTGGCGGCGACGCCGTTGCGCGACAGCACGGCGGCCGTCCCCTCGGTCGCGAGCAGCTCGAAGCCGAGGTCGGCCAGCCGCTTGACCGGGAAGACCATCGCGCGCTTGTCGCGGTTGGCGACGCTGACGAAGACCCGCCCCTTGATCGGGAGCCCGCCGAACGCGGCGGCCTGCGCCTTGGCGAACGCGGTGCCGAAGGTCGAGTCGATGCCCATGACCTCGCCGGTCGAGCGCATCTCCGGGCCGAGGACGGCGTCGACGTGCCCGCCCTCGACCGTGCGGAAGCGGGAGAACGGCAGCACCGCCTCCTTGACCGACAGCGGCGTGCCGAGCGGGAGGTCTCCCCCGTCGCCGCGCTCGGGCAGCATCCCCTCGGTACGCAGCTGCGAGATCGTCGCGCCGAGCATGATGCGCGCGGCCGCCTTGGCCAGCGGCACCGCCGTCGCCTTGGAGACGAACGGCGCGGTGCGCGACGCGCGCGGGTTGGCCTCGAGCACGTAGAGCACGTCGGAGGCGATCGCGAACTGCACGTTGAGCAGCCCGCGCACTCCCACGCCGCGGGCGATCGCCTCCGTGGAGGTTCGGACGCGGGCGATCTCCTCGGCGCCGAGCGTCGCGGGCGGCAGCACGCAGGCCGAGTCGCCGGAGTGGACCCCGGCCTCCTCGATGTGCTCCATGACCCCGGCGAGGTAGAGCTCCTCGCCGTCGTAGAGCGCGTCCACGTCGATCTCGACCGCGTCGTCGAGGAAGCGGTCCACGAGCACCGGGTGCTCAGGCGTGACGGCGCCCGCGACCGACGCGAACCACTCGGCGAGCTCGTCGGCGTCGTGCACGATCCGCATGCCGCGCCCGCCCAGGACGTACGACGGGCGGACCAGCACCGGGTACCCGATGCCGGCGGCGATCTCGCTCGCCTCGTCGTACGTCGTGGCGGTGCCGTGCTGCGGCGCGGGCAGCTTGGCGGCCGCGAGCACCCGGCCGAACGCCCCGCGGTCCTCGGCCAGGTGGATCGCCGACGGGGAGGTGCCGACGACCGGCACGCCCTCCTCCTCCAGCGCCTGCGCGAGGCCCAGCGGGGTCTGCCCGCCGAGCTGGACGATGACGCCCGCGACCGGGCCGGCGCGGCGCTCCGCGGCGACGACCTCGAGCACGTCCTCCAGCGTGAGCGGCTCGAAGTAGAGCCGGTCGCTGGTGTCGTAGTCGGTCGAGACGGTCTCGGGGTTGCAGTTGACCATCACGGTCTCGAAGCCGGCGTCGCGCAGCGCGAAGGACGCGTGCACGCAGGAGTAGTCGAACTCCACGCCCTGCCCGATGCGGTTCGGCCCGCTGCCGAGGATCAGGACCGCCGGCGTCTCGCGCGGCTCGACCTCGTCCTCCTCGTCGTAGGCCGAGTAGTGGTACGGCGTGCGTGCCGCGAACTCGGCCGCGCAGGTGTCGACGGTCTTGTAGACCGGGCGGACGCCGAGGGCGTGCCGGACACCGCGGACGACGGACTCCGGCATGCCGCGCAGCTCGGCGAGCTGGGCGTCGGAGAAGCCGTGCCGCTTGGCCCGGCGGATGACGTCGGCAGTGAGCTCCGCGGCGCCGCGCACCTGCTCGGCCACCTCGTTGATGAGGGCGACCTGGTCCACGAACCACGGGTCGATGCCGGTGGCCTCGTGCACCTCGTCGACCGTCGCGCCGGCGCGCAGCGCCTGCTGCACCTCGAGCAGCCGCGACTCGTGCGGGCGCCCGGCCGCGGCCAGCAGGGCAGCCTTGTCGCCCGGCTCGCCGGCCCAGCTGAAGCTCGACCCCTTGCGCTCCAGCGACCGGAGCGCCTTCTGCAGCGCCTCGGGGAAGCTGCGCCCGATGGCCATGGCCTCGCCGACGGACTTCATGTGCGTGGTGAGCGTGGAGTCGGCCGACGGGAACTTCTCGAACGCGAACCGCGGAGCCTTGACCACGACGTAGTCGAGCGTGGGCTCGAAGCTCGCGGGCGTGACCCGGGTGATGTCGTTCGGGATCTCGTCGAGGGTGTAGCCCACGGCGAGCTTGGCGGCGATCTTGGCAATCGGGAAGCCGGTCGCCTTGCTGGCGAGCGCGCTGGAGCGCGAGACGCGCGGGTTCATCTCGATGACGACGACCCGCCCGGTCCGCGGGTCGACCGCGAACTGGATGTTGCAGCCGCCGGTGTCGACCCCGACCCCGCGGATGATCGCGATCGAGATGTCGCGGAGCACCTGGTACTCGCGGTCGGTGAGCGTCATCGCCGGCGCGACGGTGATCGAGTCGCCGGTGTGCACGCCCATCGGATCGAGGTTCTCGATGCTGCAGACGACCACGACGTTGTCGTTGCGGTCTCGCATCAGCTCGAGCTCGTACTCCTTCCACCCGAGGATCGACTCCTCGAGCAGCACCTCGGTCGTCGGCGAGAGGTGAAGACCGCTTCCGGCGATGCGGCGCAGTCCCTCCTCGTCGTAGGCCAGCCCCGAGCCGGAGCCCCCCATGGTGAACGACGGGCGGACGACGACCGGGTAGCCGAGCTCCTCGACCGCGGCGAGGCAGTCCTCCATCGAGTGGCAGATGCGCGAGTCCGCGTAGCCGGCCCCCGGGATCGTGTCGAGGACCTCCTTGAACTTCTGCCGGTCCTCGCCCTTGACGATCGCCTCGACGTTGGCGCCGATCAGCTCGACGCCGTACTCCTCGAGGACGCCGGCCTTGTCCAGCGCCATCGCGGTGTTGAGCGCGGTCTGACCGCCGAGGGTCGGCAGCAGCGCGTCCGGCCGCTCGGCGGCGATGACCTTGGTGACGAACTCGGGCGTGATGGGCTCGACGTAGGTCGCGTCGGCGATCTCCGGGTCGGTCATGATCGTCGCCGGGTTGCTGTTGACGAGGATGACGCGCAGGCCCTCGGCCTTGAGCACCCGGCAGGCCTGGGTGCCGGAGTAGTCGAACTCGGCCGCCTGCCCGATGACGATCGGCCCGGAGCCGATGACGAGGACGCTGCGGATGTCGTCGCGGCGGGGCATTCAGCGACGTCCCTTCTTGTCGAGCATCAGGTCACGGAACCGGTCGAAGAGGTACGCCGCGTCGTGCGGCCCGCCGGCGGCCTCGGGGTGGTACTGGACGGAGAACGCGGGGGCGTCGAGCAGCCGGAGCCCCTCCACCACGTTGTCGTTGAGCCCGACGTGGCTCACCTCGGCCCGGCCGTACGGCGTCTCGACCGGCGTGCCGTCGACCGGCGCGTCGACCGCGAAGCCGTGGTTGTGGGCCGTGACCTCCACCTTGCCGGTGGCGCGGTCCTGGACCGGCTGGTTGATCCCGCGGTGGCCGTAGCGCAGCTTGTAGGTCCCGAGGCCGAGCGCGCGGCCGAGGATCTGGTTGCCGAAGCAGATGCCGAAGGTCGGCAGCTCGCGCTCCAACGCCCCGCGGACGGCCTCGACCGGCCCGTCGGTCGTCGCCGGGTCACCCGGCCCGTTGCTCACGAAGAGCCCGTCCGGCGCGACGGCGAGGATGTCCTCGATCGTGCTCGTCGCGGGCAGCACGTGGACCTCGATGCCGCGGTCGGCCATCCGCAGCGGGGTCGCGCGCTTGACGCCGAGGTCGAGGCAGGCGACGCGCAGCTGCGCCTCGCCGACGGCGGGCACGACGTACGGCTCGGGCGTGGTGACCTCGGCGGCGAGGTCGGCCCCGACCATCCCGGGGCTGGTGAGCACGCGCTCGAGCAGCTTGGCCGGGTCGTCCTCCATCGTGGACAGGCCCACGCGCATCGCACCGCGCTCGCGCAGGTGCCGGGTCAGCGCGCGGGTGTCGACGCCCCCGACGCCGACGACGCCCTGCTCGCGCAGCTCGTCCTGCAGGGTGCGCTGTGCGCGCCAGTTGGACGGGCGGCGGGCGGGGTCGCGCACGACGTAGCCGGAGACCCAGACGCGGCGCGACTCGGGGTCCTCGTCGTTGACGCCGGTGTTGCCCACGTGCGGGGCGGTCATGACGACGACCTGCCGGTGGTACGACGGGTCGGTCAGCGTCTCCTGGTAGCCGGTCATGCCGGTGGCGAAGACGGCCTCGCCGAAGGCCTCGCCGTCGGCGCCGAAGGCCTCGCCGCGGAAGGTGCGCCCGTCCTCGAGGACGAGCAGGGCGTCGCGGGCCATCAGGACTTCACCTCCACGAGCCCCTGCACCGCTGCCAGCAGCGCGTCCCGGTCGGCCGCGGCGCGTGGCCGGAACCCCGTGTCGAGCTGACGCGTCCCGTGCTCCCAGGTGACGACCACCAATCCGCCTTCCTCTACGAACTTGCCCGCCATCCCGCGCTCGAGCCGGCCGCCCCGCAGGGCGGCCGTCGGCACGAAGACGTCGGGGGCGCCGACGCGGGCGAAGAGCACGCCCGCGTCGGACACGATCATGTGGGCCAGGCTGCGCACGCCCAGCCCGTGGGGGACGATCCGGTCCAGCCAGTCGCCGGCGGTCGTCGTGACGACGTACGTCCCCTCGCCGCGGGCGCGGACGGCGCCGCGCGCGACCGCCTCGGGCACCTGCGGCAGCGCGGGGACGTCGGACTGGCGCGCGCCGCGCTTGCGCCAGCCCCTCCAGAGCAGCAGGTAGCCCAGCGCCAGCGCGGCGAGCAGGCCGCCGACGAGCCAGAGCCGCTCCCCGAGCTTGGTCAGGTGCTGCTGCTCGGCGGCGAGCAGGACGGCCTCGCTCATGCCAGCGCCCCGTCCAGCACGGTCGGGCGCCCCCGCAGGAACGTCGCGACCACCCGCCCGGGGAGGGTGCGCCCGGCATAGGGCGTGTTGCGGCTGCGTGAGGCCAGGCCGGCGGGGTCAATGGTGCGCCGTGCCGCCGGGTCGACCAGGACGACGTTGGCCGGCTCCCCGGCCTGCAGCGGGCGGCCGTGGCCGGTGAGCCGGCCGATGCGGGCCGGCCGGGTCGAGAGCCGGTCGGCCACGCCGGCCCAGTCGAGCAGGCCGGTCTCGACCAGCGCCTCCTGGGCGATGGCCAGCGCCGTCTCGAGGCCGAGCATGCCGGGCAGCGCGTTGGCCCACTCGCCCTCCTTGTCCTCGGCGGCGTGCGGGGCGTGGTCGGTGGCGATCGCGTCGATGACGCCGTCGGCCACGGCCTGGCGCAGCGCCTGCACGTCGTCCTTGCCGCGCAGCGGCGGGTTGACCTTGAAGACCGGGTCGTACGTCGCGGCGAGGGACTCGTCGAGCAGCAGGTGGTGCGGGGTGACCTCGGCGGTGACGGCGATGCCGCGCTCCTTGGCCAGCCGCAGGATCTCGACCGAGCCCCTGGTCGACACGTGGCAGATGTGCAGCCGGCTTCCGACGTGCGCGGCGAGCAGGACGTCGCGGGCGATGACGGCCTCCTCGGCGACCGACGGCCAGCCGCGCAGGCCGAGCACCCCGGACAGCGCCCCCTCGTTCATCTGCGCGCCGTCGGTGAGCCGCGGCTCCTGGGCGTGCTGCGCGATGACCCCGTCGAACGCCTTGACGTACTCCAGCGCCCGGCGCATGAGCACCGCGTCGGAGACGCACTTGCCGTCGTCGGAGAAGACCCGGACCCGGGCGGCGGAGTCGGCCATCGCCCCGAGCTCGGCGAGCCGCTCGCCGCCCAGCCCGACCGTGACCGCCCCGACCGGCGCGACGTCGCAGTGCCCGGCCTCGCGGCCCAGCCGCCAGACCTGCTCGACCACGCCGGCGGTGTCGGCGACGGGATCGGTGTTGGCCATGGCGTGCACGGCCGTGAAGCCGCCGAGCGCGGCGGCCCGGGTGCCGGTCTCGACCGTCTCGGCGTCCTCGCGCCCCGGCTCGCGCAGATGGGTGTGCAGGTCGACCAGGCCCGGGAGCGCGACGAGGCCGTCGGCGTCGACCACGGTCGCGCCCGCCGCCCCCGCGGTGCCGGCTGCCGTGGCCTCGGCGAGCACGCCGTCACGCAGCACGAGGTCGACCGGGCCGCCTCCGTACGGGCGGGCCCCGCGCAGGACGAAGGTGGTCGAGTTCGCTGAACCGCTCATCGCTGGTGCTCCTTGCTGCTGTCGAACGCCCCGCCGAGGAGCAGGTAGAGGACCGCCATGCGGACGCTGACCCCGTTGGCGACCTGCTCGACGATGGTCGAGCGCTCGGAGTCGGCGACCTCGGCCGCGATCTCGACACCGCGGTTCATCGGCCCGGGGTGCATGACGATCGCCGTGTCCTGCAGGGTCGCGGCCCGGGTGGCGTCGAGGCCGTAGCGGCGGGTGTACTCGCGGGCGCTCGGGAAGTAGGCCTCGCTCATCCGCTCGCGCTGCACGCGCAGCAGCATCACCACGTCGGCCTTCGGCAGGACCGCGTCGAGGTCGTACGACACCGCGCACGGCCAGGTCTGCACGCCGATCGGCAGCAGCGTCGGAGGCGCGACGAGCGTGACGTCGGCGCCGAGGGTGGCCAGCAGCAGCACGTTCGACCGGGCGACCCGGCTGTGCAGGACGTCCCCGACGATCACGACGCGGCGGCCGGCGAGGTCGCCGCGGCCGTCGGCCAGGCGGCGGCGCATCGTGTACGCGTCGAGCAGCGCCTGGGTGGGGTGCTCGTGGGTGCCGTCCCCCGCGTTGACGACGCTGCCCCCGACCCAGCCCGAGGCCGCGAGCCGCTGGGCGGCGCCGCTGGCCGAGTGGCGGACGACGACGGCGTCCGCGCCCATCGCCTGCAGCGTCAGTGCGGTGTCCTTGAAGCTCTCGCCCTTGGAGACGCTCGAGCCCTTGGCGCTGAAGTTGATGACGTCGGCGGAGAGCCGCTTGGCCGCCGCCTCGAAGGAGATGCGGGTGCGGGTGGAGTCCTCGTAGAAGAGGTTCACCACGGTGCGGCCGCGCAGGGTGGGCAGTTTCTTGATCTCGCGCTGCTGCAGGCCGGCCATCTCGTGGGCGGTGTCGAGGACGAGCAGCGCCTCGTCACGGCTCAGGTCGCCGGCGGAGACCAGGTGCCTCACTGCGCGCCTCCCGTCGGGCGGAGCAGGACCCCGTCCGCGCCGTCGTGCTCGGCCAGCCGGACCTGCACGCTCTCCCGCAGCGAGGTGGGGATGTTCTTGCCGACGTAGTCGGCCCGGATCGGGAGCTCGCGGTGGCCGCGGTCGACGAGGACCGCGAGCTGCACGGCGCGCGGGCGTCCCACGTCGTCCAGCGCGGTGAGCGCCGCGCGGACGGTGCGGCCGGAGAAGAGCACGTCGTCGACGAGCACGACCAGCTTGCCGTCGACCCCCGACGGGGGAATCTCGGTGCGCTCGAGGGCGCGGGCGGGCCGCAGCCGGAGGTCGTCGCGGTACATCGTCACGTCGAGGCTGCCGACGGGGACCGGGCTGCCCTCGAAGCTCTCGATCCGGGCGGCCAGCCGGCGGGCCAGGGCGACGCCTCGGGTCGGGATGCCGAGCAGGACGAGGTCGGCGCCGCCCTTGCCCCGCTCGAGGACCTCGTGCGCGATGCGCGAGAGGGAGCGGTCGATCTCGGCGGCGGTCAGGACGGTGCGTACGTCGGGCTCACGCCCGGGCTCGGCGGGGGCCGCGGCCGCGGGCAGCTCGACGTCGCGCCGCCCCTCGGAGGGGACGGTCGTCAACGCTGGACCTCCTTACCCGCCTCGCTGGACGGGCCTTAAAGGATGTCGGTGAGGGGCTGCGGTGCGCCGGCTTGCCGCCGCACCGTCTGGCACCGTACCAGCCGGGGCCGGCGGCAGCGTCGCCGCGACCTCGAGCACCGCGCGCGCCACCCGCTGCACGCGCGCGGCAGACGGGTGCCGCTCCAGCTCCACGGTGACCGAGGACCCGGGCAGCTCGGTGTTGTGCCACTGGCCGAACGTCCCGCTGCACCCTCCGCTGCCGCAGGAGAAGGTCTTGACCGGCAGGCCCGCCCGCTCGGCGAGGGCGCGCACGAGCGGGCGCGCGCGGGCACCGTAGGAGTCCACGCCGTGCAGCGGCTGGTGCAGCACGACGGTCATCTGCGGGTCGACGCGCCGGACGAGGCCGAGCAGCGCCCGCGTCTCGGGCTCGCTCGCGGCGGACGGGCCGGGCCAGGTGCTCGACCCGCGCGCGCCCCGCGCGCGCCAGAGCACCGGGAAGTTGCGGTTGAGGTCGACCCCCCTGGCGTTGACCCGGGTGCGGGCGGCGAGGCCGTCCGGGTTCGCGGTGGGCACCACCCAGAGGTCTATGCCCTCCGGCAGCCCGCCGCGGCGCAGCAGCCGCGCCACCTGCGCCCCGGCCCGCTCGTCGCCGTGGACCTGGCCGATCACGAGCACGCGGACCGCGGGCGCGCCCGGCCGCCAGCGCCGTACCGCGACCAGCTGACGGCCGCGCACGGATCGTCCGAAAATGATCACCCTCAGTGAGCTTTGCGGGCTCGACACGGGCACCGCGGCGCGTCGCTCGGGCAGCGCAGGAGCCGGTGCGTGCGCACCGCCTAGCCTTCGGCTCGGATCGGTCGGGGCGGCACCGGCCGGGGCAGGCAGGGCCGCGGCGCACACCAGCGCAGCGGTCATCCAGCGGGCCCGACGGCCGGGTCGGGAGCGGGGAAGGAGCACCGGGCCATGGTGACCGGGCCCACTGGCGGCTGTCCCCCGTACGGATGGTAAGGAGCGGGTTGCGCTTGACCTGCGGCCTTCACTCTCCGTAACGTCACTCTAAGTCACGGCCCTCGCGGCCGGTAATCGTCGGGAGGTTCACGGGTGGCAAGCGAGTACGGAAGGGCGCTGGGAGCACGGCTCCGGGCGATCCGGACGCAGCAGGGCCTCTCTCTGCACGGCGTCGAGGAGAAGTCGGACGGCCGCTGGAAGGCGGTCGTGGTCGGCTCCTACGAGCGCGGGGACCGGGCCGTCACCGTGCAGCGGCTCGCCGAGCTGGCGGACTTCTACGGCGTCCCGGTGGCCGAGCTGCTGCCCGAGGGCGCGCCCAGCGCCGCGTCGGAGCCCCCGCCGCGGCTCGTCATCGACCTGGAGCGGCTCGGCTCCGTGCCCGCGGAGAAGGCCGGCCCGCTCGCCCGCTACGCGGCCACCATCCAGAGCCAGCGCGGCGACTACAACGGCCGCGTCCTCTCGATCCGCCAGGACGACCTGCGCACCCTGGCGGTGATCTACGACCAGTCCCCCAGCGTGCTCACCGAGCAGCTCATCACCTGGGGCGTGCTCAACCCCGAGGCCCGGCGCGCGGTCGTCGAGGACTGACCGGGCGTACGACGAAGCCGTGGAGCGCGGGGCGCGGGTGACGACACCCCCCGGCGCTCCACGGCTTCGTCGTGCAGGCCGCGCGGCGGGCCGCTAGGAGTCCTGCGGCTCGACCTGTGACAGCTGCGGACGCAGCCCGAGCACGGTGCCGAGCAGCCCGTTGACGAACCCCGGGGACTCGTCGGTCGACAGCTCGCTGACGAGGGCAACGGCCTCCGCGACGGCCACCGGGCCCGGGATGTCGTCGCGGTGGAGCAGCTCGTAGACCGCGATGCGCAGCACGTTGCGGTCGACCGCCGGCATGCGGTCGAGCTCCCAGCCCTGCGCGTGCCGGGCCAGGACGGCGTCGATGGCCTCCCGGTGGGCCGCGACGCCCTCGACGAGCTCCACGGCGTACGCCGAGACCGGCGGCTCGCCGCGCGAGACGTGCTCGGCGAGCGAGGTCAGCGGGTCACGGCCGCGCTGCTCGGCCTCGAAGAGGACGTCGAGGGCGCGCTTGCGCGCCTTGTGGCGGGCCGACACGTCAGCTCGACACGCGGCCCAGGTAGGACCCGTCGCGGGTGTCGACCTTGACCTTCTCGCCGCTGGTGATGAAGAGCGGCACCTGGACCTCGGCGCCGGTCTCGAGGCGCGCCGGCTTGGTGCCACCGGTCGAGCGGTCGCCCTGCAGGCCGGGCTCCGTGTACTCGATGACGAGCTCGACCGAGGCCGGCAGCTCGATGTAGAGCGGCGTGCCCTCGTGGATCGCGACCATCGCCATCTGGTTCTCGAGCATGTAGTCGGCGTTCTTGCCGACGGTCGCCGCGGGGACGTTCAGCTGGTCGTACGAGTCCGTGTCCATGAACACGTAGTCGTTGCCGTCCTTGTAGAGGTACTGCATGTCGCGCTTGTCAACGGTGGCCGTCTCGACCTTGACGCCCGCGTTGAAGGTGCGGTCGACGACCTTGCCGGACAGGACGTTCTTGAGCTTGCTGCGCACGAAGGCGCCGCCCTTGCCGGGCTTGACGTGCTGGAACTCGATGACGGTCCACAGCTGGCCGTCGATGTTCAGCACCAGGCCGTTCTTCAGGTCGTTGCTCGTCGCCACGGGTACGCCTCGCCTCGTTCGGATGTCCGTCGTTGTGCTCTGCCCGGTGGCCGCAACAAGCACAGGCGTCAGGAGCCGCGTCGCGAGCCGTCCGAAGGCACGGCTTCCCAGCCTACCGGGGGCGGGCAGGCCCGGGCTCGGGCACCCTGAGGCGCGCGCGGCGGCACCGGCGGCCCCCGCGTCACCCGTCCGGCCGGTCCAGCGCCTCGCGATCATCCGTCCGGGCCATCGGAGACGTCGCGTTCGCGCCGACTGTCGGGCAGAGGGGGCGAACGGCCCCCGCGAGGGGAGCCCGTATGTCTCTGACCCGCCGATGGCGCCGCGCGGCCCTGCCCGCCGTGCTCGCGGTGCCGGCCCTGCTGGCGGGCCTCGTCGTGGCCCCGGTGGCACCGGCCGGTGCCGCCACGGTGGCGGCTCCGGCCGGGCTGGCCCCGGACGCGGGGGCGGTCGTGTCGAACGCGGAGCTCACCTGGGCCCCGGTCGAGGGGGCGACCGGCTACGAGGTCCAGCTGTCCGACAGCGACGGATTCGACCCCAACGTCCTGGCGGCCACGGTCCCGACGCCGGCCTGGCAGCTGCCGCCGCTCGTGCCGAGCGGCGACTACGTGTGGCGGGTCCGCGCCACCACCGCCGCGGCTGCCGGCGAGTGGAGCGCGCCCGCGACGCTCACGAGGAGCTGGGACGCAGAGCCGGCGTCGCCGGTCACCGTCTCCTCGGTCGCGGTGCCGGTCGTCAGCTGGCAGCCCGTCGCCGACGCATCGTTCTACGAAGTCGAGTTCAGCGCCGACCCGTTCCACGACGCCTGGTCCTACGAGGGCCGCGAGGACACCCGCCGGTTCACCTGCTACACCCAGCACACCTACCTCGCGCCGTACGGGACGGCCGCGGGCAAGGAGGCGCTGCCGGGCGACGAGACCAAGTGCGCGTTCGCCTTCGGCGAGGACCCGCGCGTGCAGTGGCTCGAGGACGAGCAGAAGACGTGCCTGGACAAGACCGAGCCCACCGCCCGCGCTGTCTGCCTGGCCGACGCCGCCGAGCGGGTGGCCGCCCGCAACCCGATGGAGGGCGGCAAGTTCTTCCCCGGCGCGTGGTACTGGCGGGTCCGGGGCCGCGACGGGACCGTGAGCGAGGCCAAGACGCCCTTCAACGACCCGGCGCTCAGCTGCACCGGCGTCTGGGACGGCGCCGGCGGCACGAAGAGCGTCTCGGACGGCAAGATCACCGTGCCGGTCCCGTCCGCGGTGCCCGGCTACGCGCCCAAGCCGGCCTGCAGCAGCTGGTCCGACCAGGGCACGTTCACCTTCACCTCGCCGGCGGCGGTCGCCGAGGCCGTGTCGGCGGTGCCGGGCGGTGCCGCGGTCACCCCGGTGGCCGGCGGTGTCGCCTCCGCCACGCCGGTCTTCTCCTGGCAACCGGTCGACGGGGCGATCAAGTACCGCCTCTACGTGTCGCGCACGAAGGACCTGCGCGACTCCGACCACGTGTGGGAGACCGCCGCGACGAGCCTGTCGCCCTACGGCACCCTGCCCGACGCCCGGTCGCTCTACTGGGGCGTGCAGGCCTGCGGGTGGCGGCTCTGCGGCCCGGTGAGCGGCCCGCAGCGCTTCGGCAAGCTCGCGACCTCCCCGGTACGCGCCGTCTCCGCCGTCTCCGCGGGCCCGGTCGTCAGCGCGTCCTGGACGACGCAGACCGCTGCCGTCCCGGCGGGCGCCCGCGTGGCGGCGACGGACTCCGAGGCCAAGGCGTACCGCGTGCAGGTGGCGGTCGACGGCAACTTCGCCCAGCCGGTCGTCGACGTCACGACCGACCGGGTCGTGCGCCCCGGCGACCCCGCGGGGACCAGCCGGGTCACGCTCGACGCGAGCAAGCTGGGCAACGGCACCTACACGTGGCGGGTCCGTGCCCTGGACGAGTCCGGCTTCGCCTACCCCTGGTCGTCCGGCGCCCCCTTCCGCCGGGACGTCGACACCCCCCAGGCCAGCATCGGAGCCGCCGACGGGATGGCCCTGACCGGTGCCGTCCCGCTGGCCTTCAGCGAGCCGGTCACCGGTGTCTCGGGCACCACCGTCGGCCTGGTGGGCGAGGACGGGGCCAAGGTCCGCGGCGTGGTGACGCGCCAGAGCGGCACGGCCTACACCTTCACCCCGTCCGCGCCGCTGGTCGCGAACACCCGCTACTCCGCGTGGGTGGCGCCGACGGTCCTGGACCTGTCGGGCAAGAGCGCGATCGCTGTCGGGACGACCGTCCGCACCACCGGGGTCGTGGACAGCGCGAGCTCGGCACTGGTGCGGGTACGCGGCGGCTGGCGCACCGTCACGGCCTCCGACGCGGCGGGCAAGTCGTTCGTCCGTGCCACCAAGGGCAAGGCCAAGCCGGCGGTGAAGGCCGTGCTGCGCGGCACCTCCGTGACGGTCCACGCCTGCCGGAGCGTGCGGTCGGGCATCGCGACGGTCGCCGTCGACGGGCGCCGGGTGGCGACCGTCGACCTCTACCGGGGCTACAGCAGCTGCGGCAGGGTCGCGACGGTGAAGGTCCCGGCGGGCAAGCACACCGTGGTCGTGAGCGCGACGAGCAAGGGCAACAAGCGCTCGCGGGGCACCGACCTCGCGGTGGACGCCATCAGCGGGGCCTGACGGCCCACCACCCGCGTGGTGCGACGCGCGCCGTGCTTCCTCCGCCTGGCGAAGGGGCACGGCGCGCTCGTGTGCCCGGGCGGCGATGACTTCCGCCCCGACGGGACGTCTTCCCTGCTGACGCACACGTCGTGCGACCGCGCCGCAGGAGCGGCATCCGAGAGAGGGACCCCGCCATGACCATGATCTTTATCAACCTGCCGGTCGCGGACGTCCGCGCCTCCGACGCGTTCTGGCAGGCGCTGGGCTACGGGCGCAACGAGCAGTTCTGCGACGACCAGGCCACCAACGTGGTCCTCGACGACAACATCACCCTCATGCTGCTGCAGCAGGCGCGTTTCTCCGACTTCCTGCCGGCCGGGACGCCGGTCGCCGGCCCGCACGCCGGGACACGGGCGCTCTACGCGCTGTCGGCCGACAGCCGGGAGGCCGTCGACACCCTCGTGGACAAGGCCCTCGCAGCCGGCGGCAGCGACTGGATGCCGGCCCAGGACCACGGCTTCACGTACGGCCGCTCGTTCCGCGACCTCGACGGCCACGTCTTCGAGGTGATGTGGATGAACCCGGCGGTGGCCGCCGGCGAGGCCGAGGTGCCCGAGCTCGCCGCCGCCGGCTCCTGACCGCGGGACCGGGCCCGGCTCAGGACAGCAGCGCCGCGACGGCGCGCAGCGCCAGCCGGTAGGAGTCGAGCCCGAAGCCTGCGACCGTGCCGGTCGCGACTCCCGCCACCACGCTGGTGTGCCGGAAGGCCTCGCGCCGGGCGGGGTTGGTGATGTGCACCTCGACCAGCGGGGCGCGGCCGTCGAGCTGGGCGCAGGCGTCCCGCAGGGCGTAGGAGTAGTGCGTGAAGGCGGCGGGGTTCAGCACGACGGGCACCGCGCCGTCGGCCGCCTCGTGCAGCCAGTGCACGAGCTCGGACTCGTCGTCGGTCTGGCGCACGTCGGCGGTGAGGCCCAGCTCGGCCGCCGTCGTCGCGCAGGCGGCCGCGAGGTCCGCGAACGTCTCCGAGCCGTAGACCTCGGGCTCGCGGCTGCCGAGCCGGCCGAGGTTCGGCCCGTTGAGCACGAGCACCGTCGTCACGGGGTCACCTCCGCGTACGCCGCCGCCAGCAGCGCCGGGTCCGGCCCCTCGAGCCGGGACGGCTTGCCCACGTCGTCCAGGACGATGAAGCGCAGCAGGTCACCGCGCGACTTCTTGTCGACCTTCATCGTGTCGAGCAGCTTCGGCCAGGCGGCGGCGCCGGCGGCGTACTGCGTGGGCAGCCCGAGGGTGGTGAGGATCGACCGGTGCCGGTCGACGACCACGTCGTCCAGCCGGCCGGCCAGCCGGGCCAGCTCGGCCGCGAACATCATCCCGATGGCGACGGCCGAGCCGTGCCGCCACTGGTAGCGCTCGACCTTCTCGATCGCGTGCCCCAGGGTGTGCCCGTAGTTCAGGAACTCGCGCTCGCCCGACTCGCGCAGGTCGGCGGCCACGACGCGGGCCTTCACCGCGATGGCCCGCTCGATCAGCTCCCGGGCGTGCTCGCCCGTGGGCGAGGCCGCTCCCTCGGGGTCGGCCTCGATGAGCTCGAGGATGCGTGGGTCGGCGATGAACCCGGCCTTGACCACCTCGGCCAGCCCGGCCACGTAGTCGTTGACCGGCAGCGTCTCCAGTGTCGTCAGGTCGCAGAGCACCCCGGCGGGCGGGTGGAAGGCGCCGACGAGGTTCTTGCCCTCGGCGGTGTTGATGCCGGTCTTGCCCCCGACGGCCGCGTCGACCATCGCCAGCAGCGTGGTGGGCACGTGCACGACGGCGACGCCGCGCAGCCAGGTGGCCGCGACGAACCCGGCGAGGTCCGTGGTCGCGCCGCCGCCGACGCTGACCACCGCGTCCGAGCGGGTGAAGTGCGCCTGGCCGAGCACGGACCAGCAGAAGGCCGCCACCTCCGCCGACTTGGCGTCCTCGCCGTCGGGGGTGTCGAGCAGCACGGCCTCCAGGCCGGCCGCCACGAGGTCCTCGCGCACCGCCTCCGCCGTCGCGCCCAGGGCGTGCGGATGGATCACGGCGACCCGGCGGACGCGGTCACCCAGCAGGCCGCGCAGCTCACCGAGAAGGCCACGGCCGACGACCACGTCGTACGGCGCCTCGCCTCCCACGCGGATGCGGGTCGGCGCGCTCATCGGCGGCCCTCCAGCCGCGCCACGATGTCGTCGGCGATTTCCTCCGGCGCCCGCTTGTCCGTCGGCACCGTCATGGTCGCCACCTCCTCGTAGAAGGCCCGGCGCTGCTCGAGCAGCCGTTGCCACTGCTGGCGCGGGTTGCCGAGCAGCAGGGGGCGCGCCTGGTTGAAGCCGACGCGGGCCGCGGCGTCCTCGATGCCGACCTCGAGCAGGACGACCGGCGCCGGCGAGGCGACGAGCGCGGCCCGGGTGCCGGCGTCGAGCACCGCTCCCCCGCCGAGCGCGAGGACGCCGACGAAGCCGTCGAGAGCCGCCGCCACCGCGGCGCGCTCGAGCTCGCGGAAGTGGGCTTCGCCCTTGTCGATGAACAGCTCCGCGACCGAGGTGCCCGTCGTGGCCTCGACGTCGGAGTCGGTGTCCCGGAAGGGCAGCGCCAGCCGGGCGGCGAGCAGCCGTCCCACGGTCGTCTTGCCGGCACCGGGCGGGCCGACGACCACTGCACGCGGACTCATGAACGCCGGAGCAGGCGGAGGGAGGTCACCGGACGCCCAGCCCGGCGAGGTAGGCGGCGGCGTTGCGGTGGGTCTCCGCGGCCGAGTCGCCGCCGAACTTCTCCAGCACCGCGTCCGCGAGGACGAGCGCGACCATCGCCTCCGCGACGACCCCGGCGGCGGGGACCGCGCAGACGTCGCTGCGCTGGTGGTGGGCCTTGGTGGCCTCCCCGGTCGCCACGTCGACGGTGTCGAGCGCGCGCGGCACGGTCGCGATCGGCTTCATGGCCGCTCGCACCCGCAGCACCTCGCCGGTCGACATGCCGCCCTCGGTGCCCCCGGAGCGACCGCTGCGGCGACGGATCCGGCCGTCCTCGCCGGTCTCGATCTCGTCGTGGGCCTTCGACCCGGGGGTCGCGGCGAGCGCGAAGCCGTCGCCGACCTCCACGCCCTTGATCGCCTGGATGCCCATCAGCGCGGCGGCCAGCCGGGCGTCCAGGCGCCGGTCCCAGTGCACGTGGCTGCCGAGGCCGGGCGGGAGGCCGGTGACCGCGACCTCGACGACGCCGCCGAGGGTGTCGCCGTCCTTGTGGGCGCGGTCGATCTCCTCGACCATCGCCGCGCTCGCTGCGGGGTCGAAGCAGCGCACCGGGTCCGCGTCCACCGCCGCGAGGTCGTCGGGGCCGGGCACGACGCCCTCGGGCGCCACGGCCCCTCCGATGCGTACGACGTGGCTGACGACGGTCGCGCCCACGGCCTGGGCGAGGAAGGCCTTGGCGACGCGGCCGAGCGCGACGCGGGCCGCGGTCTCCCGCGCGGAGGCCCGCTCGAGGATGGGCCGGGCGTCCTCGAAGCCGTACTTCTGCATCCCGACGAGGTCGGCGTGGCCCGGGCGCGGGCGGGTCAGCGGCGCGTTGCGCGCGAGCCCGGCCAGCACCTCGGGGTCGACCGGGTCCGCGGCCATGACCTGCTGCCACTTCGGCCACTCGGTGTTGCCGACGCGCACCGCGACCGGCCCGCCCTGGGTGACGCCGTGGCGCACTCCGCCGAGCAGCTCGACCTCGTCCTGCTCGAACGACATGCGGGCGCCGCGCCCGTAGCCGAGGCGGCGCCGCGCGAGGTCGTCGGCGAGGTCGCGGGTGGTGACCCGCACTCCGGCGGGCAGCCCCTCGAGGACGGCGAGGAGGGCAGGGCCGTGGGACTCCCCGGCGGTGATCCAGCGCAGCACGGCTCAGATCCTCCCACAGCGCGGTGCGTGGGCCGTACGCGCGCGCGGTGCCTCAGCCTGCAGGCACCGTCAGGGACTGGCCCTCGCAGAGGTCCTTCTTGACGGTGCCGTACGCGATGGTCCCGCAGCTGCCGCCCTCCAGGCGGAGCAGGGTGAACCGCTCGGCGAACTCCGCGCCCGGCACGGCGACGTACGTCTTGCCGGAGACCTGGAAGGTCGCGGCGGCGTTGTCGCCGCCCACCGCCACGAGCTTCACGACGACCGGGGCCGCGCTGGGAGACGGCGTGGGAGCGGGCGTGGCGGTGGGCGTCGGGCCGGGAGCCGCCGAGCCGGGTGCCGCGGTGGCGCTCGGGACCGCGGTGGGCGCCGGCGTGGCGCTCGCGGAGGGCGCGGCCGAGGCGGCCGGGGTTGCCGACGGGCGCGCGGCCGCGACGAGCGGGACGAAGGGGTTGCGCAGCGCGCCGCCGCCGGCGGGCCGGGCGCTGGTCAGCGTGTCGTCCCCGCCGGAGCCAGGCGTGGCTGCCGGGATGGCGGAGGCCGCGGGAACCGGGGACGCAGGGGCGGCGGCCGGGGCCGTCGTCACCACCGCGAGGGCGGTGTCGTCGCCGCCGGACGTCGTGGACCAGGCGAGCATCCCGGCCGCGACGACCGCGGCGCCGCCGGCGGCCACGAGGAACGCCGGCCGCACCTGGCGCTGGTCGGCGGGGTCTCCTGCACTGCGGGGCATGGAAGGTGTCCTTCGGTGAGCGTGCCGGAGCCGGGTCAGCTGGCGGGCAGGGTCGAGGTGCCGCCGGCAGGCGTGCCGGACGGGGTGGTGCCGGACGGGGTGGTGCCGGACAGGGTGGCGGCCGGGGCGCTGCTGCCCACGGCCGCGGTGCCCCCGGCCGCGGTGCCCGTGCCGTCGGCAGGGCGCACGAAGACCGCGCCCTGGATCTGCGCCTGGACCGTCCCGGCCGGCGCCTCGTCCGTGCCCGTCGCCATGGCGTCGGTGAGGGAGACCGTGGTCACCAGGAAGGCGCGGCCCATCGTCTCCAGCCGGCTGAGCAAGCCGGCCACCTCGAAGTAGTCGCCGGTGACCGTGAGCCCCACGGAGACGCTCTGCATCCCCGTGACGGTGCCGTCGGTGCCGGCGAGAGCCACCGGTGCGGCGGGCGAGATGCTCCCCAGCGTGACACCCGAGGCCGTGGCCAGGGCCGTGATCCGGCGGACGAGCGTGGGCAGGTCGACGCTGTCCGGCACCTTGCTGTTGAGCTGGGCCAGCGCGCGCTGCTTGGCGGGGAGCTCCTGCGCCAGCACCTTGAGCTGGCCGAGCTGCGTCGAGAGCTGGGCGTTCTGGGCCAGCTGCGCCGTCGCCTCGTCGCGCAGGCCGGAGGCCTCGGCCCGCTTCGGCCCGAGGAGGAGCAGCCAGCCGGCGGCCAGCAGGACTAGGCCTGCCGCCACCGTGGCGGCGGTCCACTTCTGGGTGCGGGTCATGTCAGCTCCCCGTCGAGTCGTAGCGGTGGGACAGCGCCTCGGCGGTCACGTTCACGCTCGAGGAGAACGTGATGAGCGTGCGCCCGAGCTCGGCGTCGACCGCCGACTGCGAGTTCGTGAAGTACGGATCGGCGAAACCCGGCTCGCCGGACAGCGCGTCCAGCCAGCCGGCCACGGCGTCCTGGCTCGTCGCCTTGCCGGTGAAGGTGATCGTGGCGACCGGGGCCGAGGTCACCGCGCTGCCGGTGGCCGGCGTCCCCGCGGCGTCCGTTGCAGTGGCGGCGCCGGCCTCGGGCTGCACGATCGACACCTCGGTCAGCCAGACGCCCTTGGGGACGATGACGCCGATGTCCCGCAGGTACTGCGACCAGCGCACGTCCCGGCCCATGGCCTGGGCCAGCAGCGCCGACTCGGCCTTCAGGTCGGCCTCGACCTGGGGGACGTCGGCGTACTCCTGCTGCGCGCTCTGCAGCTGCGCGCCCTCGGACCTCGCGGCCGCGAGGTCCTGCCGGGCGTCGGACACGGACCCGGCGGACAGGGCGTAGCCGGCGACGACGAGCGCGGCCACCAGGCCGAGGCCGGCCCCGAGGCCCGCCTGCACCCTGCGGAACCGCTGCTGCTCGAGGATCTCGGGCGGGAGCAGGTTGACCCGGGGCAGGACTGCCGCACGGGCGGCGGAGACCGCGGTGTCCGCGGTCTCGGCGGAGAGGAAGGTGGGTGTGGTCATCAGGCAGCTCCGAGAGCGAGGCCGACGGGCACCGTCGACGACGGGGCGAGCAGGCCCAGGGCGTGCTCGCTCAGGCCGGTCCTTCCGATCCGCAGCCGCGGGAGCGGAGTCACCGTGCGGACGGGCAGCCGGGTGGCCTCGGAGAGGCGGGCGTCCAGCCCGGCCAGCCGGGCGCTCCCCCCGCTGAGCAGCAGGTGGGCGATCGGCGCGGTGCCGGACGAGGCGACGTAGTAGTCGAACGAGCCGCGGATCTCCGCGACGAGGGCGCTCGTGGCGTCGGCGAGGGCGCGCCGCGCGTGGTCGCTCTCCGAGCCGTCCCACTCCGGGGCCGGGCCGTCCGGCGCGCCGGCGCCGAGCTCCTGCTTCAGCTGCTCGGCGCGCTCGAACGGGACGCCCAGGCGGTCGGCCACGGCCTCGGTGAGGTGCTGGCCGCCCATGGGCAGGATGCGGACGAAGCGCGGGACGCCACCCTGGTGGACGAGGACGTTGGTGACGCACGCGCCGACGTCCACGATCGCCTCGACGGGGACGCCGGGCCCGTCGGCAGCCGGGCCGGCGATGACCACCGAGCCGATCGAGCGCAGCACCGCGAAGGACGTGAGGTCGACCGACGTCGGCACCAGCTTTGCCTGCTGGACGGCGTCCACCAGCTTGTCGACCATCTCGCGGGAGGCCGCGACGAGCAGTCCGCGCAGCAGGCGTGCGCCGGTGGGGGCCTCGAACTCCTCCAGCGGGTGGAAGTCGAGCAGTGCCTGGTCGATCGGCATGGGGACGAGGTCCTGGGCCTGGAAGGCGAGCGAGGCCTTGAGGTCGGCCAGCGGCATCCACGGCAGCTCGACCTGACGGACGACGACGCGGGAGTTGGCGACGCCCAGGGCGACCTTCTTGGTCGAGAAGCGGCCGGTCGCCCAGAGCTCGCGCAGGGCTGCCGCCACGGCTGCGACGTCGACGACCTCTCCGTCGCGCACGGCGCCCGGAGGCAGCGGCACCTCCGCGAGGCGCTCGAGGGTCGCCCGCCCCTTCCCGGACGACACCTCCGCCGCCCGTACGCCGGACGTCCCGATGTCGAGACCGATGGCTCCAGCCACGTCGCTTCCTTCCCCGGCCGGCAGGGCCGCGCTGCGCACGGAAGTGCACTCGACAAGACCATCGGCGCGGTGGCCCTCGCCTTGAGCCCCCGCGCCTCCCGAACGGGCGCGTGGGGAAGGCCCGCGGGCGGGGTCAGACGCCGATGACGTCGAGGTAGGCGCCGGTGATGCTGCTGCCGGCCAGCACGCCGAGCAGCGCGCCGACGAGCATGAAGGGCCCGTACGGGATCGCGGTCTTGCGGGTGGCGCGTCGGCCGGCCAGCAGAGCCACGCCCACGACCCCGCCCAGCAGGAAGCCGAGGAACGCGCCGGCGGCGAGCGGCCCCCAGCCCAGCCAGCCCAGGTAGATGCCGAGGACGCCGGCCAGCTTGACGTCGCCGAAGCCCATGCCGGCGGGATAGGCGAAGGCGAGCGCGAAGTACCCGGCGTACAGGGCCGCCCCGCCGAGCAGGGCGCGCCCCAGGTCCGGCCAGCGGTCGTCGAGGACGGCGGGCACGGTCAGCAGCAGGGGCGCCACGGCGTACGCCGGCAGCACCAGGACGTTCGGCAGCCGCTTGACGTCGAGGTCGATGAGGGCGAGCGCGACGCCGAGCGCCCCGAGGTAGAGGTACGCCGGCAGCTCCCACGAGGCGCCGAGGCGCGCGCCGAGCACGACGAAGACGGCGGCGGTGAGCAGCTCGACCAGCGGGTAGCGCAGGCTGATGGGCGTCCCGCAGTCGCGGCATCGCCCGCGCAGGAGCAGCCAGCTCAGGACCGGCACGTTGTCGCGCGTGCGCACGGCGGCGGCGCAGGACGGGCAGTGCGATCCCGGGGCCACGACGCTCTCGCCGCGCGGCACCCGCCACACCACGACGTTGAGGAAGGAGCCGACGGCGAGGCCGACGACGGCCAGCAGCACGAGGAGGGCGGGCACGTGGGCCTCCTACCCGTCCGAGAGCAGGGTCGCGTTCCAGGTGGTGTCCACCGGGCGCGAGTAGTAGGGCGGCGGCTGGTTCGCGAGCCGGGCGTCGTAGATGTAGTTCTTGAGGTATCCGCTCGCGCCACCACCCGTGCCGACCGCGCCGCGGAACTTCTGCACGATCACTCCGCGGATGTTGAGCTTGCTCGCGTCGCTGCTCGCGGAGGAGAGGCCGGCGCCCGAGCTCGAGTTCTCGACCGCGAAGCTGTGGCTGAGCGAGGTGAGCGCGGCGTCGATGTAGTGGACGCTGGCCGCGGACGTGAGCAGGTTCTCGTCGTTGGCGTTGACCGGGTGGTACACCCACACGAATCCGTTCGCGACCAGGCCGATGACGTCCGTGCCGGAGAGACCGGAAGCGTACTTCAGGTCCCCGGTCACGACGATCTCGTCCGCCGAGGCCACCGTGACCTGGCCGGAGACCGTGCCCTGCACGTAGGCGTCACCGTCACTGCAGTCGTAGTCGTTGGTCCGGCTGTTCTGCACCATCGTCGCCCGCTCGAAGCCGAGCGAGGTGAGGCAGGTCCCGGTCAGCTGGTCGACGTAGACCACCGGCGGGATGGGGTACGTCTGCGCCGAGCTCCGGGCGTTGCCGTTGAAGCAGCCGCTCTTCGTCGTGGTGGTGTTGGGGCTGTAGACGGTCATGGTGGTGCCGCTGAAGGTGATCTGGGTCTCGCCCGTGTAGACGCACCCGTCGGTCACCGCGCTGGCCCGCAGGTCGCTGTTGGTCGCCGGCAGCGCGACGTCCGGCGCATAGGCCGGCTGGTACGCAGCGCGCCCCCCGTAGGAGGTCAGCGGCCCCCCGGACCCGTACCAGAAGCCGCGGCCGGCGTCGGCCGCCGGAGCCGACGTCGTGGACCAGCCGGTCTCGACCTTCGGGTTGAGGAAGGCGGGCGTGCCGCTCATGCTCAGCGCGTCGTTGCTGTGCAGCGGCCCGTCCACGACGTCACCGGTGGTCCAGGAGAGCTCGCCGCTACGGCAGACGCTGGTCACCGTCCTCCCGTCGCGGTACGGGCCGTTCACGACATTTCCCTTGCGGTCGATGACGTTGTAGTAGGGGTTGCTGTATGTCGTCCCGTCCGGCATCCGGAAGCTGGTGCCGGCCTTGTACGTCGTGCTGGCGCGGGCCGGCACGGTCGACGCCGCGCCGGCCGGCCGGAAGTAGCGGGCCGAGCAGAGCGCCTCGACGATCCTGGGGTCTGCGGCGTAGAACAAGTTGTTCCCGGGGCTTGCGGATCCGGAGACGTCGGCCCGGGCGGCGTCCTTGTAGACCAGCGGGTCCTGCACCTCGAACTGGGTGTTCCACAGGTAGTTCAGCAGGGTCTTGCGCTGCAGCTGCACGGTGAGCGTGCGGGACTCGGCCTCCGGCCCGCTGCCGCTGGTCCCCGTCACGCGCAGCCGGATGATGCCGGTGCGCGCCGTCTCCGTCGCGGTGCCGAGCGGCCAGTACTTGAAGTAGCCGGCCACTCCCCCGGTACCGGGCGCCGCCACGCCGATGCTCCTGCTCGCGACGGGGTCGTTCGGGTTGACGACCGCGAGGTTCGTCCGGTCGGCGGTCATGGTCTGGTAGTACAGGCCGTTGCCGTTGAGCCGGGACACGAACTCGTCGACCCCCGCCTGGGCGGCTGCGAGCGCCGTCAGCCCGTCCTCGTTCTCCCGGCCCGGCTTTAGGTCGCGGACGACGTAGGCGAGCGCGGAGAGCAGCATCAGCATCAGCACCGTCATCGCGACGACGACGGCGACGAGCGTGAAGCCGGAGTCCTCGCCACGGCGGGCGCGGAGCAGCACGCGCGAGCGCATCGGGGTCCCTCCAGGGCCGGTCATAGCAGGTTGGTCAGGGTGAGCCGGGTCCTCGCCTGGGACGGAGCCGTCCCGGCGGGCTTCGTCGGCGCGACGGCGAGGTCGACCGCAACGCTCTCGATGGCGGGCAGGTCACGTGCGGTGACCGCGCCGGAGGCGTCGGTCGCGAGCGGTGTCGTCGCGCCGGGGGTGGCGTAGAAGGTGAACAGGCGCTGGCCTGCCGGGTTGATCGAGCCGAGAGCGATGCAGGTGGTCCTCCGGCCCGAGGACGGCCAGGTGTACGGGGCACCGGCCCCCACCGCGGCGGTGCGGGCCTCCACCAGGCAGCCAGCGGCGGTGTCGACGTAGAACTCGATCTTCGTCGGCGCCGGGGTCCCCGTGGACCCGGGTGCCACGAGGCTGGCGTAGAACGTCACCGATCGCGGGCCCGCCGCCTCGAACGCCCCCGCGGTGCCGCCGCCGGGCGGCACGGCCACCCGCAGGCGACGCGACATGTAGGCCAGCGCCGTCCGCACGTCGGCCGTGGCGCCGGCACGGGCCATCGCCTGGCTGACCGACTTCTGGGTGGAGATGGTCAGCGCGGCGACTCCCGAAAGCACGATGCTCCCGACGAACATGGCGACGATGAGCTCGGTCAGGGTGATGCCGGCGTCGCCACGCACGGACCGCCGCCGCAGCCGGGCCAAGAACTCGCTGCTCATCCGATCACCTGCACCGGCTGCGTCTGGCCGGGGCTCAGGACGGCGGTGGCGACGCCCGTCGTGCCCGTCGGCGCAGCGCCGTCCGTCCGGACGATCGTCCAGGTGCCCGCGGGAAGCGCCGCCCGGTAGACACCGGCCGCGGTCTCCGTCAGCGGCCACTGCTCCCCGGAAGTGCACTGCGCGTTCGCGGGCTGCACCGCCCACACCTTGCTGGTTCCGGAAACGCCGTTCAGCTGTACCTGCAGGTCGACAAGTCGGACCTCCGCCGGGCTGGTCGTGCTCTCGCCGACCTGGGTCAGCGACGACGTGGCGGGCGAGGCCGGCGCGACGGCCGAGCACGTGCCCGCCCAGGCCCGGTAGGGGTCGGGGAAGACGGCGGCGGCGACGCGCGGCGGTGCGGCCGGGACCGTCGTGTCCCAGGACACGCAGCCACGCGGAGCGGTCTGGACGGCGGAGCAGTCGGCGAAGGGACGGGCTCGCGGAGACGCCCAGAGCGAGTTCTCCAGCGTGAGGCCGAGCGTCGCGGGGATCGGGAAGCCGTTCGGGGACGTGAGTGTGACCGCAAGCCGGCCGGAAGCGGCGTACGAGTCGATCGTCGCGCGGGTCACGGTGTTCTTGAGCGCCGTGACGGCAGCTTGAGGGGTGAACGTGGGCAGGCCCTCGCGGCTGATGTGGCCGGCCTTCGACACGGTCGGGAAGTAGGAGCCGGGCGTGACCCCGGTGAAGACGGCACAGCCGTCGCTGCCGGTCACCCGGGTCAGCGCACCCGGGCTCAGGCTGACGACCGCGTCCCCGATCGGACGGCCCTTCGGGGTCTTGACCAGGATGGCGAGGGTGCCCTTCTCGGGGTCCAGTGCGTCGCTGCCGAGGCCGAGGGCGCGCAGCGTGTCCATCCGGATCGGCTGCGTCGAGCCCATGTCCGGCCAGCGGACCTCGACGGTGATCAGCTTGTACGCCAGGCTCGAGCCGGTGCCGGCGCAGAGCGAGGTGGCCTCCCCCGAGGAGACGAAGTTCGCGGTCTGCCGGATGTCGTAGGTCGTGCCGTTGACGGTCGACCGCGCGCTCGTGAGGCCGTCGGCGATCGCGAGCGCGTCCTGGCCGCGGACGGCCTCGATCTGCTGGGAGGCGAGGCTGGACGCGACCGCCCGCTGGTCGTTCGCCTTCGTGGTGCTCAGCAGCCCGATCAGCAGCGAGGCCGTGATCGAGGCGAGCAGGCCGAAGATGACGAGGGAGACGATCGCCTCGGTGAGGGTGAAGCCGTCGTCGCGGCGCATCCGGTCGAGCACGCGCGGCGTCCTCTCGTCTCGGGTCACGGAGTAGGTGTCGGCGGATCCGGCTCGTGCTTGAGCCCGCCGGGCAACGCGGAAGGGGTGGCCGCCGAGGCGGCCACCCCTTCTGCCGGCGGTGGGTCAGGCGCAGGCGCCCTGGCTGAGGCCCTGAGCGGCATTGGCGTTGCTGCCGCCCTGGTAACGCCAGATCTTGGCCGGGTTGTCGTTGGTGCCGACCTGCACGCACCAGGCGCCGGCGGTGCCCTGGGCCACGGTGCGCGCCGTGTTGCCCGAGCTCAGCGAGCCGGTGGTGATCTGCGCGTTCGCCGTGGCGTCGGTCAGGGTCCAGGTGCTGCCGGCGGTGGCCAGGGTGACGTTGCCGGTCCCGTCGACGTAGTAGGCGGCGACCTCCTTGCCGATCGTGGTGACGTCGGACTTGGCCGAGGTCTCACGGGCCTTCGCACGCTGGTTCAGGAAGACCGGCACGGCGATGGCGGCGAGGATGCCGATGATGATCATGACGACGAGGAGCTCGATGAGCGTGAAGCCCGAGTCCTTCTTGTCCTGCGCGTTGCGGAGACGAGCGAGCATGGGTGGGAGTTCCTTCCCGGAGGACCGATCGGTGAGCCGCCCCGCCGGTCCCTCGCGGCACCTTTCGGTGCCGGCCGAGGAGAGGTCAGGGGTCCAGCGGGCTCGCGGTGAACCCCTGATGTGGCACCCACCTCGTCGGTGGGGCGCCCCTTCTCTTGCCGGTGCGGCTCGATGACACCTGATCCATCGGCCCATTCCGGACGCGGTTTAGCGTCCGCGCACAACTTCTGCCGGACGCCCGGGCCACGCCCGCAGCCCCGCGTCGAGCGCGGCCACCAGGCGCTCGAACGAGCGGTCGACGTCACGGGGCAGGCCGAACCCGCCGGCTGCCTCCAGCGCCACGAAGCCGTGCAGCGCGCTGCGCAGGGACCGGGTCGCGTCCACGGCGTCCTCCCCCTCCAGCCCGTAGCCGCGCAGCGCTGCGTACAGGGTGCCCACGGCACGCTCCCCCGCGGCCACGTGCGCCGGGTCGTCAGGGCTCGGCGCGCGCAAGGTGGCCGGATAGCGCCCCGGATGCCGGTGCGCGTACGCCCGGTACGCGCCGGCGACGGCGGCGAGCGCGTCCGGCCCGGCCCGGCCCGCCGCCGCGTCGGCGAGCTCGGCCGCCAGCTCGGCCACGGCCCGGGCGGCGAGCCGTCGGCGTACGTCGTCCAGGCCCTGCACGTGCTTGTAGAGGCTGGGCATCGCGACCCCGAGCCGCTGCGCGATCAGCGCCAGCGTCAGCTGCTCGAGCCCGACCTCGTCGGCCAGCACGGCCGCGGCCTCGACCACCCGCTCGGGCGTGAGGCCGGCCCTAGGCACGGGCGGTCGCGGCCCGCGCGAAGTCCCTGACGGCGGGGGCGACCAGCTCGGGGTACTCGGCCAGCGGGTAGTGGCCGGCGTCCTCGACGAGGAGCAGCTCGCCCCGCAGGGCGTCGGCCACCCAGCGGCCCTCCGCCGCCGGGTCCGGCCAGTCGGCGTCCCGCTCGCCCATGACGACGAGGACAGGCGCGGCCACCTCGGCGATCCGCGCCTGCACGGGCGCGTGGCTGGTGCGGGTGGTGGCGGCGAAGGCGCGCCAGGCGCCCGGGCGGCGCTGCGCGGCCGCGATGCGGGCGAGGTGGTCGGCGAGGTCGGCGGGGCGGCGCCCGGGATGGAGCGCCCGGTAGTACGCGCGCCACACCGCCGGCCCCCATGGCCGCAGCAGCGCGACCCTGAGCGCGAGGGTGACCAGCCGGCGGGGCCGGGGGTCGCGGACGAACGGCCCGGCCAGGACCAGCCCGCGGACCGCCCCCGGGCGCTCGGCGGCCGCCCACACCGAGGCGCCGGCCCCCATCGAGCTGCCCACGAGCAGGGCCGGGCCGCCCAGGTGCTCGACCAGGGCGAGCGCGTCCCGCCCCGCGGCGACGTCGTCGTAGGAGTCGAAGCCGACGTCGCTCTCCCCGTGCCCGCGCAGGTCCATCGTCGCGACGCGGAAGCCGGCCGCGACCAGCGCGGGGACGAGGAAGCGGTAGACCGAGCGGACGTCCCCCATGCCGGGCAGGCAGACCACGAGTGGCCCGTCGCCCGTCACGTCGTACGCGATGCGCCCGCCGGCGAGCTGCAGGTAGCTAGTAGTCATAGCCATGAAGCTAATACTCTTAGCCGTGGCGGTCAAGGCGCTGCTGCACCGCCCGCCGGGCCGGGCCGATCCCGACGCCGGCCACGACGAGAACGGCCAGCGCCGCCAGCACCGCCCCGAGGCCGGCCCGGTCGAGCCCGTCCGCGAGCACCCCCTGCAGCCGGCCCGCCGCCTCGACCACCGGGTCCCCCTGCAGCTCGCCCCGCAGGACCCGCAGCTCGTACCAGCCGTAGTAGGCGACGTAGGCACCGGACAGGACGGCGACCGCACCGCCGGCACGCGAGACGTACGGCGCGGCCGCCCGCATCCGCCGGACGAGCCAGGACCGGGCCTGCGCCACCGCGACGGCGGCCGTCGCCACCACGGCGCCCATGCCGAGGGCGTACGCCAGGAAGAGCGCCCCTCCCTCGAGCAGCGACCCGGCACGCAGGCTGGAGACGACGATGGCGAGGAAAGGGCCGACCGTGCAGCCGAGGGAGGCGCCGGCGAACGCGACGCCGAGCACTACCGTGGCGGGGAACGAGCCGTCGACCCGCGGCGCCCGCCGGGCCACCAGGGCGCGCACGCCGAGCCCGCGCCCGAGCAGCAGCCAGCCGCCCAGCAGCACGCAGCCGACGCCGAGCGCGACCGTGAGCCAGGGCAGCCGCTGCTGCAGCGGCCCGGCCACCGGCCGCAACGCGAGCCCGAAGAGGGCGAACGCCCCGACGAACCCCAGGGTCATCGCCCCCGCGAACCGCAGCGCCCGGCCCGTCACGGCCGCCCGGGAGCGCCCGGGCGCGTCGGCCAGCACCAGCGAGAGGTACGCCGGCAGCAGCGCGAAGCCGCACGGGTTGAGCGCGGCGAGCATTCCGGCGGCAGCCGCGAGCGCGAGCGGGACGTCGGACATTCCCGTGCCCGGGCGCTCAGCCGGCCAGCCGGGCCAGACGGCCCGCGATCTCGTCCGGCTCGAGCGGGCCGCGGAACACCACCTGCCCCGTCACGTCGAGCAGCACGAAGGTGCTCTGCTCGGCCACCTCGAAGCGCTTCCAGATCTCGCCCGGCTCGTCGGACAGGTGCGGGATCGACGAGACCTTCGCCATGTCGACGAAGCCCGGCAGGTTCTCCGCCGAGTCCAGGCCGGCGACGCCCACGATGTTGACCTCCGGATGGGCCGCCACCGCCTCCCGCACGGCGGGGGCCTGGCGCAGGCAGGTCGGGCACCACGGAGCCCAGAACCACAGGGCGGCCGGCCGGCCGCGCAGCGAGGCGCCGGAGAACGGGGCCCCGTCGAGCGTCGTGGCGGCGAAGTCGAGCGCGTCCCCCGCAGTCCCCTCGGTCCCGGCCGGGACGTCGCCCGGCGCAGGGGGCGACGAGACCGCACCGGGCACGGCGGCCTCAGCGGCCGCCGTGCCGGCCGCGCCCGGCGCGGGCTCGGCCGATCCGCCGCAGCCGGGCAGGACGAGCGCGGCTCCGAGGGCGAGCAGGAGCAGGGGCCGACGCGACACGGGTCCTCCAGGGCTGCCGTCATTGGTCCGGCCCATTGAGCGCCCTCGCCCCGCCCCGGGGGAAGCGGTCCCGTCCTTACGGCTCGGTGACGTCGCAGATGCCGGGATCCCGGCAGGCCGACGTCGGCCCCTCCGGGCTGTGGGAGCCGGTCACCCGCCGGGACCGCAGCGCGTTCCACGCGAAGGTGCGCGAGGCCGGGGAGCCGGTGCCGCGGACCACACGAGCCCGAGCCGGCTGGTGAGCAGCGCGTTCACCCCGCGCAAGGTTTCCGCACCGGAGCCGGAGACCCGGCGACCGTCGACGGCCTGCTGGCGGACGTGCGGGCCAGCGGGACCGTCGACGGCATGCGCGGCCTCGCCGACCCCGTTCCCGTGAACGTCATGCCCGGCTGGTCGGGGTACCCGAGGACGAGCGGCCTCGCTTCCGCGCCTGGTCGACTCGATCGCGTCACGCGGGCCGGACGGGGCCGGGGCGACCGCGCCCTGGGGGAGCTGGTCGACGAGCTGGCGGCCCGCCGAGGCGCCGACCCCGCGGACGACCTGCTCTCCGCGCTCGTCGGGCCCCGACGTCTTCTGACAGCCCGACCGCTTCGGCGTCTTCCGAGGCGACGTGCGCCACCACATCGGCTTCGGCCACGGCATCCACGTCTGTCTGGTCGCGCCGCTCGCCCGCCTGCAGCCGCGCGTCGTGATCGAGCAGCTGGCCAGCAGCTGCCCGGCCTGGCCCTGCTCGCGGACCCGGCGCAGCTGGGCGCGCAGAGCCCCCGCCTCGTGGAGCCGCCGCCGCGCGTCAGACGGGCCGGGCCGCGTCAGCCCGCCTCGGCGCCGGTCGCCACCGGCCGCCCGGGCAAGGTGGCCCACTGCGACCAGGACCCGGGGTAGAGCGCGACGTCCTCGTGGCCGGCCACAGCCAGCGCCACGATCTGCGAGGCCGCCGTCACCCCGGAGCCGCAGTAGACGCCGACCGGGCGGCCCGGCTCGACCCCGAGGCCGGTGAACCGCGCGGCGAGCTCGGCCGGCGGCAGGAACCTGCCGTCGGCCGCGAGATTGTCCAGGTACGGCGCGCTGACCGCGCCCGGGATGTGGCCGGGCTTCGGGTCGACCGAGGCCACCTCCCCGCGGTAGCGCTCGGCTGCCCGGGCGTCCAGGAGCAGCCCGCCCTCCGCCACGAGGCGCGCGGCACCGTCCGCGTCGAGCGTGGGCAGCCGCCCCTCGCCCAGCGTGACGTCGCCGGGCTCCGGGGCCGGTGCCCGGCCGGTCTCGAGCGGAAGCCCCGCCGCCCGCCAGGCCGGCAGGCCACCGTCGAGCAGGCGTACGTCGGGGTGGCCGGCCCAGCGCAGCAGCCACCAGGCCCGGGCCGCCGCGCCGCTGCCCCCGTCGTACACGACGACGGGCACACCGGACCGCAGCCCCCAGGAACGCGCGGCCTCCTGCAGTGCCTCGGGCGCCGGCAGCGGATGGCGGCCGACGCCCTCCCCGGCCGGCGCGGACAGCTCGGTGTCCAGGTCGACGTAGACGGCGCCGGGCACGTGGCCCGCCTCGAACTCGGCGCGCCCGGGCGGCCCGCCGAGCGCCCAGCGCACGTCGAGCAGGTGCAGGGCGCCGCCGGCCGAGACAGCGTCGGCCAGCTCGCTCACCGGGATCAGCACGCTCATGTGCGCATCGTCGCACCGCGGGCTCAGCGGCCCACCCGCAGATCGCTCGCTCGCAGGACCAGGTGCAGCGGTTGACCGTCCAGCTCGCGCGCCCCCTCGGCGGCCGTCACCCCCAACCGCTCGGCGAGCCCCGGCCCGGTCGGCTCGAGGCGGCCGGTGCCCGAGACCAGGTCACCGGCGCGCAGGTGGGCCCGGGACTCGTCGCCGCCGGTTCGCAGCTGCACCCAGAGCCGGGCCGCCTGCCCCGGCATGCGGCGTACCTCCGGTGGTGCCGCTACCCAGAAGCCCTCGTCGGCCGGGACAGCGAGCACCTCGGCGCCGGCCAGCCGGACCACCCGGTCCTCGGCCGACGGGGCCGGCGAGGAGAGGCTCCGCGGAGCCGCCGGCCGCGGCTCCTCGGCTGCACGCACCGCGGCGTAGCCCACGACGGCGGCGCCGGCGGCCACGGCTGCGGACGCGACCGCGGCCTGCGGGCGCAGCATCCTGCGGGCCAGGGACCGCCACCACGAGGGGGGCGGCCCGCCGGCGAGCGGGGCGGCGCCGGGGACCAGCCAGCCGGCGGGGAGGCGGCGCGCGCTCAGGGGCTCGGCGAGGCGGGCGCACGTGCCGCACTCGGCCAGATGCCGCATCGCCCCGGTCTCCCGCATCCGGCGGCGGTCGGCCGCCGACAGCGCCAGCAGGACGGGGCGGCAGCGCGCCGTCGGCAGCTCGGCCCGTTGCACGGCGAGGACGTAGTCGACGCGCAGCCGGGAGCGCGCCCGCGCCAGCCGCGCCGCCAGCGCCCCGGGCGAGGCGTCCTGCTCGGCCGCCAGGTCGGCGAGCGCCTCACCCTCGACGTCGTGCCGGAGCAGCGCCTCCTGGTCCCGCCGCGGCAGCCCCGCGATCGCGGCGGAGAGCATCCGCGCCCGGTCGGCGCGCTCGGCCTGCTCGGACGGGGAGGGTGGCTCCGGCGGGCCGGGCATCCGCTCGTACGCGCGCTGGGCCGCCGCCCCGGAGCGCAGCCTGGACAGAGCCAGGTTGCGAGCCGTCACCAGCGCGAAGGACTGGACGGCGACTCCGGAATCCAGCCGCTCCCGTGCCGTCCACGTGCGGACCAGTGCCTCCTGGACCACGTCCTCGAGATCGACCTGCGCGCTGCGGTCGCGCAGGTACCCCGCCAGGAACGAGCGCAGCCGTCCTGCGAGGTCGTCGACGGCCTGCGCGCCCCAGTCCTGCTCCGTCATGTTTCGTCCTGCCGCCGTGCCTGCCTCGCCACCTGCCCGGGCGCCGGGCCCCGCACACACGTCAGCGGTGCCCCGGGAATCCCCGGGGCACCGCTGGTCGTCGCCGTACCGGCTAGCGGCGCGTGGGCGCGTCGACGTCGCCCTCGAGCTCGATGCGCTCCTTGCGGACGTCCTCGGTGACCTGCTCGTTCGTGGTCTCGGACTCGACGTCGAGGCGCACCCGCTCCACGGGGACGGCCTCGGTCGTGACGACCGGGCGCTCAGCGTGCAGCACGACCTCGTGCTCCTCCTCGCTGATCGCGGGGCCCGACGTCGCGCGGTCGTAGTTCTCGTCCGTGATGGGCTCGGTGACGAGCGTCGCGCGCTCGCTGCGCACGGGGACGGTGACCGTCTCCTGCTCGGTCTCGACCCACTTGCGCAGCCGCGCACGGCCGGCCGCGACCGTCTCGGTGCCGACGCGGACGCGCTCCTCCGAGCGAGTCATCGCGTCGTCGGTGTTCGGCCCGGACGTGTCGTGCCCCACCGTGCCGGCGGTCTCGTACGTTCCCGTGCCCGCCCCGGTGTAGGTGCCGGTCGTCGTCTCCGTGCCGACCGTGCCGACCGTGCCGTCGGTGTAGCCCGCGGCCTCCTCGGCGTAGCCGGCCGTGCCGGCCTGCTGCACCCCGTAGTAGCGGAAGAGCTCGGCCTCCTCGGCCTCGGACAGGTGCCCGGCCTCCGGGTCGACGTTCGGGGCGTCCTTGATCTGGTCCTTGGTGTACGGCACCCGGACCTCGTCCGCGCTCGTCGTCGCCTCGGCGAGCGGCACGAAGGTCTCCTTCGTGCTGAACAGGCCGGTGTGCACGGTCAGCCACTCAGGCCGGCCCGTCGCGTCGTCGAGGTAGACCTGGCCGATCTTGCCGATCTTCTGGCCGTCACTGCCGTAGAGGGTGCCGCCGATGACGCCGGTCAGGTCGTCGGTTCCGATCATGAGATGCCCTTTCTGCGATTCGATACGTCCGGCTCTGCGGCGACGGCCGCGCCTCCGCGGGACTCCGGGCACCGTCGCGCCCTCCCTCACGGGAGCTCGCACGGGTGGCCCTGGGTCGCGCAATGACGGGGTGTGGGGCGGCGGGCTGCTGCCCGGCCACCGTGTCCGCTTCCCTGCAGGGCGTCCCCCGCGCAGCGGTCGTCGCAACGAAAGGACAGATCCCCGGTCACGCACCTGCGAAAACTGGAAAGAACCGGGCGAATCTTGCGTCATGGCCCGACGGTCACGTCGTTGTGCGCGCAGTTGTCACACAACGTGTCTCCCACAGTGTGTCCCCGTCAGGACGGAGGAGCCGGCCCACCCCGAGAACGGGATGGGCCGGCTCCATGCACGACGACGACGTGCCGATCATCACAGCGGTCACAGCCGGAAGCTGGACACCAGCCGTCCGAGCTCGTCGGTGAGCGCGGCCAGCTCGGAGGCGGTCCGCTGCGCCTGGCCGGCGCGCTCGTCGGTCGAGGCCGCCGCCAGCGCGACGTCCGCGATGCCGGTCGCGATCTCGCTCGCGGCGTCCCGCGTGCCGGCCATCTGCTGCTGCATCCCGGCGGTGGTCGCGGTCTGCTCCTCGACCGCCCCCGCGATGTTGGTCTGGTAGCTGTCGATCGACGCGATGACCTCCCCCATGCGGTTCATGGCGGACGTCACCTCGCCGGTCTCCTCCTGGATCGCGCACACCCGCCGGCTGATGTCGTCCGTCGCGCGCGCCGTCTCCGTGGCCAGCTCCTTGACCTCGTTGGCGACCACCGCGAACCCCTTGCCGGCCTCGCCGGCGCGGGCCGCCTCGATGGTGGCGTTCAGCGCCAGCAGCTTGGTCTGCTCCGCGATCGACGTGATCGCCTTGACGACCTCGTCGATCTGCGCGCTGGAGGAGGCGAGCTTGCCGACCGTCTCGGTGGTGTGCTCGACCGTGCGGACCGCGTCCCCCGCGATCGCGGCGGCCTCTGCCGCGTTCCGGGAGATCTCGGTGATCGAGGAGGACATCTCCTCGGCGCCCAGGGTGAGCTCGTGCACGTTGGAGCGCACGTCCTGCGCCGCGCCCTCCGCCCGGGCCGCATGCTCGGCCGAGCGGTTGGCGGCGCGGCCGAGGTCCTCGGCGATGCGGCCCACCTGGGCACCGCTCGCCTGCAGCTTGGCCGCCACGTGGGCGACGCCCTCGACCGTCACCGCCACCTTGGCGACAAAGGCGTTGAAGGCGCGGGCGAGCTGCCCGGCCTCGCCGGGCTCGTCCTCGTCGAGCCGGGCGGAGAGGTCGCCGTCGCCGTCGGACACCGCCCGCAGCCGCTCGTGCAGCCGCTCGAGCGGTCGGGCCATGCGGGCACCGACGGCGAGCGCGACCAGCGCCGCGACGACCGCGACCAGCAGGGCGGCGAGGACGAGGGAGCCGATGAGGCCGCGCGTGCCCGCGGCCACGTCCTCGTCCACCGCGGAGAAGTCGCTGTCCTGGGAGTCGACGAGGATGACCCAGTCCCACGGCGCGTAGTAGCTCACCCGGAGGGTGTGGCCGCCGGTGTCGGCGTGGCGGTAGGGCACGGTCGCGAGCTGGCCGCCGGTCAGCTGCGCGCCCTTGGCCACGGCCTCGGCGAGGTAGGCCTTGCCGTCGGCGTCCGTGACCTCCAGCGGGTCGGTGCCGTCCGGCCAGGTGCTCATCATGACCTTGCCCCGGCGGTCGCCGGTCCCGCCGACGATCGCGACCGTGCCGTGCTCGCCGGCCTTGGCCTGCATGAGGGCCTCGCGCAACGTGGGGATGCTCTCCTGCTTGACCCCGACGTACAGCATGCCGACCACCCGGCCGCGCGCGTCCTCGAGCGGCTGGTAGACCGCGGCGTAGTAGCTGTCGACGACGAAGGCGACGCCGCGGAAGGTCTTGCCCGAGGTGACCGTCGAGACGACGGCGTTCGGCTTCCCGTCGGCCCCGAGCGCGGGGATGTACGTGCCGATGGCCCGCTTGCCGTCCTTGCCCAGGACGTTGGTGGCTACCCGGAGCATGCCGCCGTCGGGCATGCGCTGGAAGATCGTGGCCGTGCCGCCGACCAGCCGCTTGACCTCGTCGACGACAGCGGTCGCGCGGCCCGCGTCGGTGTTCTGGCCCAGCCAGGTGGCGCCGGCGAGCGCGCGCGGCAGCGTGACCCGGGTCTGCTCCTGGGTGACCTGGTTCTTCGCGCTCCACGAGACCGACCCGCCGCCGGTGCCGAAGCCGCCCGCGCGGGCAAGAACGTCGCTCGCCACGGCGAGGTCGTTGTCGAGCTTGACGCCGGTGAGGTCGCCCTGGGTCGAGACCACGTCGTAGACGCCGTCGGCGACCCGGTCGAGCTGCTGGTCGGTCAGGCCGGCGACCTCCTCGCGCACGTCGGCGCCCATCCGGCCGGCCTGCAGCGCGCCGAACCCGGTGAGCACCACCGAGGTCAGCACGGTCCCGCCGACGAGAAGTGACGTGACACGGAAACGGGTCCCGCGTCCGGTGCGGGGGACAGGCAAGGTGCTCATGGTCCGGGTTCTCGCCTTCTAGAGCTATTGCCTGAAGCACTAGCACGGGGGCGTCACCCGGCCGGCCCAATGCCGGCCCACTGGCGGCGGATGGCGGTCCGATGCCGCTCTAATGAAGGTGTGCGCCTCCTCCGCCCGCTCGCGCTGCCCGCGCTCGTCGCCCTCCTCGCCGCGGGCGCACCGACGAGCGCGCAGGCACGGCCGCCGGCGCCGCTGCCGCTGGAGGGCCGGCGCATCGTGCTGGACCCCGGTCACAACGGCGACAACGCGCTGCACCCGGAGGTCACCGGCCGGCCCGTCGACGCCGGCGGCTTCTCCAAGCCCTGCAACACGACCGGGACCGCGACGGACGCCGGCTACCCGGAGCACGCCTTCGCCTTCGACGTCGCCCGCCGGGCCGCCACCATCCTGCGTGGGCTCGGCGCCACGGTCAGCCTCACCCGCCCGGACGACAGCGGCGTCGGCCCGTGCGTGGACCGGCGCGCCCGCATCGCCAACGAGCGGCGCGCCGAGGTCGTCGTCTCCATCCACGCCGACGGCGCGTCCTCCCGCGCCCGCGGCTTCCACGTCATCGAGCCCGGCCTCGCGCCGGACAGGGGCAACCTGCGCGTCCTCGGCGCGTCCGACGAGCTCGCCCGGGCGCTGCGCGCGTCCTTCGGCGGCGTGACGGGGCTGCCGCGCGCGACGTACGCCGGCGGGCTCCGGGAGCCGGGCCTGGCCCGCCGGTCCGACCTGGCCGGGCTCAACCTCGCACGGCAGGCGGCGACGCTGGTCGAGTGCGGCAACATGCGCAACTCCAGCGATGCGAGTTTCCTGAGCTCGGCTTCAGGTCGCGGCAAGGCTGCACGCGGGATCGCGGAAGGCGTGCTCGCCTATCTGACGACCGGCTCCTAGCGCGGGAGCCGTGACACGCCGACATCGTCAAGTCCTGCGCTGTCCCCGGCAGCAGAGTGGGCGCGAGCTCCTGGGCCCACACCTTGTAGACGGCCTCGCCGGAGAAGGCCGCACCGAGCACGAGGAGCAGGTTGAGCGCACGAGAGCGTCGTGTCCCGCGCGGCCCCTCGCATCGCCCCGTCAGAGCAACGGCCACAGTGCGGTCCACACCTGCTCGGCCGCGCCCACCAGAGGGCCGGCCTCGCGCAGCTCGGCGGGGACTAGCCGGGGCGGGAGGTCCCGGCGGAAGGCCATCAGCCCCGCGAGGTACGCCGCCTCCAACGCTCCGGGCGCGGCCTCGAGCAGGTCCGTCGCCAGCCCGTCGAGGATGACCAGGTCGGGGTCGAGCGCGTTGACGAGGCCGGCGACGCCGCGGCCGAACGTGCCGGCGATCTGCTCGGCGGCGGCGCGGGAGGCGGCGTCGCCGCTGCGCGCCCTTCGGAGCACCCGCTGCCCGTAGCTGATGGGGTTGGCCGGTGGGGCAGCGCCGAGCAGCCGGGCCAGGGCGGTCCCGTCCACGGCGATCCCCCAGCAGCCGCGGGCGCCGCAGGGACAGGTGAGCTCGGGGTCGCCGAACGGCATGTGGCCGAACTCGCCCGCGACGCCGCGCGCGCCGCGCACCAGTCGCCCACCGTCGAGCACCGCGCCGCCGAGCCCCGCCTCGATGCGGACGTGGATCGCGAGCGCGGCGTCCACCGCAGCCCCGCGGCGGCCTTCCGCGAGGGCCGCCAGCGTGGTGTCGTTGTCCGCGACGATCACCTCGGCGCCCGGCCACACGGCGTGCAGGTCGACCGCGTGCCAGTCGAGGTTCGCCGCGTCGAGGTACCTGCCCTCCAGAACCGTGCCCGGCGCGGAGACACCCAGCCCGCGCACCCGCCCCTCGAAGCGGGCGCGCAGCTCCCCGACCGCCTGCGCGACGGCGGGCAGCACCGCCTCGACCCGACCGGTGTGCGGCTCGGCGACGGTGGCCAGCGCGGTGCCGCCCAGCTCGACCGCGTCCAGCCGCCAGGACTCGTGGGTGATGGAGAGGGCCAGGACCACCGGCCCGGCGGGGTGCGCCACCAGGTGGCGCGTGGGCCGGCCGCGCGAGCCGCTCGGCGGCGCCGGCCGCTCGGTGAGCAGTTGCGCGGTCACGAGCCGCCCCACCAGCTCGGTCGCCGCCCCGGTCCCGAGCCCGAGCCGCCGCGCCGCCTCCGCCCGGGTCAGCCCCGGGTCCGCGTGCACGGCCTGCAGCAGTGCCAGCGCCCGTCCCTCGATCCGGCTCACGACCGCCTCCATAAAGCTCGTGGAGGGAGTTTAATGGGAGGGTGCTCTCCCCCGCCGCCCCGACAGCTCCTCCTGCCGTCCCGCTCCCCCGCCTGCCGGTGGGGATGCTGACCCTGCTCGGGGCCACGATCTTCGCAGCGCTGACCACCGAGATCCTCCCGGTGGGCCTGCTGTCGGAGATGGGGGCGGACCTCGGGGTGCCGGAGTCGCGCGTCGGGCTGCTCGTCTCGGTCTACGCGGTGGTGGTCGTCGTCGGCTCCATCCCGCTGACGGCGCTCCTGGTCCGCTGGCCGCGCCGGACCGCGCTCGTCGCGGTGCTGCTGACGTACGCGGTCAGCAACCTGCTCGTGGCCTCGGCGGCCGGCTTCTGGGCGACCCTGGTCGCCCGGGTGCTCGGCGGCCTCGCCCACGCCGGCGTGTTCTCGATCGTGGTGGCGCTGGCGGTGACCGCCGCCCGCCCGGAGCAGGCCGGGCGCGCCATCGCCTACGTCAACGCCGGGAACGCGCTGGCCCTGAGCTTCGGCGTGCCGCTCGGCACGTTCCTCGGCACGGCGGTGGGCTGGCGCTGGGCGTTCACCCTGGCCGGCGCGGGGCTGCTGGTGCTCGCCCTGGGCGCGGCCCGCATGCTGCCCGCCGCCCCGGCACCGTCCGCGGCCGGCCCCGCCCTGTCGATCGGGGCCGCCCTGCGCCGGCCCGCGCTGCTCGTGGTGGCCGTGACCATCATGGTCTTCACCCTCGGCCACTACACGGCCTACACGTACATCAGCCCGCTGCTGCGGAACGCCGGGGTGCCGGAGGCAGCGCTCGGGGCGGCCCTGCTCGCGTACGGCGTCGGCAGCCTGCTCGGGCTCTCGGCCGCCGCCGCCCTGGCCGACCGGCGGCTGCGCCCCGGGCTGACGGGGGCCTTCGCGCTCACGGTGGCCGCCCTCGTCGCGCTCGGCGGGCCGGCGTCCTCGCCCTGGGCGGCCACCGCGGCCGTGTTCGCCTGGGGTGTGGCCTTCGGCGCTCTCCCCACCCTGCTGCAGACCGCGGCGCTGCACGCCACGCCGGGCAGCCCCGACCTCGCGCCCAGCGTCGTCAACAGCAGCTGGAACGTCGGCATCGCCAGCGGCGGCCTGCTCGGCGGGCGGGTGCTCGAGGCCGCGGCCCCGCCCGCCGTCGCGTACGCCGGGGCCGGGCTCGCCGCCGTGGGGCTGGCGCTACTGGTCGCGCCGGCCGCACGGCGGCGTACCGGTCAGCGGGTCGCGGCCACCCGGTAGACCGTCCCCATGGTGTCGTCGCCCACGAGCAGCGACCCGTCGGGCAGCTGGGCGAGGCCGACCGGGCGGCCGTAGACCCCGGTGCCGTCGGCCGTCAGGAAGCCGGTGAGAAAGTCCTCGACCGCGACCGGCGTGGTGCCGTCGAACCGGACGCGCACCACCTTGTAGCCGGCCGGCTGGCTGCGGTTCCAGGACCCGCGCATGGCGACGAACGCGTCTCCCCGGTAGTCACGCGGGAAGGACGCACTCGTCGAGAAGAGCATCTGAAGTGGTGCACTGTGTGCCTGGTAGGTCAGCGCAGGCGCCTTGGTGGCGGCGCAGAATCGCGACTTGGTGAAAGGGGTCGGCTGGTTCGGGATGTAGGGGTCGACCTGCTTGTCCGCGAAGCACCACGGCCAGCCGTAGTTCGCCCCCCGCTCGATGCGGTTGAGCTCCTCCGGCGGCTGGTCGTCCCCCCGCCAGTCCGAGCCGTGGTCCATGCCGTAGAGGGCCCGGGTGCCGGGCACCCAGCCGAACCCGATGGTGTTGCGCAGGCCCTTCGCGTAGATGATGCGGCCCTTGCCGTCGAGCGGCATGCGCAGAATCGTCGCGTTCTCGGGGTTGGTGTCGTCACAGGCGTTGCAGGTGCTGCCGACCGTGACGTAGAGGTAGCCGTCCGGCCCGACGGCGAGCGTGCGGTTCGGGTGCTGGCCGGCGTCGGGAAGGTCGTCCACGATCGTGCGCAGCCGGCCGATCGTGCCGGCGCCACGGAGCGGGGCGGTCAGGATCTTCTTGTCGGTGGCGAGGTAGAGCACGTTCTCGTGCACGGTGATCCCGTTGACCCGCTTCAGCCCGTGCGCCACGCGGACGGTCCGGTCCGCGTCGCCGTCGCGGTCCGTGTCGAGCAGGGCGATCACGTCGCCGGTCTGCCGCCGGGTCGCATAGACCGTGCCGTCCGGGCCGACGGCCAGGATGCGCGGGTTGCCGAGGCCGGCGGCGTACTCGGTGACCGTGAAGCCGGCGGGGACCGTCAGCTTGCCGGGCACCTCCGGCCCGTAGGGAAGGCGCTCGGGCTCAAAGATCGTGCCGTCCGGCGGGGGCGGGGGCGGCTCGGCGGCGCCGGCGGGCGCGAGGCCGGCCAGGGCGGGCAGCAGGGCGAGGACCGCTCCCGCGCCGACCCCGCGTCGCATCCAGGACCGCTTCTCGCGGCGTACGTGCACGTCAGCTCCGTCTCCGCCGACGCCGGGCAGTCGGCTCACCCGCCGCGTACCCGCGCCCCGGCCCAGTCACACGCCGAGGTGCCGCACCGGCGGGAGTCCGGGAGCATGGGGGCGTGCCCCGCACGCCCGGACCCCCGACCGACCGAGCGCTCGAGGAGGCGATCCTCGCGCTGCTGGAGGCTCGGGCCGACGGCTCGACGATCTGCCCGTCGGAGGCCGCCCGGGCAATCGGCGGCACCGAGGACTGGCGCGACCTCATGGAGCCCGTCCGGTCCGCCGCGCGCCGGCTCGCCGCGGCCGGGCAAGTCGTCGTCACCCAGCGCGGCGCCGTCGTCGACCCGGGCACGGCGCGCGGGCCGGTCCGCATCCGGCGGGTACGCCCCGGCTGACGCCGCCGCCGGGGCTCAGGTCGCCGCCACCCGGCGCATCTCCGCGGCGAGCGCCGGGTTGCGCTCGTCCAGCCGCGCGATGATCTCCGCCCGCACGTCGGCGGGCTTGTTCTGGCTGAGCTTGGCCCGCGCGTCGAACCGGTCGACGCGCAGGCGCAGCCCGACCGTGCCCCTGGCCGCCCGGCGCGTCCCCGCCTCGTCCTCGGCCAGCGAGCGGCCGCCGGCGTGGTGGTGCTCGAAGTGCTCGGTGAGGTTGCAGAGGACGGCGTAGTTCTCCTCCTCGTCGAGGGTCTCCGGCGTCCCGTAGAGGTGGGCGGTGACGTGGTTCCACGTCGGGACGAGCTCGCCGGGGGCGTACCAGCTCGGGGAGATGTAGTCGTGCGGCCCCTGGACGATGACGAGCATCTGGTGCCGCCCGAGCTCGTGCGCGACCTCGTCCGGGCGGCCGAAGTGGCTGAGGAGCGTGATCCCGTCGGCCGTCTCGTCCAGCAGCGCCGGGTAGTGCGAGGCGACGAGCCCGCCCGCCGTGGAGCTGACGAAGGTCGCCCACGGGTTCTCACGGACGAGTCGCTTCACCTCCTCGGGGTCGGTGAGCAGGAACCTCGGGGTGTGGCGCATCAGCTCGATCTCCTGTTCTGCCGGGTGCGGACGGCGCTGCGGGCGCACGCGACGACGGCCAGGCCGCCGGCCGCGGTGGCGGCGCTCAGCTGCTCGTGCAGGAGCAGCGCCGCCCAGAGGATGCTCAGGACCGGCTGCACCAGCTGGACCTGGCTGACCTGGGTGATGGGCCCGATCGCGAGCCCTCGGTACCACGCGAAGAAGCCGAGGTACATGCTCACGGCGGAGAGGTACGCGAAGGCGAGCCACTGCAGCGCGGTCCCGGACGGCGCCGCCTGGGCGACGGAGGCCCCGGTGAGCACGGTCATGAGCGGCGCGGCGAGCAGCAGCGCCCACGACACCGTCTGCCAGGCGCCCAGCTCTCGGGCGAGCAGCCCGCCCTCCGCGTAGCCGACGGCGGCGGCGAGCACGGCGGCGAACAGCAGCAGGTCCGCCCGGTGCAGCACCCCGAGGCCGCCGTTCTGCACGGCAGCGAACGCACCCACTGCGGCGGCCCCCAGCGCCGCGAAGGCCCAGAAGGCGCCCGGCACCCGCTCACGGCCGCGCAGCACGCCCATCACCGCCGTCGCGGCCGGCAGCAGGCCGATGACGACCGCGCCGTGCGCGGCCGGCGCCTCCTCGAGCGCGTACGCCGTCAGCAGCGGGAAGCCGGCCACCACCCCGCCGGCGACCACGGCGAGCCGCAGCCACTGCCGGGCCGCCGGCAGGCGCTGCCGTGTCACGGCCAGGACGACGGCGGCCAGCGCGGCGGCCACGACGGCCCGGCCCGCTCCGACGAACAGCGGCGAGAGCCCGTCGCCGGTCGCGTACCGGGTGAACGGGACCGTGAACGAGAAGGCCGTGACCCCGACGAGGCCCCAGGCGAGCCCGGGTCGCTGCGATATCACGACCGGGCTAGGGCCGATAGCGCTACTCTGTACTGACATGGCTGACGATAGCGCGGCGCGGATCGTCGCCGCACTCCGTTTATGGGTGGCCGACGCCCCCGCCGGGACGCGCCTGCCCTCGAGCCGCGCCCTCGTGGCCGAGCACGGGGCCAGCCCGGTGACCGTCCAGCGCGCGATCCGGCAGCTCGTCGGCCTCGGCCTCGTCGAGACCCGGCCCGGGGTCGGCACCTTCGTCAGCGCGTCGGGGCCGTCGCGGCCGGCGGACTACGGCTGGCAGACCTCGGCACTGGGCCCGCGGACCGGACGCGCTGCGCTCTCCTCCACGCAGCGGGCGTCGCTGCCCGACGCGATCGGGCTGCACTCGGGCTACCCGGCCCGTGAGCTGCTGCCCGAGCGCCTGGTGCGCGCGGCGCTGTCCCGGGCGGCCCGGGCCGAGACGGCGCTGACCCGGTCCCCCGTCGCCGGCCTGCCCGAGCTGCAGGCGTGGTTCGCGGCGCAGACCGCGGTCGGCGCACCCCCCGGGGGCGCGCCCGCCCCGCGCGACGTGCTCGTCGCGGCGGGCAGCCAGAGCGGTCTCAGCTCGGTCTTCCGGGCGCTGGTCGGCCCGGGCCGGCCGCTGCTCGTGGAGTCCCCCACGTACTGGGGCGCGATCCTGGCCGCCGAGCAGGTCGGGGTCACGCTCGTGCCGGTCCCGAGCGGGGCGCACGGGCCCGACCCGGACGAGGTGGACCGTGCCTTCGCCCTGACCGGCGCCCGGGCCTTCTACGCGCAGCCGACCTTCGCCAACCCCGCCGGCACGCAGTGGCCCGCTGGCACCGCCCGGGCGGTGCTCGACGTCGTGCGCGCCCGGGGCGCGTTCCTCGTCGAGGACGACTGGGCGCACGACCTGGCGATCGACGCCGAGCCCCGGCCGCTCGTGGGCCAGGACGCCGACGGCCACGTCGTCTACCTCCGGTCGCTGACGAAGAGCGTGTCGCCGGCCCTGCGCGTGGCCGCGGTCGTCGCCCGCGGCCCGGCCCGCGAGCGGGTCCTCGCCGACCGCGCCGCCGAGACGATGTACGTCAGCGGCGTGCTCCAGGCGGCCGCCCTGGACGTCGTGACCCAGCCCGGGTGGGCCGGCCACCTGCGCGCCATGCGGCGCCAGCTGCGCGACCGCCGGGACCTGCTCGTCGCGAGCGTGCGCGAGCACGCCCCGCAGCTGCACGTCGAGCACGTGCCGGCAGGGGGCCTGAACCTCTGGGCCCGGCTGCCGGACGGCACGGACGTCGAGCAGCTCGTCCGCGAGGGCGAGGCACGCGGCGTCCTCGTCGCCCCCGGCACCGAGTGGTTCCCCGCCGAGCCGTCCGGCCCGTACGTCCGGCTCAACTTCGCCGGCGAGGACCCCAGCCGGTTCCCCGAGGCCGCGGCCCTGCTCGGCGCGGCGCTGAAGGCCGTGGTCTAGCCGCTCTCAGTCGGTGCCGGACTCGATCGCCGCGGCGTCCAGCAGCTCGGTGCCGCCGGTGTCGCGCGTGCCCGCCGCGATGGCGGTGGCGCCGCCCTCGCGCAGGGCGCCGATGAGGTCGGTGGATGCCCCGCCGGCCAGCGTCGGGCCGCCGCCCACCAGCCCGAGCCGGGCGTACTGCTCGAGCTTGGACCGGGAGTCGGCGATATCGAGGTTGCGCATCGTCAGCTGGCCGATGCGGTCGACCGGCCCGAACGCAGCCTCCTCCGTCCGCTCCATCGACAGCTTGTCCGGGTGGTAGCTCAGCGCCGGGCCGGTGGTGTCCAGCAGGGAGTAGTCCTCGCCGCGGCGCAGCCGCAGCGTGACCGAGCCCGTCACCGCGGCGGCCACCCAGCGCTGCAGGGACTCGCGCAGCATCAGCGACTGCGGGTCGAGCCAGCGGCCCTCGTAGAGCAGGCGCCCGAGCCGGCGGCCCTCCGCGTGGTAGATCGCGATGGTGTCCTCGTTGTGGATGGCGTTCACCAGGCGCTCGTACGCCGCGTGCAGCAGCGCCATGCCGGGCGCCTCGTAGATCCCCCGGCTCTTGGCCTCGATGATCCGGTTCTCGATCTGGTCGGACATGCCGAGCCCGTGCCGGCCGCCGATCGCGTTCGCCTCGAGCACCAGGGCGACCGGGTCGTCGAAGCGACGGCCGTTGACGGCGACCGGACGGCCCTGCTCGAACGTGACCGTCACGTCCTCCGGGGCGATCTCGACCGCGGGGTCCCAGAACCGCACGCCCATGATCGGCTCGACGATCTCGATGCCGGTGTCGAGGTGCTCGAGGGACTTGGCCTCGTGCGTGGCGCCCCAGATGTTCGCGTCGGTCGAGTACGCCTTCTCGACGCTGTCGCGGTAGGGCAGGCCGCGCGCAGCCAGCCACTGCGACATCTCGGTCCGGCCGCCGAGCTCACCGACGAAGTCGGCGTCGAGCCAGGGCTTGTAGATGCGCAGCGAGGGGTTCGCGAGCAGCCCGTACCGGTAGAACCGCTCGATGTCGTTGCCCTTGAAGGTGGAGCCGTCGCCCCAGATCTGCACGTCGTCCTCGAGCATCGCGCGCACCAGCAGCGTGCCGGTGACGGCGCGGCCGAGGGGCGTGGTGTTGAAGTAGGCGCGGCCACCGGACTTGATGTGGAAGGCACCACAGGCCAGCGCGGCGAGCCCCTCCTCCACCAGCGCGGAGCGGCAGTCGACCAGCCGGGCGACCTCCGCGCCGTACGCGGCCGCCCGGCCGGGGACCGTCTCGATCTCCGGCTCGTCGTACTGCCCGAGGTCGGCCGTGTAGGTGCACGGCACCGCGCCCTTCTCGCGCATCCAGGCCACGGCGACGGACGTGTCGAGGCCACCGGAGAAGGCGATCCCGACACGGGAGCCGACGGGGAGCGAGGCGAGCACCTTGGACATGACGCCATTGTATGCACTCCCCTGTATGGCTATGCAGGCGGGTCGCTGGGGCGTCCCTGCGGACGGCGGCCAGGCCCCCTGGACGCGTCCGGGGGGGGCGTGCAGCCCTCGCACGCACGCCGCGCCGCTCCGCGCTCGACGAGGTGGCCGGCGTGCGCACTACACGGGCATCCTCGCCCGGCCGAGACACGACCAGATCGCAGCGATGGACGTGTGCGGGGCCGGGCTCGAGCGCGTCGGGCACGAGATCGTCGGCCGGCAGGAGCCGACCCGGCCGGCGTGGCACCGACGCACCGGTCGACCGCGAGCCCACGAGGACTGTTTGCACCCGCCCTCCTACGGTATGTAAAGCTGCACTTCGGCCGGTGGCACCGGGCCGTTCGCGTCCAGACAGGGGCGTACCTGACCACTGTTCCGCGAGCAAGAGCCGAGGCACATGAGCCAGCACGAGGCGCCCTGTTGCCCCCCGCGAGCACGTCGGCCCCTCCGCGGGAGGCCCGACGTGGACGGCAGCGCCCAGACGGCCCCTCCCGCCCGCAGCCGGCCGACGACGACGCCGCGCCCGCCGCAAGGAGCTGCACGCATCCGCGGCGCGGGGCCCGTCCCGCTGCGCGGTGACAGGCCCGGGCTTCGGGGAATGTGGCTGCAGGCCCACGACGTCGACCAGGGAGGCTGACATGGGCAGGGACGCCAGGCACGCGGGGCGGTGGCTCGAGCACGGCACCCTCTCCACCGACAGCTGGCGGGAGCCGCCAGGCGGTACCGACGAGCGGATGACCCCGGACGTGGCCCTGGACTGCGGCTGGGGGCGCCTCATCTTCGGCCACACCTTCGCCGACCAGTCCCAGGTCCTGCAGCTGCTGCGCGTGGAGGAGCCGGGCCACCGCGACATCTGCGTGTACGCCAGGGACCCGCACGTGCTTGTCCACCGCGCACCCGACGAGGTGTTCGTGGATCCGTCGTTCACCTATCGGCTGTGGCTGCACCGCTACATGCAAGCGCCGCTCGGTGAGGCCCCGCTCAGCGTGCGCGCCGTCACGAGCCTGGCCGACGTGCAGGAGATCAACCGCATCTACGCCTCCTGCGGCATGATGACCGCCGACATCGAGCAGGTCTGGCAGAACCAGCACGGCCGCACCTTCACCTACCTGGTCGCGACCGACGACCGGACCGGCGAGATCGTCGGGACGGTCACAGGGGTCGACCACGTGCGAGCCTTCGGCGACCCCGAGCGCGGGGCCAGCCTCTGGTGCCTCGCGGTGGACCGGCAGGCCAGCCTGCCGAACGTCGGCGAGGCTCTGGTCCGCGCCCTCGCCGAGCGCTATCGGGCACGCGGCCGGGCGTACATCGACCTCTCGGTGCTGCACGACAACGTCCGGGCCATCCGGCTCTACGAGAAGCTCGGCTTCGAGCGCGTGCCGGTCTACTGCATCAAGCGCAAGAACCCGATCAACGAACGGCTCTTCGCTGCTCCCCCGGACGACGGGTACGAGCGGCTCAACCCGTACGCCCGGATCATCGCCGACGAGGCACGGCGTCGGGGCATCGTCGTGGAGGTGCTGGACCCGGAGTGGGGCGAGCTGCGCCTGTCGCACGGCGGGCGCAGGGTCGTCACCCGGGAGTCACTGTCGGAGCTGACGTCGGCGGTCGCGTTGAGCCGGTGCGACGACAAGCAGGTCACCCGGCGCATCCTCGCCCGCGAGGGGCTGCGTGTGCCGCGCGGTGCCCTGGCGCGCGGCGACGAGCAGGACGAGGCGTTCCTGAGGGACGTCGGCCGGCTGGTCGTCAAGCCCGTCCGCGGTGAGCAGGGGCGTGGGATCACCGTCGGGGCCTCGACGCCGGCGGAGCTGCGGGAGGCGGTCGAGCTCGCCCGGTCCTTCTGCCCGGAGGTCCTGCTCGAGGAGCTCGTCGAGGGCCAGGACCTGCGCATCGTGGTCATCGGGCACCGGGTGGTCGCAGCGGCGGTACGCGTGCCCGCGCGCGTGTTCGGCACGGGGCGCCACACCGTCCGCGAGCTCATCGAGGCCCAGAGCCGGCGCCGGGCGGCGGCGACCGGGGGCGAGTCCCGCATCCCGTTGGACGGCGGGACCGTCGACACCGTGCGCGAGGCCGGCTACGACATGGACTCCGTGCTCGCCGAGGGGGTCGAGCTGGCCGTGCGGCGGACCGCGAACCTGCACACGGGCGGGACCATCCACGACTGCACCGCGCGGCTGCACCCGCACCTGCGCGACGTCGCCGAAGCCGCGTCGCGCGCTCTCGACGTCCCGGTCACCGGCCTGGACCTGCTCGTGCCCCGGGTCGATGGCCCGGACTACGTCATCATCGAGGCCAACGAGCGCCCCGGGCTGGCGAACCACGAGCCGCAGCCGACCGCCGAGCGGTTCGTCGACCTGCTCTTCCCGTCGACCTCGGCCATCCCGGTCCGGGGCCGGTCGGCCGACCTGCGCTCGCACGACCACGCGCCCCGGTGAGCCCTCCGCCGTCGCCCGGGGCTGCCGGCGTGCCGGGCCTACCGGGCCTACCGGCCTGTTAGGCCTACCCGGCCGCAGCTATGCCGGCTCGTCCATCCAGTCGGCGGCCTGATCGACGACCGGGCCTGGCACCACGTGGCCGCCGTCGAACTCGTGGTACGTCACCGCGTACCCGTCGCCCTGCAGCCGGGGCACCAGTCGGCGGCTGCACACGTCGACGGGCAGCACCTCGTCGCGCGTGCCGTGGGAGACGAAGACGCGAGGCCGTCCGTGCCGCACCAGAGGAGCGGCGAAGCCCGGGGAGAAGGCGACGACGGAGTCGAAGACGTCGCCGTTGCCGATCCCGAGCGACAGGGCGTAGGACGCGCCGTCGGAGAACCCGGCGACCGTGAGGCCGGTGACCGCGTACCCGTCCGTGACCTGGTCGAGCAGGCGGTCGACGCGTTGCACGTCGGGGCCGTAGCCGCCGATGATGACGTCCCAGGTCGCGTGGCGGGACTTCGGAGCGAGCAGCAGGAGCCCGCGCTCCTCCGCGACCGGCAGCAGCAGGTCGAGCCCGTGCCGGGCCGAGCCTCCCGCGCCGTGCAGGAGGAGCACGAGCCGGACCGGCCGCTCGGCGGCGGCAGCCGGCACCCACCCCAGCGCGAGCTCCCCCGAGCCCCCGTCGCCCAGACGGAGGAGCCCACTCCGCGCCGGTTGAGCGACCGGTGGGCGCGCCCGGAACGCCAGCCGCCCGTGCCGCGAGTTGTCCACCGGGCGCTGGTGGGCGTCGCCCGGCTCCAGAGCGCTCACGTGGTGCCTCCCCGATGCCGAGCCGCCGCTGCGCCGGGTTCTTCCCTCCGGTCCGTCCGCTACCCGGGGAATGCGCCGACCACGTGCCCGGTTGCAGCTCAGGCAGGGTAGATGGGGGCGATGTCCCCGGGTCTCATGAAGGACCGCCGTCGCGTCGTCAGCTCCGCCGGCGCTCGCGTTCGGCCACTCGCCGCGAGGCGACTCCCGCCATCGGCCCCGCCTCGGACCACGAAGGCCTCCGGCAGCGCCGCCCCGCTGCCGTCGAGGCCTTCGTGCGTTCCGGGGAGGCCCACCGGCCGGCTCATTTGATCAGGTCGAAGACCCCGAAGATCGGCATGTAGAGCGCGATGATCATCGACCCGATGACGCCGCCGAGCACCGCGATCATCAACGGCTCGATGAGGCTGGTCAGCGACTCCGCCGTCGCCTCGACCTCCTGGTCGTAGAAGTCGGAGATCTTGTGCAGCATCGTGTCGAGCGCCCCGGTGTCCTCGCCGACCACGAGCATCTGCACGACCATCGGCGGGAAGACGGAGTGGCGCTCGAGCGGCCTCGCCAGCGACTCTCCACGGCGCACGGCCTCCGAGACGTCCGTGACCGCACGCTGCAGCACGACGTTGCCCGCGGTCGAGCCGACGATCTCCAGCGACTGCAGGATCGGGACTCCGGAACGCATCATCGTGCCCAGGTTGCGGGTGAAGCGGCTCAGCGCGATCTTCTGCGACAGCTTCCCGAAGATCGGCAGCTTGAGCTTGATGGGGTCGAGGACGTTGCGCACCTGCGGCTTGTGCTTCACCTTCGGCCAGGTGAACAAGGAGACGATGCCGGCCAGGACCAGGGCGGGCGCGACCACCTTCAGCGCCGAGGAGAGGAAGACGAGCGCCTTGGTCGGCGCGGGCAGCTCACCGCCGAGATCGCTGAACATGTTGGCGAAGACCGGCACGACGAACAGCAGCATGCCGACGACGGCGAGGATGGCGATCACGAACACGACGACCGGATAGGTCATCGCCGACTTGATCTTGCCGCGGAGCTTGACCTCGGCCTCGTAGTTCTCCGCGATCTGCAGGAGCACCGAGTCCAGGAAGCCGCCGACCTCACCGGCCCGGCACATGCTGACGAACAGGGGCGGGAACGCGTTGGGGTGCTTGGCCAGTGCCGAGGAGAGCGAGATGCCGGACTCGATGTCGGCCCGCACGAGGCCGAGGACGCGGGCGAGCTCCTGGTTCTCGGTCTGGGAGGACAGGATGTCGAGTGCCCGCAGCAGCGAGAGCCCGGAGTTGATCATCGTCGCGAACTGCCGCGACATGACCGCGAGGTCCTTGAGCGTGACGCGCTTGCTCAGGCCGGGGATCGACAGCTCCTTCTGCAGCCCGGAGCCGGACTTCTTGACGCTCACCGGCGCGTAGCCCTGCGCCCGCAGCTTCGCCACGACGGCGGCCTGCGACTCGCCGGTCAGCTTGCCCTTGACCATCTGCCCCGAGCGGTCGCGGACGCTGTACTCGAACGTTGCGGTGGATGCCATCGCTGCTGCCTCCTCAGGCCCGGCCTGCGAGGCGCTTGAAGTCCTCGACGTTGTGGCACTTCTCGAGCGCCGTGTCGTACGTGACGGTCCCCTGGCGCACCAGCTGCGCGAGGGACTGGTCGAGCGACTGCATGCCGTGCGCGGCACCGGCTTGCATCGCGGAGTAGATCTGGTGCGTCTTGCCGTCGCGGATCATGTTGCGGACCGCGGGGGTGACGACGAGCACCTCCGCGGCAACGGTGCGGCCGGCGCCGTCCGCCCGCTTGACCAGCGTCTGGCAGACGACGCCCTGCAGCGCGCCGGCCAGCTGGGTGCGGACCTGCTGCTGCTGGTGCGGAGGGAAGACGTCGATCAGCCGGTCGATGGTCTGTGCGGCGTCCTGGGTGTGCAGCGTCGCGAGCACGAGGTGGCCGGTCTCGGCCGCGGTGAGGGCCACGCCGATGGTCTCCAGGTCGCGCAGCTCGCCGACGAGGATGATGTCCGGGTCCTGGCGCAGCACGTGCTTGAGCGCGTCCTGGAACGACTTGGTGTCCTCGCCGACCTCGCGCTGGTTCACCAGGCAGCGCTGATGGCTGTGCAGGAACTCGATCGGGTCCTCGACGGTCATGATGTGGTCGCTACGGGTGCGGTTCGCCAGGTCGAGCAGCGCGGCCAGCGTCGTGGACTTGCCCGAGCCGGTCGGCCCGGTGACCAGCACGAAGCCGCGCTCGAGGGCCGCGAAGCCGGCGACCGCGGGCGGCACGTTCAGCTGCTCGAGCGGGCGGATCTGGAACGGGATCGTCCGGAAGACCGCGCCCAGCGAGTCGCGCTGGCGGTAGACGTTGACGCGGAAGCGGGCCCGGCCGGGCATGCTGTACGCGAGGTCGAGCTCCAGCGTCTCCTCGAGCCGCTCGCGCTGACGCTGGGTGAGGATGCCGTAGACCGCCTGCTGCAGCACGGCGGGCTTGAGCACCGGCTGGCCCTCGATCTGGCGGAGCTCGCCGTCGACGCGCAGCGCCGGGCGCGCGCCGGCCGTGAGGTGCAGGTCGGAGGCTCCCAGGTCCAGGGTCGCCACGAGCAGGGCGCCGAGGTCGAGCGTCTCGGCCCCGGACGGCGCGGCGTGCCGTCCGGCGACTGCGGGCACCTCCCCGTGCCGCCGGGAGAGCGGCGTGGGCGCCTGCTCCTCGGCGGCTGCCTCGTCCGGGACCGCGTAGAACGCGTAGGGAGACGTCCCCGTCTGCGCGCGCTGGTCCACGCAAGGCCTCCTGACGCCGGCTGCCCCCGGGCCGGCGGCAGGTCTCCCCTCCTGATCGGCCGATGCGCTGCCGGGTTGAGCGGCAGGAAGGCGGCAGGAAGGCGGCAGGAACGCGGCAGGAACGCGGCAGGAACGCGGCAGGGACGCGGCAGGAACGCGGCAGGAACGCGGCAGGAACGCGGCA